>NZ_JAPPSO010000003.1:0-450007 GCF_036571585.1 Rhizobium sp. 268 | reverse complement strand
GCAGCCCGGTAGCTCGTCAGGCTCATAACCTGAAGGCCGCAGGTTCAAATCCTGCCCCCGCAACCAAATTCCCTTAGCACAACACCCCAAAACCCGCCTCTCGGCGGGTTTTGGCGTTGCTGGGAACGGTCGTGGGATTCAGCGCGCAACAGCGGGATCCGTCAGTTCAGCTCATTCCGGGCCAGGAATTCCGCTGCTTGCACAGTCTCCAAAGCATTCGCGGTCTCCCTGAAGTACGGCAAGGTTTGCCAGAGAGTGCGGTCGCCGACGATATAGAAGCGGCGTTTGGCGCGTGTCAGCGCCACGTTCAGGAGGTTCGGCTTCGATGCGGCCCAAGCTGCGGCTCCGCTGTGATCGGCATCGGCGCCGAGCACCATAAAAACGATGTCCTCCTCCTTGCCCTGGAAGGTATGGACCGTGCCTATCCGCTCCCGCAGCCATCGAGACAACCTCAAAGGAGGGGACCGCATATTTCCGAGCGGATCGACCCATCCTGCATGGGTCAGAGCCTGCCTCAGATTGCTTTTGATCTCCTTGAAGGGCGAGATGATGTAGAGGTCCGGCAATGCGCCATCGCGGCGATAGGTTGCAGTGAGGACATCGACGATGAAGTCCGTCTGTTCGGCAACCGTCTGTTTGCCCGCTACCCTGCCCCTGACGTCGATCCAGGCGCTGTCACCATAAAATGGCGGCGCGTCGCCGGCCGGCCGGCGATTCTCCAGCCCGAATACCATCTTGTCCTGATAGGCGATCCGGTTGGCCAAGCCGAACATCGGATCGAAGCAGCGCCGATGCACCCTCAGTGGGGAGCCGATCCAAAGCCCGTCCGCTTCCTCGCCGGGGACGGTCGTTCCATAGCGGTTGGCGGCATCGGCGAGCATCTGCACCGACGCCCGGTTCGGCGAATATTGTCCTGCCGCCGTGTGGGCAGAGAGAGCAGAAGCGGCAGTGATCAGCGCGCTGGGAAGGATAAAGACCGGTTCGATCTGCTGCGGATCGCCGATCGCCATGACGCGGCGCCCTCGCAACAAGGCCCCGACCGCCGCTTGCGGCACCGCCTGACCGGCTTCGTCGATGAAGACCCAGCCGATCGAACCGGCGCCCAGCCCGCGAAATTGTCGGGCGAAGGAGGCGAATGTCGTCGAGACGATGGGAACGATCATGAAAAGGCTCTGCCAGATCAATGCTATGTGCTCGTCATCGACGGGACTGTTGTTGGACAGCAGTTTGCTGATGGCAACGATGTTTCCGCCAAAACCCCCGCCTTTTCTGCCAACCTCCGCCAGCCAGGCTTCGTGCAGCGTCAACGCCGCTTCCAGCAATGCCGAGCGCAGGCCTGCCAGCTCGTGCTGATGCCAGAGACCATCGATCTGCAACCGCTCGGTTTCGAGGTCTGTGAGACGCCCGGGCAAAGTGGGATGACCGAAAACTTCCCCCAGACGGTCGAATTCCTCTCTTTTCCTCTCCCAGATTTTCTGTCGTGACCGCAGTGCCTGTTCGGCCCGCTCATGTTCTCGCAAAGACTGTTGCCGCTGAGGTTCATGGATTTTCGCAAGATACTGTTCACAGTCCGCCAGCGCCTTGCGCAATTCCAGCTGCCGGCGTGCATTGGCGCCGACATTCTGCCGGTGCTGGCGGGCGGGACTGCTCGGCATCACTCGCTCCCACCAGGCAGGCGCGCTGCGGTCGAGCAGCTGTTCCTCCTCCTTCAGATGTGACAACTCTTCCTTGATCTGGAGCATTTCCGCCGCGGTCAGGTCGCAGCGCTTCTGCGCGCGCCGAAGGTCGGCGGCGGCGGCCGCGACCCGTTCAAGCGCGTCGCGGCAGAATGCATCCTGTGAGACCCGCGCGATATCGTCGTGGAGATCGGCATAGCGCCCATATTGACCGATCTTGTCGCGAACCCGCTCGTCGGCGGCACGAAAGGCCGACGATGCTTCGGCGAAGCTCGGCCCCTGATAGCTCTCTCGCCACTGCCAGATCGTCTGCGGCTTGGCCGCGCCGGACCAGCCGGGGTTCGGCCTTTCGGGGATCTCCATGAAGGCGAACCGTTCTTTGAAGGCTCGCCGGTTCCTGGAGTTGCCGAGCGCGCAGGCGATCAAACCCCATGGGCGGTCGCCGTCGGAAAGCTTGACGGCGGCGCCATTGTCCTTTTGGCAGGCGATCTTGTGCGCGACCGTCTGCAGATATTGGAGGGAAGACGTCCTGGCGATCGAGCTTCGCTTGGGAAGGTCGCGCGAAACATTCTCCACGGCGGCATTGTTGGAAGAGGCGACCACCATTTCGAAACCGGCGAGGCCCGGAATCAGCGCCGATATCGAGGCGGTGCTGCGGTCTGTGAAGGTGACGCGGCGCGGCGATCCGTCAAAGGCATCGCGCGCCACCTTCAAGGAAGAGAGAACGCGGGCGCGCCGAACGATATTATCCGCGAACATGTCGCGAAGCAGGGTCGTCTTTCCCGTCCCCGGTGGGCCGTTGACCGAGAAAAGTCCGGTCTCCGAAAGGTCGCCAATGGCGGAGTTGATCGCGAACTGCTGCATGAGGCTCATCGCGTGATGAGATTCGCTGAGCCAGCGTCCACTGTTGAGTTTTCCGGGATGCAAGGCCCGAATGATCGCCTTGCGCCCATCCTCCGAATAGAGATCGATCCGCTTCTCCGGGGCGAGGGGGGTGAGATATCGCCTGAGCGGCTCGGGAATATCACCGTGTTTGACGCACATTATCGCCCGCTCGATATCCTCGATGAAGAAGCTGTTCAGGATACCGATCTCTTCCTCGGCGCTTGCGCTCTCATCATCCTCATCGTCGGCATCGGGCGCATGGCTCTCCGGTCGCGGTGGCAGCGAGAGGATTTCGGGCCTTTCCGCCCTGTCTTTGTAGCGTATTTCAACCGCGGCAATGGGCTTCTCCTGATGCGTGGCGAAGCTCGCCCAATCGCAGAGCAATTCATGCAGCGTCAGGATTTCGCCGGCATCGAGCGGCTGATCGGCATCGTCGTCGAAGGATGAGGATCTCAGCTGTCGCTGCGTCCGAAAATTCTGAAGCAATTCCGTCAGTTGCCGCTTGCCGTCGGCAAATGCCTCGTGGCTGAGCGAGGAGAGGCCGGATTTTCGCACGCGCCCCAAAGCCCATGGAAGCGTGGACACGGAAAATGTATCGAAAATCGGCTGCCCCAGGGGTGTCAGCTGCAGGCTGGCAAAGCAGGTATCGCCGTCGAGATCGCCGCGTTCGGCATCCTCATATTCGGCGATATCGGCCGCAGTCATATCGAAGTGCCTGCGGACAGCGGTAATTTCGGATTTGCCGAAAACGCCGAGAAACAGGGTAAAACCCGTGATCTGCTTCTCCTCGGGGATTGCTGGACGGCTGAGCGCGGCACTGTCATCGTCGAGCGTCCTTGCATGCAGCCAGAAGACACTTCGCCCTTCACCTGCGACGATACGGCTGGAGAGATCGTAGGGAATAAAGAACTCGATCTTGTGCCAGAAATCGAGAATGGCCAGAAGCCGTTCCCTTTCGGCGCCATCTGCATTGGTCTGCATGAGGTTCCACTGAGGCGTTGCAAATTAGGCTTGCGCCTCTTTTAACAACGATCACAGCTCGAAATCAAAGACCATGGCGGCTGCGCGTCCAGGAACCGCCAGAAGGCATTGTCCCGGCAGGTATCTCGTCAGTGCAGACGTGGCTGGCGTCGCTCGCTGAGCTGCCAGCCTCGGTTCCAGCGGGCGATGGTCTCGGACACGACATCGGTCTTATGAGGCGTGGGTTCGGCCCTCGCCTGGATCCGTTCGAGGGCGGCATTTGCCTTGGCAACATAGTCGAGTGCGGCCGGATCGTCCGAATGCACGTCCCGGATCGCGGCGAAAACGGCCTCCGCTTCGGCCAGCCGTTTGCCGGCTGCAAGAGCAATGCCACGCTTGTAATGCGCCTGGATCAGATGCGGCCCGACATCGCCGACCAGGCGGAACGTCTCGGCGGCCAGGTCGTATTGATGCAAAGCAAGCTGCGTATCGCCAAGCCGCATCTGGATCGGCGTCGGATCGGGCGCTTGCTCGGCGAGCGCCTTATAGGCGGCCAGAGCCTCCGTCAGCCTGCCCCGGTCGAACAGCAGATTGGCGAGGCCAAATCCCGCGCCGGTATGGCCTGGAGCCGATTGCAGGACCTGGTTGAAGGCAATCTCCGCTTTCCCGCGGGCGCCGTCGCGGTACATGTCGAGCGCCTGTTCATAGACGAAACGAATACTGCGCGGGTTGAGCGCTCCATGCAGATTCTGGCCATTGCGGGTGCGGAAGAGCGTGCAGCTGATCCGTCGTTCCTCGACCCCGAACATATATTTATAGGGCTCGTTCCCGCGCAGGAAGTCATAGGTCTTGAAGCCCTGCTCGATCGCCCGCCGGATGCAGTGGCCATGCAGGATGAGACCGGGAGACGGCGTCTTCCAGTTTTCGTCGCGGCCGGTGACATAGAAGAGGATCGCCTTCTTCCGCCAGTCGACGATATTCGCCAGCGCGCCAAGCGGCTGGTCGCCATGCCAGAAGACCGGCACCTCGAGATTGCCGTTGTCGAAGCAGTCCATCAGCATTTCGCGGGTGGTGATGATCAGCCGCTCGGTCCGCTCCGCGCCTTTGCGGGTGCTCCACTTGGTCCGCCAGAGATCGAAGAGGATGTCCAGGTCGCGATGGATGGTCTCGGGGGTCGCCGTCGTGATGCGGAAGATATCGCCGCCTTCGACCTTGCGCAGGAATCGCCGGAGCTTCTGGCGCGTCTGACTGCTCATGCGCTGTTCGAGATAATCGTCAAAGCTTGCCGGCAGGGGAACGATCGGGCAGATCGTATTGTCGATGTTTTCATTGTTTCTGGGCGAGCTGTCGCGAAACATCACCTCCGGCCCCCGCAGCGCCTCGATCATCTTCTCGCGCCGTCCGGCAGGGCCGCTAAAATAATCGAGCTTCAGGTCGGTCCAGTTCTGATGTTTGATAAACGAGGCAAAGCCGGCAATGGCATGATGTTCGTAATCCGGCCTGACGATGAAGCCGGTATAATCGGCCGCAAAATTCCCGGCCATTATGATCTCGTCGTAGAAGAGGCCGGTTTTTTCGTTGAGATGCGTGATGAGGCGCAAGGGAAAAAAAGCAACGTAGGGTGCATCCGGATCGCGTTCGCGAAGGGCGAGTATGAACCAGCGGCGCCGGCGCGACAGATAATTCTTCAGCCAGATCCAGGAGAGGAAATGCTGCGCATCGGGATCGTCCATGAAGACCTGGTCCCAGTTGTCGCGCACCGCCTCGAACCCGGCAATGGTGTCGATGATATCTATGCGCATGGCCGCCCCCCAATACTCCATACGTTACTCGGGAGCTTTCATTCTAAGGGGAAAAACCGATCTTCAAATAAGCCGTCCGGATGATTTTCAGGGCTTAATTATGATTAGTTTTGAGCCGGCAAATAACCCAGAATCCGGATATATTTTATTAAATAATTCAATTACATAGAGTTAAGCAATTTGTATGAAACACGATGCCTCAATATAGGTCGCCAAGGTGTCCAAAGTTCGGCCACTCACCATACATAAGGACTAGATCAGAGCTCGCCGGAGATCCGCGGGCTCGCATGGATAAAGGCCCAGAGCGTCCGGCTGATGGCGACGATCTCGGCTATCGACTTCTCCAAATGGTCGATCTCGCGCGCATCCATCTGCTCGATCTTGCCGTAGCGGATCTCCTTGTCGTCCTCGACCAGCCGCATCAATTGTGTGCTTGAGATGTCTCCCTTGTCGTCGAAGGAATAAATACAATGATTGTATTTGTTGCGGGTCTTGGATTCCTTCTTCAGCCGCGCCATGGCTGAAAGGATCGCTTTCCGGTCGGAAGGCGGGGTCGAAGCGAGCTTTGCAAGCCGTTCGATGAGATCCATCCGTGCACGTGTCGTGTTGAGGGTCAGGAACACGACGATTGCCGCATCTTTTTCGACCCGGAGGAGATGGGCAATGATGTAGATCAGCAGGCTTTCGGTATTCGTCCAGACATAGTTCAGGCGCCCGACCCGTAGCAGGACATCCGACATCGCCGCCATGCTCGCCCTTTCTTCCCCGGAGGGGACGATCCATCCCGAAGGGATGATACATTACCGACATCATATCAGAACACGGACAAATCCCTGATCCTCGCGGACCCCCGTCGTTTGCTGGATCGCTCAGCGTTCCTTGAAAGCCCGGGACATGCTGTCGGTAATTGGTTTGCTGATATATTCGAAGAAGGTGCGTTCCGACGTCTGGATCAGCACTTCGGCCGGCATGCCTGGAACCGGATGGAAATTATGCACCCGCGCAATCTCGGAGTCGGGTATTGCGACGCGAACGATATAGACGTCCTTGACCGAGAGGCCCGCATTCTCCTCGATCGAATCGGCCGAGACATAAAAGACCTTGCCCTCTAGAACCGGCGTCGTCCGCCGGTTGAGCGCCGTCAGCCTGACCGATGCCATTTCTCCCTCGCGCAGCTGATCGATGGAGGTTCGCAGCACCTGCGCTTCCAGGATCAGCGGCACATGCGCCGGCAGGATCTCCATGATCGGCTTGCCCGTGGTGATGACGCCGCCGGCGGTATGAAAATAGGAGCGTACGACGGTTCCCGACACCGGTGAACGGATGGTGGTGCGCTCGAGCACGCCTGCAGCCTCGCGCATCTGTTCGCGCACGCTGTCGAGATCGGATTCGGCGGTCTCAAGCGCATCGAGCGCCGCCTGCTTGTTGGAGTTGACGGCGATGACGGCTTCCTGGCGGAATTTGGCGATTTCTGCCTCGCTCTCGTTGATCTCGCCGTTCAGGCGCGCAATGTCGCCCATGGCATCGGCGATCGCCCGCTCGATCGCCAAGAGATCCGTCTTGCGCATATAGCCGACCTTGACCAGCCGGGCCTTGGAGTCGCGTTCCTCGGTCAGCAGCGATAGCTGCCTTTCGAAGGATTCCTTTTGGCCGGTATAACCGGCGAAGCGATATTCCAGCGATTGGATGTTTTTTTCGATCAGATTGAGCTGCTCTTCGAGCTTGATCTGCTTGCTGTGAAAGACGATGTTCTGGCTCTGGATGATCGCGTTGATGTCCGGATCGCCCGCCTCTTTCGTCACAATAGCGGGAAGGTGGAATTCGCGCAGACCCTGCGCTTCGGCGCGCAGCCTTGTGACGACGGCTTCCAGGCGCAGGCGCCGAAGCTGCAGCATCCGCTCATTCGAGCGAGAGGCGGTTGGATCGAGGGTCAGCAAAATATCGCCTTCCCTCACGGTATCACCCTCGCTGACGCGCATCTCCTTGATGATGCCGCCTTCCAGATGCTGGACGATCTTGTTGTTGCCCGTCGCAACGAAACTTCCCTGGGCGATGACAGCCGAGGCGAGCGGCGCCGTTGCGGCCCAAAAGCCGAACCCTCCGAACGAGGTGAAGAGAACCGTCAGGCCGACGATGCTGTGCATCCGGATCGAGCGCGGCACGTCGCTATACCATTCGAGCTGCACCGGACCGGCGGTCTCCTGTTGTTTCCGTGCCATAGCCTTCACCCTTCGATGCGCGGTGCTTGTTGACCGTTATTGCTGTTGTTCTTCGATAGCGCCTGCAGCACCTCGATCCGCTCCCCGAACATGGCGACAGTGCCGTCCTTCAGCACCAGGATCTTGTCGACGCACTGGAGCAGGGCCGGGCGCTGGGTGATCGTCACGGTGGTGATGCCCTGCTTCTTGGCATGGATCAGCGCCTTGGCAAGGGCTGCCTCACCCTGTGTATCGAGGTTCGAATTCGGCTCGTCGAGGACGACGAATTTGGGATTGCCGAAGAAGGCGCGAGCAAGCGCGATGCGCTGCTTCTGGCCGCCCGAAAGCGGAGCGCCGTCGGCCGCCACGATGGTCTCGTAACCCTGCGGGAAACCCGCGATGAGCTCGTGGACGTCGGCCAGCACCGCGGCCTCGTAGATCTGGTGATCTTCGATGTCGTCGCGCATGCGGCAGATATTCGCCTTGATCGTGCCGGGAAAGAGCTGCACGTCCTGCGGCAGATAGCCGATGCTTTCGCCGAACTGGCGCTGATCCCAGTTTCGCAGATCCATCAGGTCAAGGCGCACATTTCCCGACGTGGGCACGATCGAGCCGACGAGCATCTTGCCGAGCGTCGTCTTGCCGGACCCGGAATTGCCGATGACCGCCAGCGATTCGCCCTTCCTGAGGGAGAAGGAGATGCCGTTGAGAATGACCTTCTTCTGCGGCGGCGGCACGAACAGAATGCGTTCGACATCGAGCCGGCCTTCCGGATTGGGAAGGCGCAGGCGCGGGAAGTTCAACGGCGAGTTCAAAAGCAGGCTCTTGATCCTGGAATAGGCGGCCGCCGACCGGTTGAACTGGTGCCAGCCTTCGATGGCGCCTTCGATCGGCGCCAGTGCGCGTCCCGAGATGATCGAAGAGGCAATCACCATGCCGCCGGTCAGCTCACCGGAGAGCGACAGATGCGCGCCCCAGCCGAGCAGAGTGATCTGGGTGATCATGCGGCAGGCCTTCGATATGCCGGAGAAGATGATGTTGCGGTCCTGCGCCTCGACCTGCGATTTCAGCGAGCCCGCCGTTTCCCGGCCCCACATCTTCACTGCCTCGGGGATCATCGCCATTGCGTTGATGATCTGCGAATTGCGCGACATGGAATCCAGGTGGAAATTCGCCCGGCTGAGATAGCTGTTGGATTCGGCAAATTGCCGGGCGGTGAATTTCTGGTTCAGATAGGCGATGAAGAATAGCACCGCGCAGCAGGTCATGATGATGATGCCGAGATGCGGATGCACGAAATAAACGACGACGACGAAGAACGGCATTAGCGGCGCGTCGAGAAACGCAATCAGCGTGCCGGATGTGAGGAAACCGCGCAGCAGCTGCAGGTCCTGGAGCGTCTGATAGTCTTTGCCGCTGCCATGCAGCGAGGCCCGCGCCGCAGCGCTGAGGATCGGCGCGCCGAGCTGCACTTCGAGTTCCACCGCGGTTCGCATCAGGATGAAGCGCCTAACCGTATCCATGAAGGCCTGAAGCAGCACGGCGCCGAGCACGGCGATCGAGAGCATGACGAGCGTGTCGATCGAGCGGCTGGTCAGCACCCGGTCGGATATCTGGAAGAGATAGAGCGGGATCGCCAGCAGAAGCATGTTGATGGCGATCGTGAACATCATGACGACCACCATGTTGCGCCGTACGGCCCCCATGCCGCGCGCGAGGCTGGCGGCGAAATTCACAGGCTCGCTGCGCTTGTGAAAACCGCCGCCACTTCCCCCGCCCCCGCCTTCGCCGCCCCCGGGATCGGAATGCTTGCCATTTCCGCCTCCGCCGGTGCGGAGACGCCTGTCGGTCTCGCTGACCGGACCGCTGTCGCCTTCGATGGTCTTAGCGAAAGGCATCGTCGGGCTCGATTTGAGCTCGGTTTTCTCTTTCGGCAGTTCAGGCGTCGCCCGCGCCTCGATCGGCGATGGGTCGGATGCCTCCGCCAGTGTTGCTTCAACCGGTTTTTCTTCCACTGGTTTTGTTGGTGCCGGGCCCCTCATCACTGCAGCGGGAGCCGCCGGTTCTGCATTCCAGGCTTTTAATGAGGATTCCAACGTCACCGTCTTTTGCGGGAGGGGTGCCTGCACCGTGGCTGCGCGCGCCATATGGGCAGCGTCGCTTGCTGGAACATCGGCCGGCGCCTTGCTGCGATCGGAAGACGCAGACGAAGCGGCGGCACCGGTGAGCCGACGAAGGTTCTCGACGGCTTCGTCGATCGCAGAGATGCACAGATCGTTCCTCACCGCTTCCGAGGGCGCAGCGGAGGGAATATTGCCTGACCTCAAATCGAGGGCGCTGCCCGCTGCAAAGACTTGTTTCGAAATCTGGTTCATCGTGATTCTCTCACAATCCTCAGGGTCACGCGACCACGGCTTGCATGACGTCGGCGGGATGCGCCGACGACCAAGAAAGGTCATGCCCTGCATTGATTACGCCATCGGCAGAATCGCCGGCCGCAGGATCATCGTCGTTGAGAAAGGCGATGACTTCGTTGGCGAGCCTGTCGTCTGCCTGGTGCGGCTGGGTCGTGTCATGCTCTACAAGCCCGCCCTGAATGAGGATAGCGTCCGAGTAGAGCTGGCCTGCCAGATAGGTCGTCTGGCCGAAACTGTCATAATCGATGATCTCGGCGATATTGACGACCGCATTGCTGCCGGTGTCGATCGTGACCGTTGCATCGGGATTGTTCTTCAGAAGCGTCGATGCCGCCTGGGTCACATCATCGGAATCGCCGAGGATGCTGACCTGCTTTATAACAGTCATGTCGTAGAGATTACCGGTAATGTAGAGCACGTTGAGGCCGGCATAGCCTTGGAAATTCACATCGAAGGACAGCCCTTCCGGCATGTTGGGATCGCGATCTTCGATGGCTTTCTGGGTCTCGATCATATAATCCGGCATTGCCTCGAAGGGGCTGCCTGCGCCGACATTGTGAATAGAGGCGAAATTCCAGATCAGATTGTCGCCGGTCTCGATGTCGGCGCCGGGATCGGCGCCGTCTTCCGCCCGCACCCAGTCATTGTCGTAGAGCAGCGAGATCTGCGTGATGCTGTTGATGTCGAGCACATTGCCGCCGATGATCACCAGATCATATTGCATGCCCATCCCGAAAAAGGAGGAGAGGTTGATGGAGGTGTTGCCGCCTGTCAGAACCGTGGTTTCGGATCCCGAGGTGGTGACCGTCATCGTGTCGTTGTCGCTGACGAAGTGATACTGCTCGACCCATTGTACGAAGGAGACATCGCCGTCGATGACACTGACGCGCCAGCTGGTCGGGAACGTCGGATCGGCAGCATCGGTTTCGGCATGGCTCGATGCTTCGAAGGTGCTTTGTTGGAAGACCGCGATATTCTTGGCGACTGTCCCCGCCTCCTCGGCCGAGTGCGCGGATGCGCGCAGCGCCGAGGCGATATCGTCATTATCGCTATAGACAAAGGATTGGGAAACCGCATCAACCTGATGGTAGTCGCCCATCACCGCGGTGACCGAGGTGATGACGGCGGTATTGATCACCGAGGCGACGTTGATGACGAAGTTCGCCCCGGCGGTCACCTCAAGGCTGTTGCCGCTTGGGTCGGTCTGCTCAACGGATGAATTGCTATCGTCGGGTTCTTCCGGGAGCTTGGCGAGACCGCGGTAGGGCAGGAAATCATCGAGGACAGGGATCTCGGCCTCGATCTTGCCGTTGACGTAAACCGGACCGTTGACCTCGGGATCGAGGCGGATGAAATCGTGCGTGGCGTCGGTGCTTGGCGGCGTTGCACCGCAGCTCTCGCTATCCTCGTCTTGGACATTTGCGGCATCCTTGGTATCGCGGGCATTATGGATGTAGCTTTCCAGATCCTGGGCGATCTTCAGGGCGCCGTCATAGCTGTCGGTTCGGTGGAGATCCGAAAAAGGCGTGAAGACTTCGGCCTTGGTGCCGAACTCCGCCAGCCGCTCGGTGACGAAACTCGTGTCCCGGGCAGCATGATTGCCGTCCGTCATGTCGAGATAGTCGTCGTCGTAAAGCACGTTGACCTGGAGGACATGACTGATCGCCGAACCAGGCCCGGCAAAGACATTCAATTCCGGCTCATTCGACAGCACGATATCCGTGGGCGAGCCGAAATGCGGTAACGGGATGTCCCTTGCGGCAATCGCCGCCAGCTTCTCGATGCTCTCTTCGAAGACGCGGCCCAAATGACGCGAAGGACCAAATTCGATCTCGTAACTGCCGCCTTTGTAGATGATCTCGGGATCGTAGTCCTTGAGCTGCAGATTGGAAGTGAAGGCCGCGGTAAACGCGTCCTGATCCGGCAGAACCGGTCCATCGTCGCCGGCTCCTGTGCCTTCGGCAAATTTGGTGCGCGCCCTCATCTCTTCGGTGGTCATCTCGAAGAGACCGATGAAGTGCGCAATGATTTCCGAAATCTTCTCGATATGCATGGTTCGGCCCTCCCATTCGAAATGACGATCGGCCTTTTAAAGCGGCCCCGCCGGGAGCCATGGTCGTCAAACCGTTTTCAAACAGTCGAACTGCACCGGCGCCGGCCGGTGCAGTTCGTCTTGGTCGCTGGAGGTTAGTATCAGGTGCCGGTATCCTCGCCGACGTCGGAGACATGAGAATTGCCGCCGATGACGCTGGAGTCGACCGTGTTGCTGAGCAGGTTCGCGCCCTGAACGAGCTCGAGGTGGAAGCCTGAATTGGCAAGGATCGCCGAAGCATCGGCCGCGCTCGAGCCGGTGGCGTCGTCGCCGGCCTTGAGATCCCAGCCCCGGCCGTCCATTTCCATGCCTTCCGCGCTATCGGCGGTGCCTGCATTGGCGTTCAAGTGGTTCTGGGCGCCTTCGTTCTCCATCTTGATGTTCCAGGCGCTGTCCTGGTCGGCCAGATGGTTTGCCTGAACGGCGCTGAAGCCGCTGTCGTTGCCCGCGCCGGACAGCGAGTCATTCAGAATGCTGTCGACGTCGAGCGTGAAGGAGAAGTCGTCGCCGAGGTTGAAGGTGAGGTCGTGGCCGGCAACGCCGAGGTTGTCGAAATCTTTGACGTCCTCGATGACGGCGAAGTCGGTGTCCGTCTTGTTGAAGCTGTCAGCGGTGTTGTTGCTATCGGAAACCGTCTTGGTGTCGGTATCGGTAATGGTCTTGATATCGGTGTCCGTAATCGTCTTGGTGTCGTTGTCGCTGTACGACTTGCTATCATAGCTCCAGTCGTAGTCGGTTTTGGTGTCGGTGATCGTCGTGGTCTTGGTGCTGGTGTCGTCGTCGGACTTGTAGCTCCAGTCGTATTCGTTATCGCGGTTGTCGCCATTGTTGGCGGAGAGTTCGGCTTTGACGTCGACGTCGACGCTGTTGTCGGTATTGTCACGATTGTCGCCATTGGCGACGCCACCGACATAACCTGTCGAGCCGTCGTCGACTTCAGTTGAATTAATAGCGCTGTTGGCAAAGCCGTCGGCCAGCGCCCCGACCTTCGTGATTTCGGTTACGTCGCCCGATGGTTTCGGGTCGTGTTTATAGGCGTCAGACATCAAAATCTCTCCAGAAAAAAACCGGAGCAGCTTTTCGAAATCCCTCTCATCTCAAATGGGATCTTGCTCGCGCTCGCTCCGATGCGGTTAACATCGGCAGATGTATTCGATACCAGTCATCTGCAGCTTCATCGCGATTTGTTCGTCAAACCGTTGGTATTGGGACCGTACGTACTCAGTACAAGGCCGCACATATCCAGCTCCGCATCCTGACGAGGATGAGGAGTGTTCAGGCTTTATTGTCGTTGATTTGCCCTAAATGGATGCCACGTACCAAAAACACACGCCGATACCTGGATCGTCCATGCCGCCACTTTGGCGACGATCACAGATTGCTGGAAAAAATGCGGAGCCGATAGATATCAATTCGGGCTAAGGCAGATTGACCACCTCCGTCTAGCCCCTGTCGGTGGAGCAATGGGACGTCTCAGGTGGGGTATTGCCGAGCGACGAGAGTAAGACTTGCAGCGCTCGCCGCGGGGTTGAGTGGCGCCATTCGACGGTTGTTCGGCCCATATCCGCTTGAGGACGAAAATATAACAATCTGTACTGAACTATTACATCGAGCTCTGATCTATATTGGGAGCAAATTTAACCTCGAAGTACGCATCATAGTAAAAATACAACCAAAGCTTAGTATATTGTTGTTTTTCGCCCGCTAAAACTAATCACTTTGGGCCATTTCCTTCCTTCTCAATCCGTATTAACATAATTAAGAAATGTCTAAAAAATAAGGCGGTGACATCCGGGGCCGGCATTTCATACTATTGAATACCCGCCATCGCTCCACGTTTGAGTAAAGTGTAACGCTAGGGGAGGCGTATATGTTCATGACAGGCTCAGAGACGGAGAATTCTGACCAGGGACGGAAGTTGGAGTCATCGAGAAATACTATACTAGTGGTCGCCAAGGCGGACCTGTTTTCTGAATGCATGGTAGAAGCGCTGGCGAAGAAATTTCCGAACTGTGAGGTGTCAAGCATAACGAGCACAAAGCCGATGCTGGACAAAGATGCCAACGATATAAAGCTTGTTTTATTCTATCACATACCTGCGCCCGAGCTTCATGAAGCGCTGCAGGCTGCTCGCGAAAATCACCCGGAAACTTCCGTCGGACTCGTCGTCGAAGCGATCGACATGCTCGAACCCTATGTCAGCCGCCTGGTGGAGGCAAGGATCATCGATGGCGTCCTGCCGCTCAACCTGCGGCTCGATGTCTTTATGGCCGCGGTTGATCTGCTGATGAAGGGTGGCGAACATTTTCCGTCAGCCCTTCTCAATCGCCTCACCAACAAGAACACCCCGCTGGAGCCTTCGCTCTATCAGACAAAATCGGTCGATGCGGCGCGCACCAATGCGCTGAAGCTGAGACGCGACAGCATCTCCTCGTTGACCACGCGCGAGGTTCAGATCCTGGACCTCATATGCAAGGGCACGCAAAACAAGATCATCGCCGACAAGCTGCATCTTTCCGAAAACACCGTGAAGGTTCACGTCCGCAACATCTACAAGAAGATGAACGTCCGAAACCGCACGGAAGCTGCATCCCGTTTCTTCAACGAGCATCCCGCCGGCGAGGACGACATGTCCGGCCGGTGGCGCAACTGATCCAGAGCAAGTCCGGCAAATTGGCTAGCGATTTTGCCAGGCAAAGCGCGCTATTGCCGGGAATGGCGTGAAAACAAAAAGGCTGAGCATCTTGGTGAACCGAAGAAAGGCGCAAATACTCTCGCGCGCCACGCGTCCATTCAGACGCGCAAACAAGGCCGTCGCACTGATTGTTGCGTCAGATCGACGGACGTGCGAAGCAGCGCGACTTCTGTCCGAAGCCGCTGGGAGAGCAGATATAAGGCGCTGAGCCGTGATAGGCGACGCGAACCGTTGGCGTAGCCGGGCGTTCGGGCCGATTTGCCGGATAGGCATAGGTTTTTGCAGCGCGCGGGGCCTCGACCACGACGACGTTCTTTTTCGCGACGGCGGCTATGTCGTCGTTAACGACGGTACAGGCCGCTGTCCCGATCGCAAGAAGCGTCGTTCCCCCGGCAAACATCGCAAGATGAAATAGACGCCAGCCTTTCGGCTGCGCTGCAGCTTGTTTTTTCAACATGGCCAAAACCCCTCGCATATGGCGCTTCCGGATGCAAGGCCGGTCGTGCGGTTCAGCCCGGCCGATCTTCCCGTTACTTCTAGGTGAGCTGCATTGAGTGAAGCTTGAGCGCGGTCTGGACACTCGCTCTGAGGGTAAAATAGACAGAAAATGATTAATCATTTGTTACATCAAAGAATAGTTGCGTAATTATTTCGAATACTTGGAATTTTTGAAGTTGACCTTATCCGCAATCGTCTTATCATTTTAATAGTAATTCAGTTGTTCTAAGAATAACTCAAAAGTTATTCATGTTGAGATAGTCGGTACAGAGTCGGTACAATGAATATCCAACAGGATAAGGACGGCATGAAGTGCTTAACTAAAACAAAAGACTAAAACATGGGAAGGAGTTGTAATGCGTAGTTTCGTTCCCAGCGAAGGCTATTCCGAAGTGACAGACATGCCGGTGCGCAAGGATTTGGGCACCGCTCTTGTGAATGGCGGCGCCGGTTTCCTCGGCTCGCATCTCTGCGAAAGGCTTCTACAGCGCGGCCACCGAGTCATCTGCCTCGATAATTTTTCCACCGGGCGCCGCGTGAACGTCGATCACCTCGCATCGAACGCCCGTTTTCAGCTCGTCGAGCACGATGTTCGCCAACCCTTCGATATCGAAGCGTCCCTCATCTTTAACTTCGCCTCGCCCGCCTCTCCGCCCGACTATCAGCGGGATCCTGTCGGCACATTGCTCACCAACGTGCTTGGCGCCGTCAACACCCTGGATTGCGCCCGCAAGACCGGTGCGGTCGTCGTTCAGTCGTCGACGTCGGAAGTCTATGGCGACCCGAACCAGAGCCCGCAGCAGGAATCCTATTGCGGCAACGTCAACCCGATCGGACCGCGGGCCTGTTACGACGAAGGTAAACGCAGCGCCGAGACCCTGTTTTTCGATTATCACAGGACCTACGGCGTCGACATCAAGGTCGGCCGCATCTTCAACACCTATGGGCCGCGCATGCGCCTGGATGACGGCCGCGTCGTCTCCAATTTCATCGTACAGGCTTTGCGCAATGCAGATCTGACGATCTATGGCGACGGTGAGCAGACCCGCTCTTTCTGCTATGTCGACGATCTCGTCGAGGGCTTCCTGCGTTTCTCGGCCGCCGGCAACGCCTGCCACGGCCCGATCAACCTCGGCAATCCGGCCGAGATCACGGTTCGGCGCCTGGCGGAGATCGTTCGCGACCTCACCAATTCGCGCTCACAGATCGTTCATCTGCCGGCGGTCACCGATGACCCGCGCCAGCGGCGGCCGGATATTTCCCGGGCCATGGCCGATCTGGGCTGGCAACCCTGCATCGGGCTTGAAACCGGCCTGGCGCGCACCGTCGATTATTTCGACGGCTTGCTTGCCGGCGCCGAGAAGGCGGAGGTCGTATGAGATGCCCCGCTACATTTTGGTTACCGGCGGCGCCGGTTTCATAGGCAGTCATATCTGCAAAACGCTGTCGCGTGCCGGTATGGTCCCCGTCACCTACGACAATCTCTCGACGGGGCATGCCGACAGTGTCCGCTGGGGACCGCTCATCCGGGCGGACCTCGCCGATGCCGCCACGCTGCGCCGGACCCTTGCAGAGTTTTCGCCCGATTGCGTCATCCATTGCGGCGCCAACGCCTATGTCGGCGAATCCGTCGAAATGCCCAGGAAATATTACCGCAACAACGTCGTCGGCAGCCTGACGCTGCTTGAGGCCTGCCTCGACCAGGATATCGACCGGATCGTCTTTTCGAGCAGCTGCGCCACCTACGGTGTCCCGGCCTCGTTGCCGATACTGGAGGAAACTCCACAGCACCCGGTCAATCCATACGGCCGCACCAAGCTGATCTTCGAGATGGCGCTCGAAGATTTTGCCGCCGCCTATGGCATCCGCTTCGCCGCGCTGCGCTATTTCAATGCGGCCGGTGCCGATCCGGACGGCGAGCTTGCTGAGCGCCACCATCCGGAAACCCATCTTATCCCCCGCGCCCTTCTCGCTGCCGCCGGCAGGCTGGAGCGCCTCGATGTCTTCGGCACCGATTATCCCACCGAAGACGGAACCTGCGTGCGTGACTATATTCATGTCAGCGATCTCGCCCAGGCGCATCTTGCCGCCGTCAATCACCTGATGGCCGATGGCGATTCGCTCAGCGTCAATCTCGGCTCCGGCCGCGGCACCTCGGTGCGCCAGATCCTCGAAGCCATCTATCGCGCGACCGGCCGTGAAGTTCCCGTCCGGTATCGTCCCCGCCGGGCCGGCGATCCGCCGATCCTCTTTGCCGACACGGCAAAAGCCAAGGCGGAACTCGGCTTCGCGCCCTCTCTCTCGGATATCGATACGATCATCCGCACCGCCGGTCCCACGTTCGGGCTGGAGGTGAAGGCATGAGCATCGGTTCGGAAATCGGCCATCGCACCAGGACGGCGAAAGCCGCCTCCGCGGATGCATTCGATGCCGTCTTCGCCGGCTGGAACCGCGTCGTTTACGGTTTCGGCATCCTCTGCTGGCTGGCGGCACTCGGCTATTTCTGGATCTGGTGGTGCCAGTCGGCTCACATCATTTCCTGGACGGCCTTCGTGCTCATTACCCTCGTGCTGGGCTGGATCACGCTTGTGCCGGCCTATTTCATCCTGATCTTCCTCGATGCGAGAACGGTCAGCCCCCACGCGCGGCTGCCGGAAGGGCGGGTGGCGATGGTGGTCACCAAGGCGCCGTCCGAGCCCTTTGCCGTGGTCCGCGCAACACTGCGGGCCATGCTCGACCAGATCGGCGTAGATTTCGATGTGTGGCTGGCCGACGAAGATCCTTCACAGGAAACCCGGCGCTGGTGCGCGGAACACGGCGTGCTGATCTCCACCCGAAAGGGCGTGGCGGAATATCATCGCGCCACCTGGCCGCGCCGGACGCGCTGCAAGGAAGGCAATCTCGCCTATTTCTACGACCATTTCGGCTATGCGCGTTACGATTTCGTCGCCCAGTTCGATGCCGATCATGTGCCGACTCCGACCTATCTCCGTGAGGTCCTCCGTCCCTTCGCCGACCCCGGCATCGGCTATGTCTCCGCGCCCAGCATCTGCGATGCCAACGCCGCGACGAGCTGGGCCGCGCGCGGCAGGCTCTATGCTGAAGCCAGCCTGCACGGTTCGCTGCAGACGGGTTACAACAATGGCTGGGCGCCGCTTTGCATCGGCTCGCATTATGCCGTTCGCACCTCAGCGCTTCGTGAAATCGGCGGCCTCGGCCCGGAACTCGCCGAAGACCACTCGACGACACTGATGATGAATGCCGGCGGCTGGCGTGGCGTGCATGCCGTCGATGCGATCGCCCATGGCGACGGACCGGCGAATTTTGCCGATCTCGTCGTCCAGGAATTCCAGTGGTCGCGCAGCCTCGTCACCATTTTGCTGCAGCATTCCGGCGGTTACATCGCGCATCTGCCGTGGCGGCTGAAATTTCAGTTCGTGTTCTCGCAGCTGTGGTATCCGCTCTTTTCCGTCTTCATGGCCGTTATGTTCCTGCTGCCGGTTGCCGCCTTGCTGACGGGCCATGTCTTCGTCAACGTCACCTATCCTGATTTTCTGGTGCATTTCACGCCGATATCGGTCGTGCTGACGCTATTCTCCGTGTTCTGGCGGGCGACGGGCACTTTCAGGCCGTATGATGCGAAGCTGTTCGGCTGGGAGGGGCTCGCCTTCATCTTCCTGCGCTGGCCGTGGTCGCTCGCCGGCAGCCTGGCCGCCATGCGCGATCGCATCTCCGGCTCCTTCGTCGATTTCCGCATCACGCCGAAGGGACAGCAGCAGCAGCATTCTCTGCCGCTGCGCGTCGTCGCGCCTTATATCGCGCTCGCCGGGCTGTGCGCCGTCGCCATGGCTTTTGCCAGCGAGGCCGCTGCCGCACAGGGCTTTTACATCTTCGCCGCGATGAACCTGTCGATCTATCTGTTGCTGACGGTGCTGATCGTCGTTCGCCATGCAATCGAGAACGGCCTGCCGCTGCTGCCGCAATCGCATGGGCTGCGGCTCGCGACCGCCATGGGGCTTGCCATCTGGGTTACCGGCGGAATGCAACTGGGCGGCCATGGCCTCCGCAGCCTCGAAGCCCTTTCCCATGGCCAGCCATTCGTCAGCTTCACCGAAACGCAATTTGCCGTGGCCGGCGCCGGCCTCGGCGGCGGCAAGACCAAGATCACGAAATTCCGTCTCAAATGGAATGGGTTCGGCAACATGGGACGGGACCAACAGGGTGTCTGAGCCGGCGGAACCGGTAAGTGTCGAACAGGAGGAAGTAATGCGTATCGGATCGAAACTTTATGGAGCGGCCCTTGCTCTCAGCTTGTGTCTGCCAGCGGCGGCCCAGTGCGCCGAGGCAGCTGGCAAGATGGCGCCGACGCCGACGCCGCTCAGCGCCTATGAGCTCTACCGCATCTATGGCGACAAGACCTGGGTCTGGAACACCGGCGGCGGCCGTTTCCTGGATGACGGCCGGCGTTTCGTCGCCTGGGTGAACGATAAGGGCAAGCAATCCTTTGCCGAAGGCAAGTGGGTGGTCGACGACCTCGGCCAGCTCTGCATGCGCGCCACCTGGACGAACGCCGAGGGTGCGGCCCGCGCCAGCACTTGTTTCGGCCACCGCAAGATCGGCAACACGATCTATCAGCGGCGCCAGCCGGACGGCAATTGGTACGTCTTCCGTCATGCGTCGGTGCGCGGGGATGACGAGTTTCGCAAGCTCGTTCCCATGGATTCGGTCAGCGACAAGGCGCGTGACCTGAAGCAGGTCCTGCTGAGCCAGGAAGTAGCCCGAAAAGGAGGGTGAGCCATGAAGAAGCTGATGAAAAAGAACCTCTCCACCGCAGCGATCGCGCTGCTCCTGCTGTGTGCCGCGGATATGCCCGGCCGAAGCGAGGTGCAATATGCGGGCATAGCCCCGAACCCGGCTGCAAGCGTCAAGACGATCATCGATAAACGCCCCGAACTTCATGCCGACGGCATCAAGTTCGGGGCCTACGATCCGCATGGCGATTTTGGCGCACAATCGAATGTCTCAACCGAAGCGCTGTTCCTGCCCTGGGAAGACGTCGATCTGGAGACGCTGCGCGTCGCCGATGCCTACGCGCAGGCCAGAGGCCGCAATCTGCTGATCACCGTGGAGCCATGGTCCTGGGACGTCGACTGGCGGCTGACCTCCGCCGAGCTTCGCCGGAAGGTCCTGCGCGGCGATTACGATGTCAACATGCGGGCGATCGCGCAGATGATATCCCAGCTGAAAAGCCCGGTGATCGTTCGCTGGGGCCAGGAGATGGAGGACAAGTCGGGGCGGTTTTCGTGGTCCGGGTGGAACCCGCGGGACTATATCGCCGCCTATAAGCGAATGATGGATATCGTCCGCCAGGAGGCGCCTGGCACTCAGATCATGTGGTCGCCGAAGGGCGAGCCGGGCTTGCAGGACTACTATCCCGGTGACGATTATGTCGATCTTGTCGGGCTCTCGGTCTTCGGCCTGGAACGCTACGACGAGCTTGCCTACGACAAGCATCGGACGTTCTCCGAAGCGCTGAAGCAGGGTTACGATCTCGTCGCCGGCTATGGCAAGCCGATCTGGGTGGCGGAGCTCGGCTATCAAGGCGGCGACGCCTATGTCCGGCCGTGGATCGAAACCGCGACGCTGAAACAGAGCGCCTTTCCAAACTTGCAGGAAGTCGTCTATTTCAACGATCGGGATGTGCACGCCTGGCCGTACGATCTCGGCCGGCCGGACTGGCGCGTGATCGATAGCGTCAGCAACTGATCCCACAAAACAAGGAGAGGTCCGCCGGGGTTCGCGGGCCTCTCCTCGCAGGTTAAAGCATGGCGCGCGATACGATCGCGACGCGGCTTAGCTCTTTGTTTTATGCATGTCGTTTGCGGCAAAAGCGCTTCGCGCTTTGCCTGGGAAAACCGCTGCACACTTGCGCGACACGCTTTAGGCGATCGATCATCCTTTGAGCGTCGCCTTACCCTCTTCGACGAGCCGGGTCGCCGCATCGGCCGGAGAAATCCGTTCGAAAGCGAGTTCGTCGCAGATCGGGCGCAGCACGCGCTGGTCGAACTGGGTCGCGCCCATCGGCACCGGCGGCGGATACTCGCCGACCTGATCTTTCAGAAGATTGACGTATTTGACCGTTTCCTGCTCCGTCGGATTGAGCTGCGGCAGAATGGCTTCACGCACTGTCGGCGACATCGGCACGCCGCGCTCGACGCCGAGGATCTTGCCGGCCTCGATATCGTTGACGAAGAAGTCGATGAATTTCGCCGCCGCTTCGCCGTTCTTTGTCGTGGCGCCGAGACTCCAGATCAGCGCAGGACGGTAGTAGTGGCCCGACGGCCCGCCCTTCTTTTCCCGCGGCAGCATGGTGATGCCGAGCTTGTTCTTGATGATGAGCTGGTAGCCGACCATCTGGTTGGAATAGGCCATGCCGATCACCGATTTGCCGACACCGAGGCTGTTGGTGTCGATGGTGTTCTGATCGAGCGTCTGGACGTCGGCGGCAACGGTTCCGCCCGCCTTGCGCAGCTTCTCCCAATAGTCGAACCATTGCGTGGCATCGTCGGCCGTGAAGCCGAGCCCGACGGTTTCCTTTGCAAAAAGGCTTTTGCCGCGCTGGCGCAGCCAGGCATCGAACACATAGGCGTAGCGGGCTGCATAGGGGCCTCCGCTCTTGCCGGAAGATTTTGTGAGTTCGACGGCGAGCTTGGCATACTCATCCCAGGTAAGGTCGGGTGTCGGCAGCGGGATGCCGGCCTTTTCGAATTCGACCGTGTCGAAAAACATCGAGAACGAGTTGAGGCCGAGGCCGACACCATAGAGTTTACCGTCGATGGTGGTCAGTTTCAGCATATCGGCGCCGAAGGACTGGACCTTCAGCGTCGAGGGGACGAATTCATCGAGCGGCAGGCAGGCGCCACGCTTGGAATAATCGGAGATCGTTCCCGGCTCGAGCTGGAAGATGTCGGCGATCGAGCGGCCGGCCATCTGTGTTGCGAGCTTCGTCCAGTAGCCGTCGCCGGATAGCGATTCGCCGACGATCGTGACGCCGGGTGTCTTCGATTGATAGAGCTTGGCGACATCGAGCGTGCGCTTGGCGCGATCGTTCGAACCCCACCACATTGCACGCAGCGAGGTGTCCTCGGCAAAAGCCGGAATGGCGCTTCCCGCGCCAAAGGCGAGGCCGGCGGCTGCTCCGGCTGATCCCATCAGAAATGAACGGCGGTTGACCTGCATGATATCCTCCTTGCCCCAATATGCCCGCCGCCATCCTCCAATGGCGTTTGCGAGCAATTCGTCACAAAGACTACGCAAAAAAATAATTATTGCAAGAAATAATGATTATCTTGCAAATTTGCATAACTTGCATAAACTTTGCCCCATGAATGACGAAAAGATCAGGAACGAACAGAAAGTCAGACGGCCGCGCCAGGCCGATATCGCCACATTGGCCGGGGTCTCCGTCTCGACGGTGTCGCGGGTACTCGCCAACGAACCCGGCATCAGCGAAACCGTGCGCCGCCAGATCTTGAAGGTGGCCGCTGAGCATGGCTATCCGGTCAAATCAGCGACTGAAGCCGTTGCTGGCGGGCTGGCGCTGATCGCCAGCGATGGCGTCACCGGCGGCCTCAGCGTCTTTTATGAAGCGATTGTCGACGGGTTGCGCGCCGGCGCCGCCGAAGCGGGCATGCCGTTCGAGATCCGCATGGTCCGCGAGGATCGCACCACGCCGGATGCCGTGCGCGACTATATGCGGGCAGCGGGCGCCGAAGGCCTCTTTCTCGTCGGCATCGATCCGAACGAGAGCCTGCGCGGCTGGCTGCGGGACACCATGACGCCCGCCGTTCTCGTCAATGGCACCGATCCTCGAATGCAATTCGATGGCGTTTCGCCGGCTAATTTCTTCGGCGCCTATCAGGCGACGAGCCGATTGATGAAGGCCGGCCACTGCCGCATCCTGCATTTGAGCGGCTCGCACCGCCATACGATCCGGGAGCGCATCCGCGGCTTCGAGGCGGCGATCGCCGCCGTTCCCGGTGCCGAAGGCCGTTTCGTCGACCTCGCACTGCAGGGCAGCGCCAGCGGCGAGGCCCATGATCGCACGGCTGCGATCCTTGCTGAAAATGCCGGTTTTACCGCCGCCTTCTGCATGAATGATTTCATCGCCGTCGGCGTGCTGGAGGCCGTCACCGAAGCCGGTCTGCGTGTGCCGGAGGATTTCGCCATCGTCGGCTTCGATGATCTGCCATGCGCGCTGATGACAAATCCGCAGCTTTCCACCATGCGCGTCGACCGTGCCGCCCTCGGGCGCGAGGCCATCTCGCTGATGCTGTCCCGTTTCCGCAACAGGACGGCGCCGGCGCGCCACATCTGCCAGGCTGTCATTCCCGTTTCGGGAGGGACCGTTGTGAACGCTGAACCCGTGAGTGACGCCGATGACCTATGATCCCGCCAGCGCCAACCCGCTCGCAGGCAATCCGCTCGAAACCCGCGCCGATATGAGCCGGGCCCTGCTTGATCTCTTCGATCCGCTGCTTGCCTGCTTCTCAAAAGGCAATGCCCGCGTCAGGCTGAGCGGTGCGGCCGCCCATTTCGACCGGGCGGCGGCCGATCTTGAAGGCTTTGCCCGCCCGCTCTGGGGTTTGGCGCCGCTTGGCGCCGGCAAGGGCGACTTCGCCCACTGGCATCGGTTCGCCGAGGGCCTCGCAAACGGCACCGATCCCGCCCATCCGGAATATTGGGGAACGGTCAATGGCCGCGATCAGCGCATGGTCGAGCTTGCCGCTCTCGGTTTTGCCCTGGCGCTGGTGCCGGAAAAGATCTGGGAACCGCTCGATGCGCGCGCCCGCGGCAATGTCATCGCCTATCTCAAACATGCCAGGCAGTTCGACTATGCCGACAACAACTGGAAATTCTTCCGGATCTTCGTCGATATCGCCCTCGATCGCCTCGGCGCCGATTTCGACCGCAGCCTGACCCGGCACTATCTGGAGGAACTCGAAGGCTTCTATATCGGCGACGGCTGGTATCGTGACGGAAACGTCCGCCGCATCGACCACTATATTCCCTTCGCCATGCATTTCTATGGCCTGATCTATTCGAAGCTGGTCGACGACGATTATGCCAAGCGCTATCGCAAGCGCGCGATCCTCTTCGCCCGGGATTTCCGCCACTGGTTCGCCGCCGACGGCGCCACGATCCCCTTCGGCCGCAGCCTGACCTATCGTTTCGCCTGCGCCGGCTTCTGGTCGGCGCTCGCTTTCGCCGATGTCGAGGCGCTGCCTTGGGGCGAGGTCAAACACCTCTGCCTGCAGCATCTGCGCTGGTGGAAGGATAAGCCGATTGCCGATCGCGACGGCGTGCTGTCGATCGGTTTCGGCTATCCGAACCTGCTGATGTCGGAGAGTTACAATTCCGCCGGCTCGCCCTATTGGGCGTTGAAAGCCTTTCTGCCGCTGGCGATCCGGCAGGATCATCCGTTCTGGACCGCTGAGGAAAAGGCGCCGGAGCAGGCACCTGACGTCGTCCCCCAGCGTCATCCCGGCATGGTGATGATGCGGACGGGCGGCGATGTCGTGGCCCTTTCCTCCGGGCAGGAAAATCTGCAGATGCGTTTCGGCACGGAAAAATACGCGAAATTCGCTTATTCCTCCCGCTACGGCTTCAGCGTCGAATCCGACGAACGCGGCTTTGCGCTGGCCGCCTTCGATTCGATGCTGGCCTTCAGCGATGACGGCCTGCACTATCGCGTGCGCGAAACCAATGAGGAAGCCAAGCTCGTAGGCGACGTGCTGTATGCGAAATGGTCGCCGTTTGAAGATGTCGGCGTCGAAACCTGGCTCGTCCCGGCAGCCCCTTGGCATATCCGCCTCCACCGGATCAGCTCAGGCCGGCCGCTACGCATCGCTGAAGGCGGCTTTGCCATCGGCCGCCGGGATTTCGAACTCGATAGGCTGTCGGCTTCGGATGGGGCTGCCTATGCGATCGGCGACGCCGATTTCACCGGCATTCTCGATCTCGGTTCTTCGGTCAGGCGCACCGGCCTGGCCCAGAAGGCGCAGCCTAACACCAATCTGATCGTTGCGAAAACCCTGGTGCCGCAGCTGCGCGGCCAGATCCCGGCCGGCGAAACCATCTTGGTGACGGCGGTACTGGCGTTCAACGATCCCGCTGCCGTCTCCTCGGCCTGGACGAAGCCCCCGAAAGCGCCCGACATCGCAGCACTGGAGGCCCTGGTGCGGGAAAAGGGCGTGACCGTCAGCGCCATCGAAGCCCCGGGACAGATGCCATGAGCCGACCGGCCATTGTCCTTGCCATGCAGCCTTCGCGTACCGAATACGTCCTGCCCGACGAGATCCTGCGCCGGCTCGGCGGTATCGGTCGCCTGCTGGATCCCGAGCCGCTGCAGCATTTCGACGATGCGCGGGCAAGACGCCTGCTGAGCGAAGCCGAAATCCTGATCACCGGCTGGGGCGCGCCCTATGTCGGACCCGATATTTGCGCCGCCGCGCCGCGGCTTCGCCTGATCGTCCATGCGGCGGGCACGGTGAAGGGCATCATCGACGACGCCGTCTTCGAAGCCGGCATAGCGGTCAGCCACGCGGCCGAGGCCAATGCTATGCCGGTCGCCGAATTCACACTGGCGGCGATCCTCTTCGCCGGCAAACGCGCCTTCCGTTTCCGCGATCTCTACGTCGCCGACCGCAACCGCGATCGAACCTATCCGATGCAGCGCGAAGCGATCGGCAACTACGGCCGCACTCTCGGAATTGTCGGCGCATCGCGCATCGGCCGGCGGGTAATCGAGCTGTTGAAACCCTTCGGTTACAGGCTGCTGCTGTTCGACCCCATGCTCGACGCCGCCGAGGCAGCCGGCCTCGGCGGCGAGAAGGTCGAGCTCGACGAATTGATGCGCCGCGCCGATATCGTTTCCCTGCATGCGCCGTCGCTGCCGTCGACCCGGCATATGATCGACGCGCGAGGACTGTCGCTGATGAAGGACGGCGCGACGCTCATCAATACGGCGCGCGGCATTCTCATCGATGAGGCGGCGCTGCTTTCGGAGCTGAAGACCGGCCGCATCGATGCGGTCATCGATGTCACCGATCCGGAAATCCCGGAGCCGGATTCTATATTTTACGATCTGCCGAACGTCTTCCTGACGCCGCATATTGCCGGCGCCATCGGGCTGGAACGGGCGCGCCTCGGCGAGATGGCGGTGGACGAGGTCGAGCGCTTCGTGACCGGCCGGCCGCTGCTCTACCAGATCCACCAGGCAAATCTCGAAAACATCGCCTGAGGCGCATGGAGCGGCTCAGGCGAGTAAAAACAAAGACCTAAAGCGCTAGGAGCGAATCAGAAAGATCGCGACGCGCCTTAGCTATCAGCGCGCTGTTTCAACGAATTCGGCGACCCGTCATCGGCAAGCTCAGGCATCAGATCGGAGATATTGACCACCTTGCCGGTGCGTGAGCTCGTCAGCGCGGCAATGCCGCAGAGCACGGACATGGCGCCGGCCCGCGTGCCGGCGCGCTGGCCGAGACGGTCTTCCATGTCGGGCTTGAAGATCATGTTGCGCATCCGGTCGTCGCCGCCGTAATGGCCGCCGGTGAAATGCGGAACGATGATGCGCTCGACCGCCTCCTTGCCGTTCGGGAAATTGCGGATGAGCAGGATCGTGTCCTGCTTCGGCTCTTCCCACGGCTGGGTCTCATACTGGCGAATTTCGATGCGTCCCTTGGTGCCGTTGAAGGCAAGGTGATGGCCTTCGATCGGCTGGAAGGTGTTCAGCGAATAGGAGACATGGACATTGTTGCGGTAACGCAGGCTGACCACCATCGTATCGGGAATATCGATGTCCTCGCGGAAGACGCAGCCGTCGCGAAAATAGCCGTCAATCTTCGACGGATCTTCATAGAGCTGATCGAGAAAGGAATCCTTTTCGATATCGAGATAGTAGTCGCATTCATGCGCGTGCGGACAGAGCTTGCAGCGCGGTCCGCGGAACGGGCCCTTGCCGCCGTAGTTCTGCAGGTCGGCGAAGGAGGTGACGGCGTCGGGATCGCTGTCGAGATACCAGTTCAACAGATCGAAATGATGCGTCGCCTTGTGGACGAACAGGCTGCCGGAATTTTCGGTATAGGCATGCCAGCGTCGGAAGTAGTCGGCGCCATGCTTGGTGTTGAGATACCAGTGAAAATCGACGGAGGTCACTCGACCGATCTCGCCGCTGTTCAACAGCTCCTTGATCTTTGCGGCCGTTGGCGCGTAGCGATAGTTGAAGGAGACGTCGACGCGGCGGCCGGTGCGCTTTTCGGCATCGAGAATTCGGCGAATTTTCTCGACCGAGGTAGTCATCGGCTTTTCGGTAATGACGTCGATACCGGCCTCCAGCGCCCGCACGACGATATCGTCATGCGTATGGTCGGGCGTGCAGACGATGACCAGATCCGGTTTCTGCTCGGCGAGCATGGAATTGATGTTTTCATAGAGCGGCGCATTGCTGCCGATCATGTTGCGGGCGCGCTCGCCGCGCAATGAATTCGTCTCGACGATGGCTGTGAGGTCGACATGTTCGCGCCAGCCGGCCAGCAGATCCTTGCCCCACATGGTGGTGCCGCGGTTTCCTGTGCCGATCAGGGCAAAACGGCGTTTCTCCATCGAATGATCCTCCTGCATGCGTGATGAAACGAATATTGAAAAATCAGATCTGGCAGCAACTTTTGAACCGCTCGACGCAGGTGGCGATCACCTCGTCGGCCGGGCGTTTCCACCAGGTCTCTGCCGAAAAGATCTCCACTTCCTGCGCCCCGAAGAAACCGGCCGCCTCGATCATCCGTCTTATGCCCTTGAGATCGATGACGCCATCGCCCATCATGCCGCGGTCGAGCAGCATGTCCTTGGTCGGCACCAGCCAGTCGCAGATGTGGTGGGCAAAGATCCGTTTCATACGTCCGGCGCGGGCGATCTGGTTGGCAAGATCGGGATCCCACCAGACATGGTAGACGTCGATCGCGACGCCGACATCCTCGCCGAGCGGCTCGCACATGTCGAGCGCCTGGCCGAGCGTGTTCACGCAAGACCGGTCGGCCGCATACATCGGATGCAGCGGCTCGATGGCAAGCTTCACGCCTGATGCCTGCGCATGCGGCAGCACGGCGGCGATACCATCGAACACCATCTGGCGGGCCGCGACGATATCCCTCGAGCTGCCCGGCAACCCGCCGACGACCAGCACGAGGCAATCGGCGGAAAACGCGGCCGCTTCGTCGATGGCGCGCCTGTTGTCGTCGAGGTTCTTCTGCCAGTCGGCGTCGTTTGCCGCCGGAAAGAAGCCGCCGCGGCAAAGCCCGGTCAGCTTGATGCCATTCGATTTGACGATCCTGACCGCCTCGTCGAGTCCGGCCTTGGCGACCTGGTCGCGCCAGGGCGCGATCGAGGTGATGCCGTGCTTCAGGCAGATGTCGACGGCTTCGGCAAAACCGCATTGCTCGCGGACCGTCGCCAGATTGATCGAAAGTCCTTCGACCTGCATGTCATTTTCCTCCCATCGCCGTGACTGAGATCAGTGAACGCCGTTGACGGCAAGCACTTGGCGCATGCGCGCCGTTGCCAGTTCTGGATCGGCCAGCACCCGCGCCTTGTCGGCCAAGCGGAAGAGCTCTGCCAGATGCGTCAGCGAGCGGGTGCTCTGCTGGCCGCCGACCATGACGAAATGATCCTGCAGGCCGTTGAGATAGGCGAGGAAGACGACGCCGGTCTTGTAGAAACGCGTCGGCGCCTTGAAGATGTGGCGTGACAGCGGCACGGTCGGCTCGAGCAGGTCGAAGAATTCGTGGTTGCTCCTGCGGCCGAGCGCGTCGAGCGCAGCAGACGCTGCCGGCGCGATCGCATCGAAAATGCCGAGCAGCGCATCGGAATGGCCCTCTTCGTCGCCGGCGATCAATTCGGCATAGTTGAAGTCGTCGCCGGTATACATGCGCACGGCCTCAGGCAACTGCCGGCGCATCGCCACTTCCTTTTCTTTGGAAAGCAGCGAGATCTTGATGCCGTCGACCTTGGCGGCGTTGGCTTCGATCACGTCAAGGCAGGTTTTCATCGCCTTCAGGTGGTCGCCATTGCCCCAGTATCCCTCGAGCGCCGGATCGAACATTTCTCCCAGCCAATGGATGATAACGGGTTCCTTGACCTGGCGAAGGATGCGGTCATAGACCCTGACATAATCGTCCGGTCCCTTGGCCGTGACGGCAAGCGCCCGGCTCGCCATCAGGATGATGCGGCCGCCAGCCGCCTCCACCGTTTCGATCTGCTCCTCATAGGCTCTGAGAATGGTATCGACGGTCACGTCGGGTCCCGGCGTCACATGGTCGGTGCCGGCGCCGCAGGCGATCAGCGCATCCTTGCGGCCGGCCGCTTCGCCAAGCGCCCGCCGGATGAGGTCGCGCGCTTCCGGCCAGCCGAGGCCCATGCCGCGCTGCGCCGTATCCATCGCTTCGGCAACGCCGAGGCCGAGATCCCAGAGCCGGTGGCGGAAGGCGAGCGTCCGCTCCCAGTCGATCGCCGGCGTCAGCCAGGGATCGTTGTCGGCGAGCGGATCGGCGACGACATGGGCGGCGGCAAAGGCGATGCGCGGAAAAGCCTTGGCGTCGCGTTTTTTCAGTTCGATCGGCGTTCCGGTCAGCGTGTAGGGGACGATCTTGCCGTCCAGCGGGAGATTGATCGTCGTCACGGTTCAGAACTCCAATGCGGGAACATCGAGCCAGCGGCGTTCGGCCCAGGATTTCAGGCCGAGTTCGGCCAGCTGCACGCCCTTGGCGCCGGCTTCCAGCCCATAGGGCCACGGCGCGTCTTCGACGACATGGCGGATGAACATTTCCCATTGCACCTTGAAACCGTTGTCGAAAGCCTGCGTATCTGGAACCTCGTCCCAGGTCTTGTAGAAGTCGATCGTCTGCGGCTGGTCAGGATTCCACACCGGCTTCGGCGTGTTGACCCGGTGCTGGCTCCAGCATTTCGTCAGGCCGGCGACGGCCGAACCATGGGTGCCGTCGACCTGGAAGGTGACGAGGTCGTCGCGGCGCACACGCACGGCCCAGGAGGAGTTGATCTGGGCGATCGCGCCGCCGTCGAGCTCGAAGGTCGCATAGGCCGCGTCGTCGGTGTCGCAGTCATAAGGTTTGCCCTGCTCGTCGATGCGCTGCGGAATATGCGTGGCCCCGAGGCAGGAGACGGCCTTCACCTCGCCGAACAGATTGTCGAGCACGTAGCGCCAGTGGCAGAGCATGTCGAGGATGATGCCGCCGCCGTCGCCCTTGCGGTAGTTCCAGGAGGGACGCTGGGCCGGCACGCCCCAATCGCCTTCGAAAACCCAATAGCCGAATTCGCCGCGCACCGAGAGGATCTTGCCGAAGAAGCCGGAATCCCTGAGCAGCGCCAGCTTGCGCAAGCCGGGAAGGAAGAGCTTGTCCTGCACCACGCCGTGTTTGAGCCCGGAGCCGCGCGCCTTGCGGGCAAGATCGATCGCCACCTGCAGGTCGTCGGAAATCGGCTTTTCGCAATAGACATGCTTGCCGGCATCGAGCGCCCGGGACAGAAGTTCGGCGCGCATCAGCGTGGTGCCGGCGTCGAAGAAGATCGTGTCGTCGGGGTTGGCGAGAGCGGCATCGAGATCGGTCGACCAGCGCTTGATGTTATGCTTCTTCGCCAGCTCTTCCATCTTGGCGCCGTTGCGGCCGACGATGATCGGGTCGATTTCTAGCTTCTCGCCCGATTTCAGCGTGATGCCGCCCTGGTCGCGGAAGGCGAGGATCGAACGCACCAGGTGCTGATTGTACCCCATGCGGCCGGTAACGCCGTGTAAGATGATCCCCAAGCGTGCCATGTTTTCCTCCCTGGAATCTTTTGCGGCGCGAGCGGGCATCAAGCCGGGCCCTCCCAAGCCGGTAACTAAACAGTTACTTGATGGCAGAAGAGCGGCGAGGCTGTCAATAGTCAAATCCTGATTTCAGAATTCAGTGCTTGATCGAGGCGAGCGTCACGTGGACGATATGTCTTTCCCAGGCATTGAGATGGTTTGGCTCGATCAGGTCGCGGCCGAAGATCGTCGAAAGCGTGTACTGGTTGGACAGGTAGAAATAGCCCAGCGAGGCGATCGTCAGATAGACGTGCAGCGGATCGGCGCTCTCGACGAAGACGCCTTGCTTCTTTCCCCGCTCGAGGACGTCCGAAAGCTCGCCGATCAGATGCGAATGCAGTTCCTTGAGCCGGACGGATTGGCGCAGCCAACGGGCCCGATGCAGGTTTTCCGTGCCGAGCAGGCTGAGGAATTCCGGGTGCTGGAGAAAATAACGCCAGGTGAAGAGCGCCAGTTCCCCGATGCCTTCCTCCGGGCTGCGGTCACCGATATGGAGCGCGCGCTCGGCGGTGCGGATGCCGACATAGGCCTCTTCGAGCACGCGGAGATAGAGCTGCTCCTTGTCGCCGAAATAATGGTAGAGCATGCGCTTGTTGGTGCCGGCGCGCTCGGCGATGGCGTCGACGCGGGCTCCGCCCATGCCGTTTTCGGCAAATTCCCGGGTGGCCGCTTCCAGGATCGCGGCGCGCGTCCGCTCCGGATCGCGTTGCGCCGTGCGTTCCTGAGATGGGCGCCGGGATTTTTTCTTCTCCCCGTTTTGGCCGTTGTCGTTCATCGTTTCCCCTCCGTCTCGCATGTTGCGCTCATAAGCCTTCGGTGCGAAATTGTAAAAACCGAATTTTAGAAGGGCGGCGAGCAAGAACCGACACCCCGCTTGACAGGCTTGCCGCTTTGCTCGTAGCTTGTAACCAATTAGTTATTTATGCAAGAGTAACTACATCGGAAGCGTGTGGAGGCGCTTCCCCTTTGGAGGAGGAAAAAATGAGCCTACGTATAAGCAGACGTAATTTCTTGGCGGGAGGCGCAACGCTTCTTTCGCTCTCGGCGCTCGGAACCAGCGCTTTTGCACAGGAAAAGCGCTTGCGCCTCCTGTGGTGGGGCTCGCAGCCGCGCGCCGACCGCACTAACAAGGTTTCGCAGCTCTATCAGTCGAAGAATGCCGGTACCTCGATCACCGGCGAATTCCTCGGCTGGGGCGATTACTGGCCGCGCCTTGCGACCCAGGTTGCCGGCCGCAATGCGCCTGACGTCATCCAGATGGACTACCGCTATATCGTTCAGTACGCGCGTCGCGGCGCTCTTGCGCCGCTTGAATCCTACATGCCGGCTAAGCTCAACCTCGACGATTTCGACAAGGCGCAGATCGATGGCGGCAGTGTCGACGGCCATCTCTATGGCGTCAGCCTCGGCGCGAATTCGGCCGCGACGGTTCTGAACACCACCGCCTTCAAGGAGGCCGGGGTCGATCTGCCGACGCAGGCGACCACCTGGGATGAGTTTGCACGCATGGGCGCCGAGATCACCAAGGCCGGCAAGCGCAAAGGCATGTTCGGTCTCGCCGACGGCAGCGGCGGCGAACCTCTGTTCGAAAACTGGCTGCGTCAGCGCGGCAAGGCGCTCTATACCGCCGACGGCAAGATCGGCTTCGGCGTCGACGACGCATCGGAATGGTACGATATGTGGGCCAAGTTCCGTGAGGCCGGCGCCTGCGTTCCCGCCGATATCCAGGCTCTCGACAAGAACGATATCGAAACCAATACAGTGTCGCTCGGCAAATCTGCGGCCGGTTTTGCCCATTCCAATCAGTTCGTCGCCTATCAGGCCATGAACAAGGACAAGCTGGCGCTTACCAACTATATGCGCATCAAGTCGGATTCGAAGGGCGGCCACTATCGCAAGCCTTCGATGTTCTTCTCTGTTTCGGCCCAGTCGAAAGCGATCGACCTGGCCGTGGACTACATCAACTTCTTCGTCAAGAATCCCGAGGCAGTGCTGCTCTTGGATGTCGAACGCGGCATTCCGGAATCGGCCGCCATGCGCGAGGTTGTCGCGCAGAAGCTCGATGAGAATGGCAAGGTTGCATTGGCCTATGTCAGCGGTCTCGGCGATCTCGCCGGCAAATTGCCGCCGCCGCCGCCGGCCGGCGCCGGTGAAGGCGAGCTGATGCTGCGAAACATCGCCGAACAGGTCGGTTTCGGACAGCTGTCTCCCGCCGATGGCGGCAAACAGTTGGTCACCGAAATCACGCAGATTCTCGCACGAGGCTGATCCCGTATGAGCAATGCGATGCGCACGCCCGCAGGGGCCATAAATGTCGAAAGATATCAGGGGGCCGTGGCCGAAGGACGCTTCCGGCGTCTCTGGAATGCCAATGCTTCCGGCTATCTCTTCCTCCTGCCATGGCTTATCGGCTTTTTCGGGCTGACGCTCGGGCCGGCCCTGATTTCGCTTTACCTCTCCTTCACCGACTTCGACATGCTGCAGTCGCCGCGGTGGGTGGGAATGGCGAATTACGTGCGCATCGCCACGGCGGATCCGAAATTCTCGGCCGCGATGCACGTCACCCTGACGTATGTTGTCTTCTCGGTGCCGTTCAAACTGACCTTCGCTTTGCTGGTCGCCATGGCGCTGAACCGCGGCCTGCGCGGACTGACCTTCTATCGCGCCATCTTCTACCTCCCTTCCTTGCTGGGCGGCAGCGTGGCGATCGCCGTGCTCTGGCGCCAGCTTTTCGCCAGCGATGGTCTCGTCAATGCCGCACTCTCGCAGTTCGGCATCGAAGGTCCGAGCTGGATCTCGCATCCGAACTATTCGATCTATACGCTGGTGGCTCTGTCGGTCTGGCAGTTCGGCTCGCCGATGATTATTTTCCTCGCCGGCTTGCGCCAGATTCCCCAGGATATGTATGAGGCCGCAAGCCTCGATGGCGCCTCGAAATTCCGCCAATTCTACAAGATCACCCTGCCGCTTTTGACGCCGGTGATCTTCTTCAACGCCGTCGTCCAGACCATTGATGCCTTCAAGGCTTTCACACCCGCCTTCATCATCTCCGGCGGCACGGGCGGTCCGATCAACTCGACGCTGTTCTACACGCTCTACCTCTATCAGGAAGCCTTCGGCAATTTCCGCATGGGCTATGCCTCGGCGCTCGCCTGGATCCTGGTGCTGATCATCGCCGTCTTCACCGCTTTCTCTTTCCTGACCTCGCGTTATTGGGTGCATTACGATGACTGAGATGACCGCTTCCGTCACTGCGGCCAGGCCGCCATCTGATATCACCAAACGGAGCCTGCCGGCGTCGCTTGTCATCCACGCCCTGCTGATCGCCGCATCGCTTCTGATGGTCTATCCGCTGTTGTGGATGGTTTCGGCATCGGTCAGGCCGGAAACCGAGATCTTCTCGTCGACCTCGCTTATTCCGTCGTCGATCGATTTCTCCTCCTACGCGCGCGGCTGGGTCGGCCTCGATGTCAGCTTCGGCCGGTTCTTCTGGAATTCGCTCGTCATCTCGGTGCTGGTGGTGACCGGCAATGTCATCGCCTGTTCGCTGACGGCTTTCGCCTTTGCCCGGCTGCGTTTTGCCGGCCGCAATTTCTGGTTCGCGATCATGCTCGGCACGCTGATGATCCCCTATCACGTGACGCTGATCCCGCAATATGTGCTCTTCCTCAACCTCGGCTGGGTCAACACCATCCTGCCGCTCGTCGTGCCGAAGTTCCTGGCAAGCGATGCCTTCTTCATCTTCCTGATGGTGCAGTTCTTCCGCGGCATCCCGCGCGAACTCGACGAAGCTGCCATGATGGACGGCTGCAGCGCCTGGCGCATTTACTGGAAGATCATGCTGCCGCTGTCGCTGCCGGTCTTGGCGACGGCTGCCATCTTCTCCTTCATCTGGACCTGGGACGATTTCTTCGGCCCGCTGATCTACCTGAACGACATGAACACCTATACGATCCAGCTCGGCCTGCGCACCTTCGTCGATTCCACCAGCGCATCGGATTGGGGCGGCTTGTTCGCCATGTCGACGCTGACGCTGGTGCCGGTGTTCTTCTTCTTCCTGTTCTTTCAGCGCCTGCTGATCGAGGGCATCGCCACGACGGGCATGAAGCGTTGATGGCGGCAACGGGAAAGAGCGACATGAGCATCAGAACGGTCGCAATCGTCGGCTGCGGCATTGGCCGCTCCCACATTGTCGAAGGTTATCTGCCGCATGCCGACAAATTCAAGGTCGTGGCGATCTGCGACCTGAACGGAGAGCGCCTGGCGGCAGTCGGCGACGAGTTCGGCATCGAACGGCGCACCACCTCCTTTGCCGAGCTGCTTGCCGACGACACAATCGACATCATCGATATCTGCACCCCGCCCGGGGTGCATCTGGAGCAGGTGGTGGCTGCCCTTGCCGCCGGCAAACATGTCGTTTGCGAAAAGCCGCTGACCGGATCGCTCGCCGCCGTCGATACCATCATGGCGGCGGAAAAGACTGCAAAAGGCGTGCTGATGCCGATCTTCCAGTATCGCTACGGCGACGGCATCCAGAAGGCCAAGCGGATCATCGACGCCGGCATTGCCGGCAAAGCCTATACGGCCTCGGTCGAAACCTTCTGGCTGCGCAAACCCGAATATTATGCCGTGCCCTGGCGCGGCAAATGGGCGACGGAACTCGGCGGCGTGCTCGTCACCCATGCGCTGCATCTGCACGACATGATGATGCATCTGATGGGCCCGGCAGCAAGGGTCTTCGGCCGTGTCGCCACCCGCGTCAACGACATCGAGGTCGAGGATTGCGCCTCCGCCAGCCTGCTGATGGAAAGCGGCGCCTTCGTCTCGCTGTCCTGCACGCTGGGTTCGCAGGAACAGTTGAGCCGGCTGAGGCTGCACTTCGAGAATGTGACCTTCGAAAGCAGCCATGAGCCCTATACGCCGGGCAAGGACCCCTGGAAGATCATCGCCGCCAATGACGACGTTCGGGGGCAGATTGACCGGGTGATTGCCGACTGGCAGCCGGTCGCGCCGCGTTTCACCACCCAGATGGGCCAGTTCCACGCCTTCCTCAGCGGCCAGGGGCCGCTGCCGGTGACGACGGTGGATGCGCGCCGGGCGCTGGAACTCGTCACCGCCATCTACCAGTCTTCCGACAGCGGCGCCGAAGTGCCGCTGCCGGTCGGCCCCGACAGTCCGAAATACGCCGATTGGCGCGCAAGAACGAAGTAACCGATAAATGAAACGAGAGGGGTTTTGAGAAGATGGCAACCAGTGTCGTTCTTCAGAAGGTCGAGAAGCGCTACGGCGCGATGGATGTGATCCATGGCATCGACCTGACGATCGATCCCGGCGAATTCGTCGTTTTCGTCGGTCCATCCGGCTGCGGAAAATCGACCCTTCTGCGCATGATCGCCGGTCTCGAGGAAATCTCGGGCGGCGGGCTGCTGCTCGACAACGAGCGCATGAACGAGGTGGCGCCCGCCAAACGCGGCATCGCCATGGTCTTCCAGTCCTACGCCCTCTATCCGCATATGTCGGTCTACAAGAACCTTGCCTTCGGCCTGGAGACGGCGGGTTACAAGAAGGCCGAGATCCAACCGAAGGTCAAACGCGCCGCCGAGATCCTGCAGATCGAGAAACTCCTGGAGCGCAAGCCGAAGGCGCTCTCCGGCGGCCAGCGCCAGCGCGTCGCCATCGGCCGGGCCATCGTTCGCGAGCCGCGCATCTTCCTGTTCGATGAACCGCTGTCGAACCTCGACGCCGAGCTGCGCGTGCAGATGCGCGTCGAGATCTCTCGCCTGCACCGGCAGCTCGGCAACACCATGATCTATGTCACCCATGACCAGGTCGAGGCCATGACGATGGCCGACAAGATCGTGGTGCTCAACTCCGGCCGCATCGAGCAGGTCGGCGCGCCGCTCGATCTCTACAATAACCCGGCCAACCGCTTCGTCGCCGGCTTCATCGGCAGCCCGAAGATGAATTTTCTGAAGGCCCGCATCGAAGAGGTCGGCGAGACGGAAACCAGCATTCATGTCTGCGGCAATTCCGTCCGCCTGCCACGCCGATTGAAAGGCGAGGCCGGTGAGGACGTCACCTTCGGCATCCGCCCCGAGCATCTTTCCCTCACGGAGGGCGCCATCACGCTGTCGACCGTCAACGTCGATCTCGTCGAAAATCTCGGCGGCGCCACTATGCTCTACACCACGACGCCGGATGGCCAGCTCCTGACGATCGCTCTCGACGGCCAGCAGAAGGTCGAGCGCGGCGCCAATGTGAAGACCTTCTTCGATCCGGCCCGCTGTCACGTCTTCGACGCCGCTGGAAAGACGATCTAACCGCCCTGCTTGACAGCCGATCCTGCTCTGCCCCATCATTTCGAGAAGGTGATGGGGGGTGATGCATGACGCCTGAAGATAGGATTCATGCGCTCGGCATTTGGCAGGGCCCGATCGAAATCTCGCCGATCTCAGGCGGCATCACCAACCGGAACTATCTGGTCAGCGATGCCGTCGCGCGCTGCGTGGTGAGGCTCGGCACCGATATTCCCATCCATCACATCAGTCGCCAGAACGAGCTTGCCGCAAGCCGCGCGGCGCATGCCGCCGGCATATCGCCTGCCGTCATCCACCATTCGCCCGGCGTGCTGGTGCTTGACTATATCGAGGCGCGGGCGCTGTCGCCGGAGGACGTCAGGACACCTGATATGCTCGCCCGGATCGTTCCGCTCATCCACGCCTGCCATCACGACATCGCCCGGCAATTCCGCGGCCAGGCGATGATCTTCTGGGTCTTCCACGTCATCCGCGATTACGCCGCCAGCCTGAAGGAGTCGGGCACCCCCTATCTTCCATTGCTGCCGGCCCTGATCGGCAGGGCCGAGACGCTGGAACAAGCGGCAGGGCCGTTCGACATCGCCTTCGGCCACAACGACCTGCTGGCCGCCAATTTTCTCGACGACGGCAAGCGGCTCTGGCTGATCGACTGGGACTATGCCGGCTTCAACACACCGCTGTTCGATCTCGGCGGATTGGCTTCCAACAACGAGTTTTCGGAAGCCGCCGAGCGAATGATGCTGGAGGCCTATTTCGACCGGCCGCTGACATCGGATCTCAGCCGGCGCTATGGCGCGATGAAATGCGCCTCGCTGCTGCGCGAGACGCTGTGGAGTATGATTTCGGAAATCCATTCCACCATCGCATTCGACTACGCCGCCTATACCGCCGAAAATCTCGGGCGCTTCGAACGCGCCTATCAAGCCTTTGAACAGGATCGATAAATGACGAAACAATTACCGAAGACGGCAAAAGCCGTGGTCATCGGCGGCGGCATCATCGGCTGCTCGACAGCCTATCATCTCGGCAAGCTCGGCTGGACCGATACCGTCCTTCTGGAGCGTAAGAAGCTCACCTCGGGCACCACCTTCCATGCCGCCGGCCTCGTCGGCCAGCTGCGCAGCAGCGCCAACATCACCCAGCTGCTCGGTTATTCCGTCGATCTCTATAAGCGGCTGGAGGAGGAAACCGGCCTCGGCACCGGCTGGAAGATGAATGGCGGCCTGCGTCTTGCCTGCAACGAGGAGCGCTGGACGGAGGTCAAGCGTCAGGCAACGACGGCCCAGTCCTTCGGCCTCGAAATGCAGTTGCTGACGCCGCAGGAGGCCTTCGATCTTTGGCCCCTGATGACAATAGACGATCTCGTCGGCGCCGCCTTCCTTCCCACAGACGGCCAGGCCAATCCCTCCGACATCACCCAGGCGCTGGCGAAGGGCGCCCGCATGTGCGGCGTTTCGATCTTCGAGGATACCGAAGTTCTCGACCTTGAAATCGACAAGGGGAGGATACTCTCCGTCATTACCGCTGAGGGGCGCATCGAATGCGAGCGGGTCGTCGTCTGCGCCGGCCAGTGGACACGCGCCTTCGCTGCCCGCTTCGGCGTCAACGTGCCGCTGGTCTCGGTCGAGCATCAATATATCATCACCGAATCCTTCGGCGTTCCCTCCAACCTGCCGACCCTGCGCGATCCCGATCGCCTGACCTATTACAAGGAGGAGGTCGGCGGCATCGTCATGGGCGGCTACGAACCGAACCCCATTGCCTGGGCCGAGAAAGGCATCCCCGAGGGTTTCCACTACACGCTGCTCGACAGCAATTTCGACCATTTCGAGCAGATCATGGAACAGGCGCTCGGCCGCGTTCCGGCGCTGGAGAATGTCGGCGTCAAGCAGCTGCTGAACGGCCCGGAAAGTTTTACGCCTGACGGCAACTTCATTCTCGGCGAGGCACCGGAGCTGAAGAATTTCTTCGTCGGCGCCGGCTTCAACGCCTTCGGCATCGCCTCTGCCGGCGGCGCCGGCATGGCGCTTGCCGAATGGGTGACGAAGGGCGAGCCGCCCTATGATCTCTGGCCGGTTGATATCCGCCGTTTCGGCCGTCCGCATTTCGATACCGACTGGGTGCGCACCCGCACGCTCGAAGCCTATGGCAAGCATTACACCATGGCTTGGCCATTTGAGGAACATTCGAGCGGCCGCCCCTGCCGCAAATCGCCGCTCTATGACCGGCTGAAGGCGCAAGGCGCCTGTTTCGGCGAAAAACTCGGCTGGGAGCGGCCGAACTGGTTTGCCGATCTCTTCGCCAACGAGGAGCCGAGGGATATCTACAGCTACGGCAGACAGAACTGGTTCGAGGCCGTCGGCCGCGAGCACAAGGCCGTGCGCGAGGCGGCCGTCATCTTCGACCAGACCTCCTTCGCCAAATTCGTGCTGAAGGGCAGCGATGCCGAGGCAGCCCTCTCCTGGATCGCCTCCAACGACGTCGCAAGGCCTGTGGGATCGCTCATCTATACGCAGATGCTGAACGACAAGGGCGGCATCGAATGCGACCTGACCGTCGCCCGCATCGCCGAGGACGAATATTATATCGTCACCGGCACCGGTTTCGCCACCCATGACTTCAATTGGATCGCCCGCAATATTCCGGCGGAGATGCATGCCGAACTGGTCGATGTCACCTCGGCCTATTGCGTGCTGTCGCTGATGGGGCCGAATGCACGCGCCGTGCTGGAACAGGTGACCGGCAGCGACGTCTCGAATGCCGCCTTCCCCTTCGGCCAGGTCAGGACCATCGGCATATCAGGCTGCCCGGTGCGGGCCTTGCGCATCACCTATGTCGGCGAGCTCGGCTACGAACTGCATATTCCCATTGAATATGCGACCACGGTCTATGACGTATTGATGGCATCAGGCGGCGAGCTTGGCCTAGTCAATGCCGGCTACCGCGCCATCGAGAGCTGCCGCCTGGAAAAGGGCTATCGCGCCTGGGGCTCGGATATCGGCCCGGATCACACGCCTGTTGAAGCCGGCCTCGGCTGGGCGGTAAAGATCAGGACGAACATTCCCTTCCGCGGTCGCGAGGCGATCGAGCGGCAGTTGTCGGGCGGGGTGAAGAAGCGCCTCGCCTGCTTCGTTCCCGACGATCCCGATACCGTACTGCTCGGCCGCGAAACCATCTATCGCGACGGCAAACGCGTCGGCTGGCTGTCGAGTGGCGGCTTCGGGTACACGCTTGGCAAGCCGATCGGCTATGGTTACGTCCGCAATACCGACGGCGTTACGGAAGATTTCATCCTCTCCGGCACCTATGAACTCGATATCGCCAGGGAACGGATCCCCTGCAAGCTGTCGCTGACGCCGCTTTACGATCCTGATATGGCGCGGGTGAAGGCGTGACCACGCAGTGTGGGTTTGCGCCTCCGCGGGAGAAGAGGCGTGTAGCACGCGCCTCGCTATCTCTCCCTAGTCAGAGCAAGGCGTCCGAGGAAGAGAGAAAACCTCAAAACAACGGCAGCCGGTCGTCCTGGATCAGGATCTCCAGCTTGTCCGAGACATCCTGCGCCCAGGCGCGGTGTCCGGTCAAAGCCGCCGGGAACAATCCGGGCAGGGTGAAGAGAGCCGCCGAAATCGCCGGGCCGGTGCGCGGGACATCGGCAATGAGTGCGGCGATTTCCGCGGCCCGGGGGTCGCGCAGCTCGAAGCGCTCGCCATTGCCGTGTTCGCCGATCGCATAGCGCATCCAGGCCGCCACGGCGATCGCATAGGTCTCCGCCCGATCACCATGCGCCAGCGCTTCGCATGCCGGTTCCAGCAGCCGCTGCGGCAGCTTCTGCGTGCCGTCCATGGCGATCTGATAGGTGCGGTGCGCGATCGCCTTGTTTGCAAAGCGTGCTATCAATTCATTGGCATAGTCGTCGAGATCGATGCCCGGCACCGGATCGAGCGTTCTCGCCGCTGCATGCATATGGCGATAGGCCAGGGCTGCCAGGGCGGCATCGTCCATCACGTCCCGGATGAATTCATAGCCGCCGATATAACCGAGATAGGCAAGCAGCGAATGGGCGCCGTTCAGCATCCGGAGCTTCATCTTCTCATAAGCTGAAACGTCTTCGACCATCAGCGCGCCGCGCACCTTTTCCCAGGCCGGACGGCCATCGGCGAAATGGTCTTCGATGACCCATTGCGTAAAAGGTTCCGTCTCGATCGCCGCCATATCCGTGCGGCCCGTCAGCCGCTCGGCATCGGCATAGGTCGCGTCGGTGCTGGCCGGCGTGATACGGTCGACCATCGTCGACGGGAAGGGCACGTTCGCTTCGATCCAGCGATGCAGATCGGCATCGATGCGGGAGGTGAATTCGAGCACCAGGCGCTTCAGCACGGCGCCGTTGCTCGGCAGGTTGTCGCAGCTGAGCGGCGTAAACGGGGCGATGCCCTTCTGCCGTCGGCGCGCAAGGCCCTCCACCAGGTAGCCAATGACGCCGCGCGGTGCATGCCGGTTGGCGAGGTCGGCGACGATATCGGGATGTTTAAGGTCGAGACCGCCGGTTGCGGGATCGAAACCATAGGCCTTTTCCGTCACCGTCATGCTGACGATGCGGATCGCGGGATCTTCGAGCCGCGCCAGCAGGCCGGCCGGATCGCGCGGCGCCACATGCGCCTTCAGGATCGAGCCGATCACCTCGGCCGTCGTGCCTGATGTATCGCGGATCAGTGTCGTATAGAGCCCGTTCTGGGCGCTCAGATTGTCGGCGACATCGGGCGTGCGCAGGCTTGCCACCTCGATACCCCAGTCGCCGGCTGCGGCGGCCAGCGCGCCATCGGTAAACGGTGCGAAATGCGCGCGAAAAAAGGCGCCGGGTCCCAGATGCAGGATGCCGCTTTTCAGCCGGCTGCGGTCATAGGCGGGAAGCTTCGCCGTCGGGGCGAGGCCGGAAAGGGTCTGCAGTCGTTCGCTCACAGCTTGTAGGCCTTCTTCGCATTGCCATAGGAAAGTTCGCCCGCCACGATCGCGGCGTCGCTCTTGGAAATCCGGTGCTCGGCGGCGAGCCCGGCGAGGAAACGGCAGACTTCGCGGCGCCAGACATCATGCCGCGCCGGGATCGAAAGCAGCGCCCGCGTATCGTCGTTGAAACCGGCCATATTGGCGAAGCCTGCCGTTTCCACCACCTGGTCGAGATAGCGGCGGATGCCGAGCGGGCTGTCGTGGAACCACCAGGGCGGGCCGATCATCAGGCAGGGCCAATGGCCGACCATCGGCGCCATTTCGCGCGCATAGGTCGTCTCGTCGAGGGTGAAGAGCAGCACCCGCAGCCCCGGCGCATGGCCGTATCTGGAAAGCAGCGCATTGAGGCCGCCGACCCAGTCGGTGCGGGTCGGAATATCGGCGCCCATATTCGGGCCGCGCGTCGCAAACAGCCCGCTGTCGGTGTTGCGCCGCGACCCCGCATGGATCTGCATGACCATGCCGTCCTCGGCCGAAAGCCCGGCCATCTCGGTCATCATCTGGCCGCGGAAGAGTTCCGCCTCCGCAGCCGACAGCGGCCCCCTCAGCGCCTTGTCGAGCAGCGCCTGCTTTTCCGCAAGCAGCAGATCGGCGGTGAAGGCTGTGGGTACGCCGTGATCGGTCGCGGTGGCGCCGAACTGGCGGAAATAGGCGCGCCGGCGCCGGTGCGCCTCGATCAGGCCCTCCCAGCGCGTCACGTCAGCGCCAGTGATCTCGCCGAACTTGACGAGATTATCGCGGAAGCCGACCGCATCCGGATCGGTGACGCTGTCCGGCCGGTAAGTGGTGCGCACCTTGCCGATCCAGCCGTCGGCGGTCATCTTCTGATGATGTGTCAGCGGGTCAAGCGCGCCCTCCGTCGTCGCGATCGTTTCGATGCCGAATCGCTGATGCAGCGCCCGCGGGCGGAATTCGGGAAGGGCGAGCTGAGTATTGATATGGTCGTAGAGCGCATCGGCATTGTCTGATGTCAGCGGCTCGGTGCAGCCGAGCACGGCCGACATGGCGTGGTCGACCCAGAGGCTCGACGGCGTTCCGCGGAAGAGATGATAATGCTTGGCAAAGGTTCGCCAAATCGTCCGCCCCGCAGCCACCGGCTTGCCGTCGAGCCTGGGAACGCCGAGCTCGTCCAAGGGAACGCCGACGCTGTGCAGCATCCGGAAGAGATAGTGATCGGGAATGACCAGCAGCGAGGCCGCATCTTCGAAGGGCTTGTCGTCGGCGAACCAGGACGGTTCGGTATGCCCGTGCGGGCTGACGATCGGAAGATTGCGCACCGTCTCGTAGAGGTCGCGCGCAATGGTCCGTATTGCCGGGTCGGCCGGAAAGAGCCGGTCCGGATGAAGAAAGCCGTTTCCTACATCCATCAGTATTCCTCCCTGATGGATAAGGGCCTACCCCACAACATCAGGCGCGGCAAGGTCTTTTAGTAACCGGATGGTTCGGTTTTTGCGCACGGTCGCACCAGCCATGGAAAGCATTGACGAAGCGGCCTATTTCCGCTTTGGGAGGAGCACTGTATTGCCGGTTTCGGCAAAGGAGGATCGATGTCCGACGAGACGAACCGCATCACCCGGCTGGAGGAAATGCTGGCCCATCAGGCCAAGACGATCGAGGAGCTTTCCGATCAGCTGACCGAGCAATGGAAGATCGTCGAGCAGATGCGCTCCAAGCTCGACCGGCTGACCGAACGTTTCCTGTCGCTCGAGGAGCAGTCGCTGGAAGCGCCTGGTATTACCCGCCCGCCGCATTATTGACGGCACGCGGCGAGAGGCCGCGTGCGCGATTTTCCCGGCTGGCCGATCAGACGCCGCCGATGCAGAGATATTTCATTTCCAGATAGTCGTCGGCGCCGTGGCGTGAACCCTCGCGGCCGAGGCCGGATTGCTTGATGCCGCCGAAAGGCGCGGTCTCGGATGACATGATACCGGTATTGATGCCGATCATCCCATATTCCAGCGCTTCCGCCACCCGCCAGACCTTCTTCAGGTCGCCGGCATAGAAATAGGCGGCAAGGCCGAATTCCGTATCATTGGCTTGAGCGATGACATCTTCGGCCGTCTCGAAGCGGAAGAGCGGCGCCACTGGCCCGAAGGTTTCCTCGCGCGCCACCTTCATGCCGCGCGCAACGCCGGCCAGCACCGTCGGCGCAAAGAAGGTGCCGGCGCCGTCGATGCGCTTGCCGCCGGTCAGCAGCTTGGCGCCCTTGGCAAGCGCGTCGCCGACATGGTCTTCCACCTTGGCAAGGCCCTGCTCGTCGATCAGCGGCCCGATCTCGACACCCGGCGTGAAGCCGTCGCCGACCGACATTGCGGCGACCTTGGCGGCAAGCTTGGCCGCGAAGGCGTCATAGACGCCCGACTGGATGTAGAGGCGGTTGGCGCAGACACAGGTCTGGCCGGCATTGCGGTATTTGGAGGCGATCGCGCCCTCGACGGCGGCGTCGAGATCGGCATCGTCGAAGACGATGAACGGCGCGTTGCCGCCGAGCTCCAGGCTCACTTTCTTGATCTGATCGGCGCACTGCCGCATCAGGATGCGGCCGACTTCCGTCGAGCCGGTGAAGCTGATCTTGCGCACCTTGTCATTGCCGCAAAGCTCGCGGCCGATCGCCGGGCCGTCGACGCCGACGATGAGGTTGAAGACGCCGGCCGGAATGCCGGCCTGTTCGGCGAGCGCGGCAAGGGCAATCGCCGTCAGCGGCGTCTGTTCGGCGGGCTTCGACACGACAGTGCAGCCGACGGCAAGCGCCGGAGCCACCTTGCGGGCGATCATCGCCGCCGGGAAATTCCACGGCGTGATCGTGCCGACGACGCCGACCGGCTGCTTGATGACGATCATGCGCTTATCTTGAGACGGCGCCGGGATCGTCTCGCCATAGATGCGCTTGGCTTCCTCGGCATACCATTCGATATAGGATGCGGCATAGAGAATCTCGCCGCGCGCTTCCGCGAACGGCTTGCCCATTTCGGCGGTCAGGATCGCGGCGAGTTCGTCAGCATTGGAGACCATCAGGTCGAACCATTTGCGCAGGAGGGTGCTGCGCTCCTTGGCCGGGCGGGCAGCCCAGGCCGGCTGGGCGGCATAGGCCGCATCGATCGCCGCCCGCGTCTCGGCTGCCCCCATGTCGGGCAGCGAAGCAAGCAGTTCGCCGGTTGCCGGATTGAGCACGTCAAAGGTCTTTGTGGCATCGCCCGATGTCCAGACGCCGTTGACATAGCCGGCAGCGCGCAGGAACGGCGAAGAGAAGGGAACGTGCCTTGTCAGGGCGGTGGTGAAAGCCATGTCATATCTCCTTGGGAGCGGCCGCCTGTTGCCGGCAACCCTTGTAATTCGGGACCCATCGCGTCACTTGGCCGAAGTCGCTTCCAGCATCGAGGCCTCGAGAATGTCGAGCGCCTCGCCGAACACTTCGTCCTGGATGGTGATCGGCGCGAGAAAGCGGATGACGTTGCCGTGGACGCCGCAAGTGAGCAGGATCAAGCCCTTGCCGAGTGCTGCCAGCCGCACCCGGTTGGCGAAATCGGCGCTCGGCAATCCCGTCTTTCGGTCGTTGAATTCGACGGCGTTCATGAAGCCCGGCCCGCGGATATCGACGATCTCGGGCACTGTCTCGCGCAGCGATTCCAACCGCTGCTTCAGCCGGCCGCCGAGCTGGTCGGCACGGCCGCAGAGATCCTCGTCGGCAATGACGTCGAGCACTGCGTGGGCGGCCGCGATGCCGAGCGGATTACCGCCATAGGTGCCGCCGAGCCCGCCCGGTCCCGGCGCATCCATGATTTCGGCGCGGCCGGTGACGGCGGCGAGCGGAAAGCCGCCGGCAAGGCTCTTTGCCATTGTCGTCAGGTCGGCCGCCACCTCGTGATGATCCATCGCGAACATCCGGCCGGTGCGGGCAAAACCGGTCTGCACCTCGTCGGCGATCAGCAGCATGCCGTGCTGGTCGCAAAGCTCGCGCAGCGCCTTCATGAAAGCTGGGGGTGCGGAATAGAAGCCGCCTTCGCCCTGCACCGGCTCGAGGATGATGGCGGCGACACGCTGCGGATCGACATCGGCGGCGAAGAGCTTCTTCAGCGCCGCGAGCGACTGGTCGGCGGTGACGCCGTGCAGTTCGACCGGGAAGGGGACGTGGAAGACGTCGCCCGGCATGGCGCCGAAGCCGACCTTGTAGGGCACCACCTTGCCGGTCAGCGCCATGCCCATGAAGGTGCGGCCGTGAAAGCCGCCACCAAAGGCGATGACGGCCGAACGGCGGGTTGCCGCACGGGCGATCTTGACGGCATTTTCGACCGCTTCTGCGCCCGTCGTTACGAAGATCGTCTTCTTCTCGAAATCACCAGGCACCAGCGCGTTCAGCCGTTCGGCGAGATGCACATAGCTTTCGTAGGGCACGACCTGATGGCAGGTATGGGTGAAGCGATCGAGCTGATCCTTGACCGCTGCGATGACCCGGGGATGGCGGTGGCCGGTGTTGAGAACGGCGATGCCGGCGGCGAAATCGATGTAGCGACGGCCTTCCTTGTCCCAGATCTCGGCATTCTCGGCGCGATCGGCATAGATCTGGGTCGTCATGCCGACGCCCCGTGAAATGGCGGCGTTCTTCCGGTCCGTAAGGCTCGTCGCGGTCATCGATGCGCTCCTGTCTGAAGGGTTTGAAATTATCTTGTATAAGTTCTGCAATTTGCCTATAAAACTCCTACATTTTTCCTGCAAGAAAACAAGTGGGATTTTTTGCTTCAAACATCACGCATTTTGATAAATGCTCGGCAGCGATTGGAATCGGGGATATTGGCGGATGAACGATAACGGGCCGGTACGCTACAAGGTGGCGGAAGCCGCACGGCTGGCGGGCGTTTCGGCCTCGACGCTGCGTCTCTGGGAAAGCCAGGGCCTGGTCGTTCCCGGCCGTTCGCAGACCGGTCATCGCCAATACAGCGCCGAGGATGTGGCGCGGCTGAAGCGCATCTCCTGGTATCGGGCCGAACGCGGTCTCAATCCCGCCGCCATCCGCGAGGCGCTGGAAGGTGAGGAACCTTCCGCCGATGGCGCCGAGGCAAGTCAGGATACCGGCCTCGGCCGCAAGCTGCGCAGCCTGCGCCACGCCGCCGGCAAGACGCTGGATCAGGTGGCCGGCGATATCGGCGTCACCTCCTCGACACTTTCGACGCTGGAGCGCACCTCGCAGGGCGTCGGTTTCAAGACGCTGCATGACCTCGCCGAGTATTACGGCACCACTGTCTCACGTCTCTCCGGCGAAGAAAGCGCCGAGGTGCCGGTGCTGGTGCGTGCCGGGGAATGGCGCAGCTGGCCGGAAACGACGCCTGGAGTTGCGGTGCAGTTGCTTGCCGAAGGCCCGAGAATGATGGATTGCCATCGTTTCGTGCTGGCGCCGGGCGCTGCGAGTGAAGGCGCCTATCGCCATGAAGGCGAGGAATTTATGCATGTCCTGTCCGGCCGGCTCGAGCTGGTGCTCGACAGCGATCAGTTCTTCGATCTCGGTCCGGGCGATTCACTTTATTTCGAAAGCCGCCGCTACCATTCCTGGCGTAACCGCCACGACGGCGAAACTGTGCTTCTCTGGATCAACACGCCGCCGACATTCTGAAGCGCCTGCAGAGGAAGCGGTTTCGCATTTTGCGGCTTTGCGCTATAGGGCTAGTGCATAATTCCTTAAATCGGAACCGATTTAAGGATAAAATTATACTGCAATTCATAAGTACCGCAGCGTGCTTTGCGCGTCTGAAAGACGCGCGGCGCTGTCGGGGACGCATTCGAACGAAAGATAGTCTCATGGCCGCCACCATACGTTATCACGAAGGCGACATTTCCGCGGCCGATGCCGCGCGCTACACCGGCGCGATTGCCATCGACACCGAAACGCTCGGCCTGGTGCCACGCCGGGACAGGCTCTGTGTCGTCCAGCTTTCACCTGGTGATGGCACCGCCGACGTCATCCGCATCGCCGCCGGCCAGAAAGCGGCTCCCAATCTCGTCGCCCTGCTCGAAGATCCGACCCATCAGAAGATCTTTCATTACGGCCGCTTCGATATTGCCGTGCTCTTCCACACTTTCGGCGTCACGACGAACCCGGTCTTCTGCACCAAGATCGCTTCGCGCCTGATCCGCACCTATACGGATCGCCACGGCCTCAAGGACAATCTCAAGGAGATGCTGGACGTCGATATCTCCAAGGCGCAGCAGTCTTCAGATTGGGCGGCCGAAACGCTGTCTCCGGCCCAGCTCGAATATGCCGCTTCCGACGTGCTTTACCTGCATGCTTTGCGCGACAAGCTGACCGCGCGCCTGATCCGCGACGGCCGCTTCGACCATGCGACGGCCTGCTTCGCATTCCTGCCGACCCGCGCCAAGCTCGACCTGCTCGGCTGGGAAGAGGCCGATATCTTCGCCCATAGCTGAGTAAATTGCCCGCGCCTTGCGTGAAACAAGGATCGTGGAAGCGGCTGGTCCGCGGCCGTTAGCAATTCGTTAACGCCTCTTTCCTAAAATTCCCATTAATATTTATGCATTTCGATGACGCCGGTATTGCGTCATGCGGACAGGAGGATCTGCGGGGATGCAAGGGGCCGGATGAGCGCGGTCCTTTATAGAGCCTGCTTTCATCGTCACTTTACGAAAGGAGCATGCCATGTTGACTCCCGTTCGTGCAGCGTCCAATGCAAGCTTTTCGTCTCAAGGCCAGACTGCGGCGATCGTCGCCGGCGGCCTCGGCCGTTCTGTGATTGCTCCCGCGTCGGTCAACGCCGTCGAAGCCGCCGACCTGAATTCCGCCGTTGCCGGCAAGCTCAGTATCCTGCTGCTTGCCGCACGCGAGCGCATGATCGAGGCCCTCTTCGATGCCATTGATGCCGCCGGCCGCGCCATCTCGCTAGATCGCGGCGAGGACGAAACCAATCTTGCCTTCGCCTCCCGGCTAGCCGATGCCATCCTGCGGCTGCCGGGCGTCAGAATCGACGAGGTCGAGCGCCAATTGACGGAGCAAGGCCACAGCCTGCCACTTCGGATGATTGCCGCAGCCCTGAAGAACCCTGCAGGCCCGGAAGCGGCGCGGATCGTCGCCTATCTGGAAATCGTCCGCTACAAGGACCGCGATCTCGCCGCTCGCGCTGTCGTGCGCTCGTACGGCCAGAATGACGCTTCGCCGATGCGCGCTGAAGCCCGGCCGGAGATCCAGCTGCATGAGGATCATGAGCCTGCCGCCATGCGCAAGCCGGCAGACGAGCTGTCGGCGCCGCCCGGCGCGCTCATCGAGGCGGCGGCGCTGGCCACCGCCGAGGAAGCGGTGATCGCCGAGGCCGTTGAGGTAGCCGATCCGGAAACGCCGCGGCCTGAAAACCGGGCTCAGTCCGCGTCGGCAGCGGCAAGCGAGGTCGCCGCGGAAGAATCTGAACGGCAGGAGATCGACACCGCGCCAGCCTTGCCGGCCGAAGCCACAGCGGCCGAGGAGGCGCGGGAAACGCCGGAGGCGCCCGCCCTCCAGCCTCGCACTGTGTCGGAAAAGGGCGATCCTGTCATTCCAAGGAACTGGACAGGAATTGCCGCTTCGATGACCGAAGAGGTCTCCGAGATGATTGTCACCATCATCCGCGAGCAGGATGTCGAAGCGGTGCTGGAGGATGGTCCCGTCGAAGCGGCCGTGGAGATCGATACGATACTCGACGATGCCGTCATCAGCGATGCGGCCGAAACCTTGACCAGGCAGCCGGCTGACCTCGCAGCAGCCGACGCGCGCCCCTCCGCAGCGCTGCACCCATCGCCGATGGAAACGGAGATCGTGGCTGCGGCTGCCCGCCAACCGAAAGAGACCGATGCGCCACTGCCAATGACGGCGATTCCCGAGACGGCCTATGTCCCGCTTGCAGCAAGGATGCCGGAGGGACTTGCCTATACGCAGCTGCCCTATCAGTTCGCCAAGGATGTCCCGCCGAACGGGAAGGCGGATGAAACCAGCCACCAGAATCAGCACCACCACGATGGGGCACCGCCAGATCAGCAGCAAGAGGATAAGCAGCAGGCGCAATCCGGCGGCGGGGATGCCGCGGCCGATGGCGAAGCAGCCAATGCGGCGCCTCAGCGCCGGACGCCGAGAATGATCGATACCGAGCCGACGCCATATCAGTCAGGCGCGGCCGCCGACCCGGTTTATGCGCTCTATCAGCGCATGGTCGGCTGGGAATAAATAACCTGAAAATGAAGAACCCGCCGGATCGCTCCGGCGGGTTCTTCAATTCAAAGGCTGATGCGAGGCTTATTCGCCGCCGCGGTTCTTGAGCGCTGCGCCCAGGATGTCGCCGAGCGAAGCGCCGCTGTCGGACGAACCGAACTGGGCAACGGCTTCCTTCTCTTCCGCAATCTCCAGAGCCTTGATGGACAGCATGATCTTGCGGTCCTTCTTGGAGAAGTTGGTGACGCGGGCGTCGAAGACCTGGCCGACCGAGAAGCGCTCGGGGCGCTGTTCGTCGCGGTCGCGGGCGAGGTCGGCGCGGCGGATGAAGGAAGTGATGTCCTCGTGGTTGACGAGCTTCACTTCGACGCCGCCGTCGTTGACCGCGATGACTTCGCAGGAAACGACCGCATTCTTGCGCAGGTCGCCCGATGCAGCGGCGTCGCCGACCGCATCCTTGCCGAGCTGCTTGATGCCGAGCGAGATACGTTCCTTCTCGACATCGACGTCGAGAACGACGGCCTTGACGACGTCACCCTTGTTGAACTCCTCGATGACCTGTTCGCCCGGACGGTTCCAGTCGAGGTCGGAGAGGTGCACCATGCCGTCGACATCGCCGTCGAGGCCGATGAACAGGCCGAATTCGGTCTTGTTCTTGACTTCGCCTTCGACTTCAGTGCCGGCCGGATGGCTGCGGGCGAATGCTGCCCACGGGTTTTCCAGCGTCTGCTTGAGGCCGAGCGAGATACGGCGCTTGGACGGATCGACTTCGAGAACGACGACTTCGACTTCCTGGCTGGTGGACAGGATCTTGCCGGGGTGTACGTTCTTCTTGGTCCAGGACATTTCCGAAATGTGGATCAGGCCTTCAATGCCCGGCTCCAGCTCGACGAATGCACCGTAGTCGGTGATATTCGTGACGGTACCGGAAATCTTCTTGCCTTCCGGATACTTGGCCTGGATGCCATCCCAAGGATCGCTCTCGAGCTGCTTCATGCCGAGCGAGATGCGGTGGGTTTCCTGGTTGATGCGGATGATCTGAACCTTGACCTGCTGGCCGATGTTCAGGATTTCCGATGGATGGTTCACACGGCGCCATGCCATGTCGGTGACGTGCAGCAGGCCGTCGATGCCGCCGAGGTCGACGAACGCACCGTAATCGGTGATGTTCTTGACGACGCCGTCAACAACCTGGCCTTCTTCGAGGTTCTGAACGATTTCAGAGCGCTGCTCGGCACGGGATTCTTCCAGAACCGTACGGCGCGATACGACGATGTTGCCGCGGCGCTTGTCCATCTTGAGGATTTCGAAGGGCTGCGGGTTGTGCATCAGCGGCGTGACGTCGCGGATCGGGCGGATATCGACCTGCGAACGCGGCAGGAAGGCGATCGCACCGTCGAGGTCGACCGTGAAGCCGCCCTTGACCTGGTTGAAGATCACGCCTTCGACGCGCTCGCCGGCTTCGAACTTGGCTTCGAGCTTGACCCAGCTCTCTTCGCGGCGAGCCTTCTCGCGCGACAGAACGGCTTCGCCGAGCGCGTTTTCAATGCGCTCAACGTAAACTTCGACTTCATCGCCAACCTTGAGCTGGCCATCCTTGGCGCGCGCGCCGAATTCCTTGAGCGCGATGCGGCCTTCGACCTTCAGGCCGACGTCGACAACGGCGACATCCTTTTCGATGCCCGTGACGATGCCCTTGGTGACATAGCCTTCGGCCAGATCGTTCTTGGCAAAGGACTCTTCGAGAAGGGCCGCGAAATCCTCGCGAGAGGGAGTAGCTACTGACATAAAATCTCCTGCGTGTCCTGAATAGCGGAGCGGACACGTATGCGCCGGTTGGTTTGCGTTGAACGGGCCTGAACCCAGTCCGCCCTCTTTCACGAAGGCAATCCGGCGCTTGGACGGAATTTCAGGCTGCTGTATTAGAAGCGATCCATGCGTCTGAGCATGCAAAATCGCTTGAATTTAGGCATTTCGGCTCAAGACCGCATCGATGATCGATTGAGCGGCTTGAAACGCGGCCTCTATACTCATTTCCGACGTATCAAGCAAGTGCGCATCATCAGCTGGTTTCAAAGGGCTGTCGGCCCGTCCCATGTCGCGTTCGTCGCGCCGCTTCACGTCCTCGAAAATCACATCGAAATCCGCCGTCGCCCCCTTGCCGAGAATCTCGTCGTAACGGCGTCTAGCGCGCACCTCCGGCGTTGCCGTCACATAGAGTTTGACCGGTGCATCCGGGCAGACGACCGTGCCGATATCGCGCCCGTCGAGCACGGTTCCCGGCGCCTTGGTCGCAAATCGTCGCTGTGCCTCGACCAGGGCCCGACGCACCGCCGGCATCACGGCTATTTTCGAGGCCGCTTCGCCGATCTCATGCTTGGAAAGTATATCGCGATCCAATCCGGCGAGTTCAACCTCCCGCGCGATCTTTTCGGCCACCGCCTCGTCGTCAAACGGCAGGCCGGCGTCGAGCAGCGCCTTGGCCGTGGCGCGGTAGGTCAGGCCGGTGTCGAGATGATGGAAGCCGTATTGCTCGGCGATGCGGCGCGAAAGCGTGCCCTTGCCGGCCGCAGCCGGGCCATCGATGGCGATGGTGAAAGTCTTGCTGCTCATGTGTCGATCCTGGGGCACCTGGCTGAAAGGCGGCGGCGCGGCGCCATGCACGGCGTAATCCTTTGTAAAGGCGCAGGATTTCCTGCGCAAGACCGAACCTTCCGGTGACGATCTTCGTTCAGCTCTGCGGCTGCCGCGGCTCGTTACCATAAACGCGCCGGGCGGTCATCCGCCGCTGGCGGAAATAGCTTGCGCTCCGATCATAAAGTTTGGCTTTGACATGGGAAGCCGCAGCGATTAAGGGGACCGGCTTATAAATTCCGATGGAACGCCGGCTTGAACGGCATTTGCCGAATCTTGCATTCGGCCATTCTCACGAGGCTTATAGTGGCGAAAGCGGAACTTGGAACCAAGCGTACCGATCCGGAAACCGGCAAGAAGTTTTATGATCTGAACCGGGATCCGATCGTTTCTCCTTATACCGGCAAGTCCTACCCCCTGTCCTTCTTCGAGGAAACCTCGGCGATCGCCGATGTTGCCGAAGAGGACGAGGTTGCGGAAGTCGATACCGAAAACACCGAAGTCGAACTGGTTTCGCTTGAGGATGCCGATGACGCCGCCTCCGGCGACGACATCCCCGATATCGGCGACGACGATGTCGAAATCGAAGGCGATGACGACGACGATACCTTCCTCACACCCGACGAAGACGATGACGATGACGACATGAGCGACATCATCGGCGTGACCGGCGACGAAGACGAAGTTTGACGGCTGCATTTCGGCCCGGTGAGGAAAAAATTCTCCGGGCCGAATTTTTTAGGCTTGCTATCTCCGAAAACCGGAAGTAATAAGCCGCCACTCCGCAGGGCACGCCCTGCGAAGCATCCCAGGACCGGCGCTCAGCCGGACCACCTTGATGGGGCTATAGCTCAGCTGGGAGAGCGCTTGCATGGCATGCAAGAGGTCAGCGGTTCGATCCCGCTTAGCTCCACCACGCTTCGCCCTTACGGGCTTCGCGTGGCGCAGCCGCGGGAGACCGTTAGGCCGAAGCAGTGCCCGGCATAGCCCGAAGGGCGACGACGGGCTGTCCGCAGCGTCGATTTTTCCGATCAGGAATACACTGGCTCTACCGCAGATCTGAAACAGCGATTCGCCGCTCACAACGCCGGAAAATCTACCCACACTGCCAAATTTGCACCATGGAATTTGCTCTGGTATTGCGCCTTTCGTGACAAGCACAAGGCGCTTGAATTCGAAACATACCTGAAATCGCATTTCGGCAGGGCTTTTGCCAGCAAGAGACTGGTCCAGCCGAATCTGACTTCAACTCGCTTGGCTAACGGGAAGACCGATTCCGAATAATCGCAGGTGCATGCGAAAGCGGTGTAGTTGGATCACGCGACGTGTCTGGCGCATTCAACGAAAAGACTCCAGGAATAGAGGCCGTCGGGCGACGCAGGCACTCCGCTCCCACGACCTCAATCTCTCGGCTATTGCACCGACAAACCGGCAGCCTCTATTCCCGCAAGAAACCGCCGCTGATCCTCGGTCCGCGCCAGCCGGCTGGTGACCTCCTGCCTGATGTTCGGGATCAAGGCGGGTGACTCGCGTCGGATCCAATCAAGCTGTTCCTCTGCCTCCTGCTTTTTTCCGAGCGCGCCGAGAATGGAGAGCAATACCAGGCGATGCATCGGATTATAGTTGAGATCCGACATGCGTGACCAGAGTTCCGCAGCCCGTGTATCGCCTCGCATGAAGGCGCAGAGCGCCATCCCGACCTCATAATATCCGCGTGGCCCGGCATTTTTGCCGACCGCTTCTGAAATCAGCGTGCAGCCTCTTTCCCATTCCCCCGACATTGACAGCCGCAGGCCGTATTCACCGGCCACTTCGGTATCGTTCGGATTGCTGGCATAGGCGCTGGCGCCGGCGCTGAGGGCCGCAACCGGATCATTGTCGAAAAAATTGGCGAGCATCAGCGCCTGAAGTGCGCGTGCATTCTTCGGGTCGAGCTGCACCGCGTGCTCGGCAAGTTGCTTTGCCAGGCCGAGCGTCGCGGCCGTCGCTTTTGTATGAAGTTGGTATGAAAAGCGGAACTCGTCGAGATGGATCAGCGAAAGAAGGGCCACGACATTGGATTCGGCCGGCATTTGCTCCACGGCCCGTTGCAGGCAGGATTTTGCCACCTCATGCGCCTGCACAGTCATTTCGCTGCGGTAGCTGTAGTAGGAGAGAATGCATGAAAAGGCGTCTGTGCGTCCGGCGATGGTCGCGGTATCAGTTTGAAACATGACGCCGAAAGGGCGCGCGACCGCAGTCGCGATATCCCCGGCAAGGCTTGCTTGCGTTTTCGGGATGCCTTGCACCGTCATGTCTGCATCGTAATTGTTTGCCCAGATGACAGCCGCATCCGCCCGCCGCACGAGCCTTGCCGTCGAGCGCAGCATGCTGCCTTCGAGCCGCACGCTTCCCTGCAGGGCATAGAGAGGCTCCAACGAAGCTTCGCCGGATTTACTCCGCGGCATGGCAGTGACGACAACGATATCATTGAAGCGCACCAGCTTCTCGATGATGTCGTCGGTCATGCCGCGAGAGATATCGGAGGCAAGGTTCCCGCCAGAGACATTGTCAAAACGCTCGACGATGATGGTGGGGCGGTTGTTGGCGCCCAGTCCCGTTTCGCGCTCTACACCCGGCGACCCGACCTGCCGAAGGATAGCCGCTGTCGAGGCTAGGATAATCACCGTGCCTGCTGCAAGCAGCCAATATCGAGGCGAAAGGCGCCGGTCCGCGGGGTTCCGGCCGATGGCATCCGTTGCTGCATGTATCTGTCCGTTATCCGCGCCTGACGCGTTCGCCTGTTCGGGCGGCAAGATATCTGCGGGTTCAGCGCCGCCGATGACATCGAAGACCGGCGCGTAGCCGCCCTTCGGGATGGTGATGATGATCCGGTCGGCGCCGCCGGCTGTGAGGTAATAGTGTTCGAGTTCCCGTCTCAGCCGGCCGGCTTCGATACGAACGCAGGGATCCTGCTGGGCATCGAAGTTCGCGTCCCGGCCAAAAACCGCTTGTGCGATGGTAAAGGCCTTCAGATAGTCACGGCGGCCCGCCAACGTTTCCGTGACCACAAATTCGAGGAACTTCCTCGTCCGTTCGGGAAGGCGGAATTCGCGGCTGGACAGAATGCGCTCAAGTTGCTGCTGTACCTCCTCCTGCGAGGCGGCGACCCTATTTATGCCTGCACTCGTCATCGGTTCCCCCAGACGCCGATTGCGAACAACCTGCAGCACGCTGTCTCAAACGATAGTCTCACCGCGGCATAACAGCAATGCCGCCCGGCCGAATACCCTAACCAACTCTAAGCCAATCCGATGATTAGCCCGAAGATGGACGCAGTCACGGCTTACGAAATGCCAGCGTAGGATACCGTATTCTACCGACGCCGTCATGTATCTTACTGCCTTAGTCTCCAAGCTCGCCCTATCATCGCCGTGTATTCTGGAGGAGGCTGCGATGACATCACCTGAGAGCTCTACACCCCATTCCATGACAAGCGCAGAGGAGCTGCGCAAACGTGCTCTGGAGCTTCAGCTTGTCGAGATGGAGCGCAACGAAAGGATCATGGCGCGTGAAGCAAAAAAACACGCGGAATTCGTCGAGGATTTTTTCCGCAAGCAGATCGGCGAAACGGAACGCGCCGTCATCAAGCGCCTTGTGATGAAAGCGGCGGCAGACGGCAAATACGAGGCATTGATCTACAGTTTTCCCTCGACGTTTTGCACCGACAGCGGCCGTGCCATCAACAACAACCTGCCGGGATGGCAGAAGACGCTGCAGGGAAAGGCAAAGGAACTCCTGGAGCTCTTCGAGCAGGTGGCCAAGCCACAGGGTTATGGGCTGAAGGCCATGATCATCAACTTCCCGGATGGCATGCCCGGAGACGTCGGCTTCTTCCTCACTTGGGAGCCGCCGGTCGACTGACCGGCAGTAAAGTAGGGGGTGATCAACTTGAAAGCGATCGAGATCGAGCGCAAGTTCCTCGTGCGTAACAATAGCTGGCGCGATTGTGCCGGCATTTCGCATGTCCTGCAGCAAGCCTATTTATCTCGCGATGAGAACTCGGTTCGTGTTCGCTTGATCGACGGTCGTTCTGCTTGCCTGACGATCAAATTCCGCACGACAGGGCTCGCCAAAGACGAATATGAATATGAGATTCCGGTCGATGAGGCGCGGGACCTGCTTCACCATGCGACCGGCCACGTCATTGAGAAAACGCGCTATCGGGTCCTGTACGAGGGCAGAAACTGGGATGTGGACGTCTTTGCCGGAGCCTATGAGGGATTGACGCTTGCCGAGATCGAAATGGCGAGTGAAGATGATCTGCCGGTCCTGCCGCAATGGCTTGGGCGAGAAGTCACGGGCAACGATAGCTATTCCAACCGCGCTATGGCCGCTGCCTCAAGTAAGCCTCCCTTGGGTGCAGAATGCGGCGACTGATAATGGCGCCCCTCTGGAGACGCGCAGGCAGTGTAAAACCCTATTCACTGACAACGGTCCAATCGGCGTCTGGATTGAATTCCATGATCGCCGCGGCGCGCTGTTCCGTTTGCGGCCCGAGATCGCGTTGATAGATGACGTTCATCCCGTTGACGATAAAAGTCTGCACGCCGGTCACCCGATATGAGACCGGCCAGGCGATGAGCGCAAAGCCGCCGGTCAAGTAACCATTGACGAGGTAGCTTTGTTTGCCGCCGAGCACATTGTCACCCTGGGCTGTCAGGATGCGATAGCGATATCCGAAATAACCTTCCCCGCGTTTGGCGGCACCGAAGGCAGCTGTCTCGACCAGCGCGCTTGCCGGGCTTTCCTCCGGATAGACGCTTGGATCCCAGTAAAGGCCGTCCAGCTTGCCGGGACTGCTGATCAATTTTTTGGCGAACTCGTAAATACCGTCACCGTCGCGATCGTCGGATGCATATTGATATTGCGCGACCACATATTCGTGCATGGTATCGATCGTCGCGAGCTCGTTTTCGCCGACGCGCCGATTGACGATCTCCGCCAGGCCGCGCTGCGTGTCGAAGGACCATTTCCCGTCCTTGCCCTCGGTGAGCGGAAACGGCAGGGGCCAGAGACGGTCGCCGATCGCAATGAACTTCCGTCCCCCGAGATCCTCCAGAATCATCTGCCGCGCGGCGCCTTCGCGGATCAACCCATATGTGATCATCGCCTCGTTGCTGGACCGCAGCTTGTCCGCTTTCAGGCCGAGAAGGCCTGCAAACCCGTCGACATCGTTGGAAGCCAGAACTGCCTTGAGGCGATCGAGAACCGCCCCCGGCGTGCCAAACGACGGCGTCGGACCTGCCGTCGCAAACTCCGTGAGATCGGTCCGCATCTGCGATGCTGACGGGGTCGCGGAGACCACGCAGAGCACGGCAGAAATCATAAGCGGGATCAAGGTTGATTGAGTTCTCATCATATACCTCCGGCAGTCTTGGAAGGAAGATATCTATCGCCGGCCGCCGCCGCCACGGCCACCGCCGCCACCACCACGGCCGCCGCCACCACCACGCGATACAGGAGGACGGGAGCGCTGTGGCGCCGCACGCGGTGCAGAGCGAGGTTGGCTGCCCATGCTCTGCGCCCCCCGCTTCGAAGAGACCGCCTCCCGGCGGCCGGATTGGACATTCCCAAGCGCATTCGGCTGCCGGTTGCGATTATCGGGTCTGGCGGCCATCTGCGGTTTGTTGGGCTTCTTGACCGATTTCTGTGCTGGCTTGGCTGCGCGATTAGCCGATTGAGGACGGGCTTCGGGCCGGGTTGCATTCTGACGAGTGGCGGCCGTCGGCTTGTTTCCCTGCGGTTTGGACTTCAGCCCTTGCACCGTGCCTTTTCGAATATCGTCGGCGCGCGCCGCCGTTCCACGATTGCCTGGCCTCTCGCCAGCCTGGAAATCCTTGGCTTGGTTCCGCAGCTGGTTACGGTTGTCGGCTTGCAGGCCGGACTTGATCGTCGAACGGTCAAGCTTGGCAAGCTGGTCTTTGCCGATGCTCATTTTGCTGCGATCGACCTTCGACCAATCGACATCGTTCCACTTCATCTTGCCATTGAAGTCTCGACCGTTCAGGCAATTGTTGCAGTCGATATCGATGTCACCACCGCCCCAGCGACCGCCCCACACCCCCCAGTCGTCCCAATTAACGACGGCCGCCCAGGCGAGCCCGGTGACCGCGCCGGCAAAAAAAGCGGCTCCGGGATAGTAATAATTGTCGTACGGCTCCGGATAGTAGGAGATCGGCTCGGATGCATAGCCTGGGTCGTAAAGCATCTCCGGCGCATATTGCGGGATATAGATTTTTTCCGGATCGGTGGGACGGATGATGACATTGTCGTTTTCCGTAACGACCGTCACCTTGTCATCCGTCTTGATAATGTTTTTTGCCACTGCTTCATCGCGAAGTTGCTGAATGGCAATCAGCACATCCTTCTGCTGGTTGGCGAGCGCATCGGCAAGCGACTGGGTCCAATCGAGATCCTCACTCATCATCTTGACGATATCGGGGTAGTTCAGCAACGAGACGACGCTGCCGTCCCAGTCGCTCTTGGGCTTGAGGTCGGCGTTCTTGTTTTTCGCATCCAGAAAGCGCTGGGCTTCGATGATCTGCAAGGGGAAGAGCGATGCGGCCGAAATCGCCGCGACCAGTTCGTCCGGATAAAGCGCAATCCGCGCCACGAGCACTTCAAGTTCATCGTCTGAAAGGAGTGTAGCCGTGGACGGTTCTGCCTCCGCCTGGTTGGGCGCAGCAGCCGGGGCAGGAGCCTGCGCTCGCACTGGGAGTGCCAGCTGCAGCGTGATGATCGCCAGGGTCGACAACCCAACCAGCAGCTTGCGTGAAACTCTATTCATCGCACAAGGACCTCCCTCTAATTATTGAATGACAGAAGCGTTCACCGTAGTTTTGGACTCACGGGAGTCCGCCTGAGCATCACAATTTTCGATTGTGCTATCGCTTCCCTCATTTCTTTCAGCAACGCATCGACCAAGCCTGCATATTCCAGCCGTCGCGCCTCCCTCACAGAGTCGGACAGCTGTTCGACATGCGCCAATGCCTGCGCCGCCGCCGCCAGATCCTCACACATGCTTCGAAACGTGTCGTTGACGTAAAAAAGTCGCTGCACCAGCCTTGCCTGGTCGGGAAAATGAGCTTCTGCCGCTTCAAGGGCGGACAAATATGTCGAACCACTTTCTCCCGACGCCATCTCCGCCCCCGCCGACGAACTGCCCTAAGCAGTGCGAAAACTATATAACAGCCGCACCTGCAGGAGACGTAAAATACGCGAACCTACGGTCGCCGGCTTCTGACAGCCGCATCCCGGTCGCCATACGAGGCGACGATTGGGATTCGGCGGCCGATCTCGCGTCGTTCCTTGCTGGACAGGCAATCTCCCCAGCCGGATCGGCCGCGAAGGCCCCGATAGAGATTACGCGATGCTACGGGTCTTTGCGCCGCAACGGGCCTATTATCCGATCGTCGCTTGCGATCAAAATGGCTCGGACAGACCAAGCCAGAGGGGGATCCGTGTTTCTCGACTATTTTGCCTTGGGCGTCTTGGTCTTCGTCGTGATCACGCTTTTCTATGCCATGATTGCCATTCACGACATTCTCCACCTGATGGCCAAGGCGCGGAACCGTCCTCATCAGGATGCCATCCATGTTGCGGGATGGGTCAGCCTCTTCACGCTGCATGCGATCTGGCCCTTCCTGTTCATTTGGGCAACGCTTTACCACGACGACCGCGGCTGGGGCATCCGGCAAGACGGAAAGCTGTCGGCGGAAGTTGCTGGATGAACTTCGTGTTCCTCGAACACTAAAGACATGTCCGCAAACACCTTGCCTAGGTTTGCACCGCAAAAACAAAGATCGAACGGGCACGAGGGCCAACGGCATCAGATAGGGAGCCAGGGGTGATAGGAAGTCTTCCCATGTTGCGGGGCCTAGCCGGCTTCAACAGAGCCTGGCTTCGCAGTGACATTCCGGCCGGCCTGTCGATCGCCGCAGTCGGTTTGCCGAGCGCCATCGCTTATCCCGCCATCGCCGGCCTGCCACCGGAGACCGGCATCTATGCCAGCATCGTCGCACCGATCGCCTACGCGATCTTTGGTCCTTCCCGGCTCTTGGTCGTCGGCCCAGACGCTGCGACCATGACCGTGCTGGCGGCCGCCATGGGCGCCATCATCGCCGCCGAACCCGCGACGGCAAGCGTCGACAGGGTTGCCATTGCCTCGGCCCTTGCGCTTGGCGTCGGCGTCTTCTGTATCGCGGCGAAATTGCTGAGGCTCGGCGTTCTCGCGAGCTTCCTCTCCCGTCCCATCCTGGTCGGCTTCTTCGCCGGCGTGTCGCTCTCGATCCTTGTTGGGCAAATCGGTCGCTTCACGGGGGTAAAGATCCAATCGGATGGACTGATCCCGCCGCTTGTCGAAATGCTCGCCAAGAGCAGTCTGATCCACTGGCCTTCGCTCGTCCTCGGACTCGTGATGTTCGCCTTGTTATGGATCGTCCGAGCCTTCCGATTCAGAGTTCCGGGTCCCGTTCTGGTGGTTGTCCTCTCGGTCGTCCTTTCGGCGATCTTCGATTTCCAAGGCCGAGGCATAGCAGTCGTCGGCGATATCCCAAGCGGGCTGCCGAGTCTGTCCCTGCCTCCATTGCATCAGATGCCTCTCGATAAGATCGTGCTCGGCTCGGCCGCGATCTTTCTGGTCAGTTTCGGCGCCGGCATCGTCGCGGCAAGAAGTTTCGGCTCGCGAACCGGCGAGGAGGTCGATGCCAATCAGGAATTGGTCGGACTTGGCGCCGCCAATATCGCGCCCGCCCTGTTCGGCTCTTTTCCGGTCAGCGTCTCGGATTCCCGAACCGCGATAAATCTGTCGACTGGCGGTGTCTCCCAGGCCGCAGGACTGGTATCGGCCGCGACGCTGGTTGCCGCACTTGTGTTCCTTCACAGTGCGCTGCGCATACTCCCCATTCCCGCGCTCGCGGCAATCCTCGCGACGGCGGCGATCAGCCTCATCGATATTCACGAATTGAAAAAGATCTGGCGCATCAGCCGCATGGAATTCATTTTCGCGCTGATCGCCATGTGGGGCGCAATCAGCTTCGGTGTTCTCAACGGCGTCATCGTCGCGGTTGCGGCAACGCTCGTCTATCTCTTGCGGCAGACGATGTTTCCCCGCGACGGTCTTCTTGGTCGCATCGAGGGACGGCATGGCTTTTTCGATCTTGCCCGTTTTCCGGAAGCGCGCCCTGTGGAAGGTGCCGCCGTCTTCGCCATCCAAGGCAGCATTCTGTTTTACAACGCCGATTACGTGCGCATGCGGCTGACCTCGGTCGCGAAGGCACTTCCTGCTGAAACCAGATGTCTCGTGCTCGATGCCGGCGCCGTCACCCATATCGACAGCACCGGCGCAGCCGCACTCGACGCCGTGGCCGAGATCCTGGCAAAGCGGAATATCGTCTTCGCCATGGCCGATCTCAGCGAAGAAAGCCGCGGCATCCTCGAGCGCGCCGGGGTCATCGAGGCGATCGGCGCCGACAATCTCTTCAATGGCAGGGAAGAAGCACTGAGAGCGCTGATCGGAATTGTCGGCGAGTCCGGCAGTGCCTCGTCGGCAGGGTAGAGCAATTCCGGCAAAACTGCACAGCGGTTTGCGTCCAGAATTGTATGAAAACAAAGATAGCATGTTCGCGAAAGGGAGGGAGAGAAAATGGACGAGAATTACGAACCCAGCCGGACGGATGGAGAGGCAGGCCGCGTCGGAAAGGATAAGAAGAAGAAAAAGAAATCATGGGATTACGACAAGGAAATCGCACGGCTCCAGGTGGAACTGGCCCATTTGCAAGCCTGGATCAAGAAATCCGGCACGAGGGTCGTCATCGTCTTCGAGGGTCGGGATGCCGCCGGTAAAGGCGGCATGATCAAGCGTATAACGGAAAGGGTCAGTCCGCGGGTCTTTCGCATCGTCGCATTGCCGGCGCCGACCGATCGTGAGAAGTCCCAGATCTACATGCAGCGCTATATCGCGCATATGCCGGCGGCCGGCGAGGTCGTCATATTCGACCGCAGCTGGTACAACCGCGCCGGCGTCGATCGCGTCATGGGATTCTGCAGCGACAAGAAAGCGCAGCGCTTTCTTGAGTTGGCGCCTCGCTTCGAGGCGGCGATCGTCGAAAGCGGCGTCGTTCTGCTGAAATACTTCCTGACGGTCAGCGAGGAAGAGCAGGAACGCCGTTTCAGACGCCGGATCGACGACCCGCTGCGACAGTGGAAACTCAGCCCTATGGATGTCGAATCCTATCAGCGCTGGTGGGACTACACGCGCGTTTATGACGAGATGCTGCGGATGACCGACAGCAATCATGCGCCGTGGTGGGTGGTGCCCTCGGATGACAAGAAACGTGCCCGGGTCAACTGCATTTCGCACATCCTGCAATCCATTCCCTATGAACGGGTGAAGTTTGAAGCACCCGACCTCGGCAAACGTCAGAAGCGGCCGGCGGATTTCATGGAGGACCTCAGCGTCCGCCATGTTGTGCCCGACGCGACGTCATAACACGGCTTTAGCCGAACATGGCTGAGAACACAGGCGATACGGCGGCGCAGGGAGCCGGGTCAGGGCAGATTTCGGTAGAGGCGAGAATAAGCGATCTTGTCCGGTTGGGCATCATCGGGCTTTTCGCCTATTGGACGATCGTCCTGATTGCTCCCTTCGCGCTGATCGTTATTTGGTCGGCAATTCTGGCGGTGGCGCTTTTCCCGATATTCCAAGCGCTCTGCAGGTTGCTTGGAAACCGGCCCGTCATCGCAGCCAGTATCATCGTCGTCTTTTGCCTCGTCCTGATCATTGCGCCCCTGGCTCTCGTTGCGGTCAATTTTGCCGACACAGCGCAGGCGTTGATCAACAAGTTGCGGGTGGGGGATTTCACGCTCCCCTCGGCGCCGGCGGCCATTCGGGAGTGGCCCGTCGTCGGCGAGCGTATCCATGACGCCTGGAATCAGATTGCAAGCGATCTGGCGGCGACGATCATCAAGTTTCAGGCGCCGATTCGTGAGGTGACGGCCGTTATCGTCACAAAGCTTGCCTCAATCGGCGGCGGCGTGTTGAGCTTTGTCGTTTCGATCATGCTTTCAGGAATATTTCTCACGCGGTCAGCACGCCTGGCTGCCGCCATACAAGTGCTGGCAAACCGCATCGCCGGTGAAAAGGGTGTCGGCTTTGCCCGGCTGGCCGGAGCCACGGTGCGCAATGTATCGCGAGGGGTCATTGGCGTTGCCTTCCTGCAGACCTTGCTCTGCGGATTGTGCTTTGCTTTCTTTGGCGTCCCGGCGCGTGGGGCACTGACATTCGTGATCTTCATGTTTTGCCTGATGCAACTGGGGCCTGGGCTCGTGCTTCTTCCGGTTATCATCTGGTCGTGGGTTTCGTGGTCGCCCGCCGCTGCTTTTGCGTTTACTGCCATCACCGTGCCTATCACGCTCATCGACAATATATTGAAGCCCATGCTGATGGCGCGAGGTCTCTCGACCCCGATGCCGGTCATCCTGATCGGTGTCATCGGCGGCACTCTTTCCCACGGGCTGCTGGGCTTATTTTTGGGGCCGGTCGTGCTCAGCGTCTTCTACGAGCTGCTGAGAGCCTGGGCCTGGCCGTCGGTTCAGGCCGGAGCGGAAAATAGCCGAGCCGCCAGCGTCGACGCCCTACCGGAACCCATAGAAAATAGGCAATGACGGTCTTCTGTGGCGGCAGGCGAGATGCCCCCCGGATTGGTCACGGTCAGTGTTGGGCGGGGTCACCGGTTCTTGCAGTAGACGACAACTTCCTGCTCAATTTCGCGGCATAGTTGTTCATACTCGCTGACTAGCTTGTCTTCCCTCGGGTTCTTGCTTCGGAACCGCTCCAGCGCGTCGGCTGCAAGATCGTAGGATTCAAACATTTCCGCGAGCGCTTCACTGGTCTTATTCGCGAGAAGATGCCGGATATCGGGAAGTCGCAACATCAATTTTCTGCGGCCGCGCTCTTTGCTCATGGGTCAGCTCCGCATTCAAACACTCTTGCAATGGATACGAAGCTGCGAAGGTGACGGATCGTTCCCGAGATCACGAACAAATGTATGGATTTGAGAACAATAGCCACGGGAAGCCGCATCCGACCCGGAATGGCTCTACATGTAAAGCGCGTCGCGATCTTTCAGGTTCGCTCCCCGCGCTTTAGGTCCTTGTATTTACGCATGTCGTTATCGCAAAACCGCTGCACACTTTTGCGCGACATGCTTTAGCTGCTGCCGTCACGGTCCGTTGCGTTTAAAGCCTTTACTGTGATGGCTGCGATGACGCCGGTCAGAACGATCCCTGCAAAACCGATGAGCAAGGCCAGGATTCGTGCCGAAAGATGTTTGGGCGTGAAATCGCCGTAGCCGATGGTAAGTCCCGTCACGAAGGTAAAATAAAGCGCTTCGTCGATCCGCCAATTCTCGATCTGCCAAATGGCAAGCCCAGACGCGACCATGATCGATACGATGCCGGAGAGGATCGGCCAGATGACGCGAAGCTGCTTTGCCAGTGCGATGAAGAACAGCCGCCTCATCTGCCGGGTGTGCGGCCCGCCGGCTGATTGCCTGGGAACGCGGGACATCATCGCACTGCCGGCGGCAGGACATACAGCGTTATCGCGAAAATCATGTACACCATTAGCACCAGGACGCCGACAAACCATGCCGATCGTCCGCTGTTGGTGACGAACATCGCAGTCACCGTCGCAAGGAACATCATCGTCACGGCGCCCGGCCAGAATTGCAGATCCATTTGCGACGGGCCGATAACGTAGCTCATCAAGACCAGAACGGGTGCGACGAACAAGGCGATCTGGGACGCGCTCCCGAGCGCGATGCCGACGCTCAGATCGAGCCGGTTCTTACGCGCGCCGGAAAACGCTGAGGCCATTTCGGCGGCGCCACCGACCAATGCAACGACGATAAAACCGACAAAGGCGGGGGTCATTCCGAAGGCTTCGGCCGCTTCCTGCACGGACTCGACGAAAATCTCGCTCACCAAGGCGACAAGGACGGTGACCCCGCCAAGCGTGCCGAGAGCAAGACCGATCGGCCAGGGCGCTTCACCGGCCTCGGCATGATCCGCCGAAGAGAAAAATTCCCGATGTGTTCCAAGCGTGAACAACAGCCCTAGCCCGTATCCGATGATCAACAGGACGGCCAGGCTGAGGCTGAGGGTTTGAGTGACGGGTGCGACCGATGCTGTGTCCAATCCGCCAAGTGCCGAAGGCATCAGCAGGGCGACCGTGGCCAGGAACAGCAAGCCGGCTTGAATACGCGCGCTGGCACGGTTGAATTCCTGAATGTGGTATTTGAGTCCGCCGAGCAGAAACGAAGCGCCGAGCATGAACAGCGTATTGGTGACGATCGCTCCGGCGATGGACGCCTTGACCAGCGTATATTGGCCGGCCTGCAGAGCAGCCAGCGCGATGACCAGTTCGGTCAGATTGCCGAGGGTCGCATTCAGCAGACCGCCTGCGGCATCACCCGTCTTGGCGGCTACCGATTCGGTTGCGTGACTGAGCAACCCCGCCAGCGGCACGATAGCAAGCACCGAAAGGACAAACAGCGCAGTGTGGGCTTCGGGCATTACCGCCGCAGCTACGAACACCACCGGCACCGCGATCAGCAACCACAGCATAGGGCTGTCGCGGATCTCTTGCAAAAGGAGGCTCAACGGTTTGCTCCCTTTGGGTGGTGTTATTCGGGCAAAGCAGTCTGCTGGAAGAAGTTGACTGTCGACTCATCCGGCGGACCAAACCAGGTTGTAAACAACGTGCGGAAATCCTTGGCCGCATAGGCTTGGCTCAACGCTCGATCAACTGTCAGCCGGAAGTCCTCGTCCGTTCGCGCGAGTTCAAGACCAAGCGGCTCGTAGGTGAAATGACGTTTTAAAATAACCAGATCGCCAGAATTATCGCTGCGCGCCGCAGCGTCCATCAGAAGCGGCATGTCTCCAAAAAGGACAGCTGATCGACGGTCCAGAACGCGCTCGATGCCCTGCTGGAAGTTGTCGACGGATGCCGCCGTCGCGGCGAGCTGGAAGGTCTTGATCCTGTCCGACAGCCACCGCTCGCTTGTCGTGCCCGTTACAGACGAGAATGTCTTGTGCTCGAGTATTGTGCGCGCAGGCGAGCCTCGCCATACAGGCCTGTTCGTCGGTTCGCCATACTCCAACACCTCCCGTAGAGCCAAAGGCGCGCTGGCGCTGACAACGGCCCCGGTGCCGCTCGGAAAGATCGGGATGGAGAACGAGACCTTTTGCCTGCGGCTGAGTGTGACCGGCTCCGCACCGCAGACGAGATCCACGACGCCATCTGCAACAGCAGTCTCCCGCGCGTCGGCGCTCAGGGATACCCACTCCACATTGAGCCTCGACAGGTTCAGTTCGGCTTTCACGTTGTCTGCAACCTTGTTGCAAAGCGCGACCGCATACCCGTCGGGCGCTCCACTGTCGGTCTTGAACGAAAACGGTCGGGCGTCGGGCTCGTAGCCCAGTTTTAACGAACTGCTGGCGCGGACACGATCCAGCGTCTGTGCGTCGGCTGGGGCTAAACCTATTGACGAAAGCGCCGCGATGGCAATGACGGTGCCCGTTGCGATCCAGCGACCTTTGATAGACATGGTTTCTCCTCCCCCGCTACTCGGCCGGCACACGGTTCACGCCGACGGCGAAGCGCGGTGCGATCAGGCCGTAGATGATGAAGCTGATGCCGGTCACGAGCATTCCGCCCAACACGGCATCCTTGCCGGAAGCATAAATTGCAAAGACGCTGTAAAGCATGCCGATCATGCAGATGACGGCATTAAGCCGGTATTTCGCAGGCGGCACACGCGCCGCCTTCATGATGACGAACAGCGCCGAGAGTGCGATGATGTAAGGCAGGACGTTGGTTACCACCGCGAGATTGACCAGAGCGGAAAACTGCTCGCTGAGTGTCGGAGAAATTGTCATGAGAGCAAGACATGTTTGCACGACACCGAGAATGATCATCCCCTTTACCGGCGCACCCATCTCGTTAACGTGGGAGAATATGACAGGGAACATTCGGCCCTCCGCGGCGGTGCGCGCAGTCTGCGCGATCGTGAACTGCCAGCCCAGGAGCGAACCAAGGCAGGCAAGCACTGCAAGCGCCATGATGATCGAGCCGATCGTCGGATTGAACATAGTGGCATAGGCCAGCGCGAAGGGTCCGGTCGAAGCTGCAAGTTCTGCATTCGGTACGATGCCCTGAATGACCGTCGTCGACAGGATATAGATGACCGCAGCGCCAAGTGTGCCGAACATGCAGGCAAGCGGCACGTCGCGCTTCGGGTTCTCAACGGCATCCGAATTCTGCGCCGCCGACTCCATCCCGAGAAAGGCCCAGAGCGTCAGGGAAATACTCGATCCCATTCCTTGGCCGAGCGTCAGTCCCTTCGGATTCCAGGCGGCGGCGAAAGTGCTTGAACTGAACCACAGCCACCCGATGATCGAGAGCAAACCCACTGGAATGATTACACCCCAAACCGTGATCGAGCCGATACGCCCGGTGATTCGGGGCCCGCCGAAATTTGCCGCAGTCGTCAGCCAGAGAAGAACGATGAGCGCCAGACATGTCATGATCGGCGTCGAGGTCAAAACGGGAAAGAAGCCCGCGAGGTAGCCCACCGCAGAGATGCCGATCGCGACATTGCCGATGGCGAGCGACAGAAAATACAGAAAGAACACCAGGAAAAAGCCGTCCTTGCCATAGGCATCCTCCGCATAGGCCGACATGCCCCCCGGCCGCTGGTTGAAGATCCCTGCCTGAGCGAACCCGTAGGCAATCGCCATCGAGCCGATGGCGGTCACAAGCCAGGAGAGAAGCGAGATCGCACCCACTTGCGCCATGTTGGCAGGCAGCATGATGATGCCTGAACCCATCATATTGACCGCGACGATGAAGGTGAGTTGCACCAGGTTCATCTTTTTCTTGGCCGTGGCCTCGCCCGCAAGATGCATTGTGTTGTCGGTCATGATGAGATCCTCCCGTCCCCTTGCTCGCGCACGACGTACGTATAGAACTTGATCCGCCCATCGATCCGTTCCTGGAACACACCCTGGACTTCGTAGTTGAAGCCCGGGAAGCGATTGAAAGATTCTTCGAAAGCCAGGAAATAATCGCGCATCGGCCGCGCCCTTTCATCCCACCGCTCTCCCGGCACGATCACTCCGATGCCGGGGGGATAGATCAATGCCAGCGTCGCCGAGATCCGGCCAGCGGCTTCAACGAGCGGCACGTAGTCGACATTGTTGGCCACCAGCGCTTCATAGGCCTGTTTCGGCGCAATTGCCGGTTCCGGAAAACTTTCTGAACGGAAACACAGGCGCTGCAGGTCCTTGACGCCGGCATCGCGATAGAACGAATGCATCTCCCTGCAGACCTGCCGAACCGTGTAGCCCGCATAACGCTCGCGATTGGCCGCAAACACCGTCGGCAGAACCTCCTGCAGAGGCGCGTCGCGATCCCAGAGGTTCTTGAACTTCACCAGCTTGGCCACCAGTGTATTCAGCTTGCTCTCATCCTCTGCCGGCGTAAGCAGGAAAAGCAGGCTGTTGAGATCGCACTTCTCCGGCACGACCCGCTGCTCGCGCAGATAGTTGGCGACCACGGTCGCCGGAATTCCGAACTCGCGATATTCGCCGGTCTCCCGGTCGATGCCCGGCGTCAGCAGCGTGAGCTTGTTCGGATCGACCATGGTGTAGCCGGGCGCATAGCCGGCGTAGCCATGCCATTTTGCCTCCGGGCCGAACCGCCAGCACTGCTGCTCGCGCTTGAGCACATCGGTGGGGATATCTTCCCAGCGTGTCTCAGCGCGGTCACTCGAATGCTTTGAACCGGACACCGAGATCTTGTCCGGCACGAAGGGATCAAAGAACCACTGCTCTTCGGGATTTGCACCCTTTGTTTCGTAATGCTTCACGAAGCCGCGCAGCTTCTTGCGAACCTCGATCCCGAGTTCGATACAACGATCCCAAAGCATTTCGCCCGCCTTGCCTTCATGGACCTTGGCATTGACGTCAAGCGAGGCGAAGAGCGGATAGAATGGAGAGGTCGACACATGCATCAGCAGCGATTCATTAAAGCGCTTGTGTTCGACGAACCGGCGTTGGCCGCTGATATGTTCGTCGCGCTTATGGATCTGCGACGCCTGTGAAAAGCCGGCACCCTGCTTGTGCACCGACTGGGTTGAAAACAATCCCGGCATGTCGGCCCCAAGGTCCTTGAGACGCATCGGGCTGTGGCCCTCGAAGAGCGGGTGGAAGGCATTATAGCCGATCCAGGCCTCGTCCCAGAGCACGTAGTCGCAGAGATGGCCGATCTTCTCCATGACTTGGCTGACATTATAAATCGTTCCGTCATAGGTTGCGAGCTGGATGCAGGCGAGGCGGAAGGGCCGGTCTGCCTTCGCACGGTTCTTGTCGGAAACGAGCGGATGTTCCTCGATCTTTCGCCGCAGCCAGCTTTCCTCCCATGCCGCCCAGTCCACCGCGCCGATCATGCCGAAAGAATTGCGGGCCGTTGGCAGATAGATCGGAATGGCGCCGGCTTGAACAAGAGCGCCCTGATGCAGGGATTTATGGTTGTTGCGATCGAAGAGCACGAGATCGCCGCTGCGCAGCACCGCATTGGCAACCACCTTGTTGGAGGTACTTGTTCCGTTGAGAATGAAATAGGTGCGGTCCGCGCCGAAGATGCGAGCTGCCTGTTTCTGGGCTTCGACGGCTGGACCTTCATGGATCAGGAGGTCACCGAGATCGACATCCGCGTTGCAAAGGTCGTTACGGAAAATGCTCTCGCCGAAATATTTGAAGAACAGCTGTCCGGCTGGCGACTTCCGATAGAACTGGCCGCCCTGATGCCCGGGGCAGTCGAAGGCGATATTCGCCTCGCCGTCATACGCCATCATGCCGCCGAAGAACGGCGGCAGCAGCGACTTGCCGTAATTGACCGCGCTGGAGACGATCTGCTTGGCGTAGAAGGTCGGCGTCTGCTGGCCGAGGTAAACGAAGCCGTCGACCTCGCCGGCCATTTCGACGACGTCCATATCCTTGATGGTCAACGTATCGGCCATTGCCCAGATCGGTGTACGGAAGCCGATATCCCTCACCGCGCGAAGGAAGCTGCGAGCCGCCGACAGCTGGCCGCCTTCCACCGAGCCGATATAGGCGCCAACATCGGCATCCTCTGAGACATCGGCTGAATAATCGCCACGCAGTTCCACCTCGAAGCCCTGGTCGACGATCTGTGAGACCAGTTCCTGAGCCTGAGAATTGCCGCGATCGATGATCGCCACGATCTTCAGCAACTTGTGGAAGGGAATGGCGACCGTCGGAGACTTCACATCACGCGGGATCATTCCTGCTCCTCCCCTCCAATGCAATCGACAAGGTAGCGGCGTCCGCCGTCACCGGACGCGAAGCGAAGGCCGTGAATATCCGTTTCGAAACCGGGGAATTTGCGGTCGAAGTCTCGGGCGTAAAGCAGGTAGTCCTGGATGGACTTCGTCGATTGCGTGATCCTCTCGCCAGGCATGATCAGCGGGATGCCCGGCGGATAGGGAACGATCATCACGGCGAGGATGCGGTTCATCAGATCGTCGATCTCGATGCTCTCGATCTTGCCCTTGACCAGCCGGTCATAGGCATCGGCGGGACGCAGCGCCATCTCGGGCAGCACCGTGTACATCTCGCGCTGGGCTTTCGGCACGTCGTCCTTGCGGTAGATCGCATGGATCTTTTCGCAGAGATCTCTCAATCCCACGCCGGCATAGGCTTCCGGATGGGTTGCGGCCAGCGCCGGCAGCGCCCGCGTCAGCGGCGCATTGGCGTCATAGAGGTCCTTGAAATTGATGAGCTCGGTGACGAGCGTGCTCCACTTGCCGCGGGTAATGCCCATTGAGAAGAGAACAAGGAAGGAATAGAGGCCGGTCTTCTCGATTTCGATGCGCCGGGAAGAGAGGAACTTCGTGATAACGGCCGCCGGTATCCCGTGCTCGTCCATCGCTCCGCTTGCAGAGAGGCCCGGCGATAGGATGGTGACCTTGATGGGATCGACCATGACATGATTTTCGGCAAGGCCGGCGAAACCATGCCAGGCATCGCTCGGCTTCAGCACCCAGTCGGCATGGGTGTCGCTCGGCGTCTGCTCGGCAACCGTCGGCTCCCAGACGTCGAACCACCAGCTGCCCTCAATCTGTTTTTTCACGCTGTTCATCGCCCGGCGGAAGCTGATCGCCTCATCTATCGTCTCCTGCACCAACGCTCGCCCGGCGGGTTGTTCCATCATCGCAGCCGCGACGTCGCAGGAGGCGATGATGCCGTATTGCGGCGAGGTCGAAGTGTGCATCATGAAGGCTTCGTTGAAGCGTGTGATGTCGAGCCGCTTGGTCTCGGCATGCTGGATGTGAATCATCGATGCCTGTGAAAGCGCGGCAAGCAGCTTGTGCGTCGAGTGCGTGGCAAAGGTGATGGCGTTTTGCGATCGGGTCGGCTGGTTCGACGAGATGCCGTGGAAGCCATCATAAAATTCGTGAAAGTTGGCGTAGGCATACCAGGCCTCGTCGAAATGCAGCACCTCGACCGCGTCGCCGAGCGACGCCTTGATCGCATCGACATTGTAGCAAAGCCCGTCGTAGGTCGAATTCGTGATGACCATCAGCCGGACCTTGCCAGTGGTCTGCCCCGCAAAGGGGCTTGCGGCAATCTTGCGGGTGATCGCCTCTTGCGTGAACTGATCCTTCGAGATCGGACCGATGATGCCGAGCCCATTGCGAGAGGGAATGAGATAGATCGGGGTGGCGCCCGTCATGATCAGCGAGTGCAGGATGGACTTGTGGCAGTTGCGGTCACAAAGCACGAGATCGCCGCGTCCGACCATGCCGTGCCAAACGATCTTGTTGGCCGTCGACGTGCCGCCGACGACAAACAGCGTCTCGTCGGTGCCGAAGATGCGGGCAGCGTTGCGCTCGCCCTCGGCGATCGGTCCGACATGATCCAGCAGCGAACCGACGCTGGCGACCGATACGGAGATATCGGACCGCAGCGTGTTTTCGCCGAAGAACGTATAGAAAAGCTGGCCGACCGGGCTCTTGCGGAAAGCGACACCGCCGCCGTGGCCGGGAGTGTGCCAGGAATAGGCGCCCTCAAGCGTGTAGTCCATGAGCGCCTTGAACATCGGCGGCGGTAGCCGGTCGAGATAGTTGCGGGCGGCCTGCGCAATGGCGCGCGCCATGAATTCCGCCGTATCCTCGAACAGCCGGAAGAAAGCGTTGGCGTGGCGCAGTACCGTGGCGGGAACGTCTTCGGCGGTGGTTTCGTCGCCGAACAGGAAAATTGGCAGGCGGTCGTTCCTCTGCCGCTTTGCGGCCAGGACCTCTCCCAGAACCTGCCAGCGCGTGGTCTTGTCCTCGCTTCCGTCGACGGACACCAGCCAGCAGGATTCGGTGTTGAAGATATGCACGAGGCGCCGCGCATCCTCGTAGGAAACGCCGGAAACGATCCGGAAGCCCTCCTTCTCGATCGCAGCCGCGAGATCGCGCATGCCGCGGCCTGCAGCGCTTTTGCTATCAAAATCCTCGTCGATAACGGCTATCGGAAATGACATCTGGAATTCCATGCGTTCCTCCAGAAACCGAGGGTCAGAAGCCGCGATCGCTCTACAGCGACGCGCATCTCAGCTGACGGGATCGTACAGGACGGAAAATGCTCCGTCGTTGATTGCAATCAACGCGAGGCAAAAGCATTTCGATTTTTGTGTGAAGGCCGACGCGGAATTAGTCGGCCCATTCCGAATCGGCCGTAAAGGCGATCGTCAGCCAGCGATTGGCGCTCTCATCTCCGATTGCATCGCCTATCTCATCCCTGAGTGCGTCCCATTCCTCCACGGTCTTCGGAGGTAGTCCTTCGGGCACGATGAAATAGAGCTCGATCTGCGTCGCCCTGCCTATCCGGGCGACATAGGCGCGATGAGAGAGAAAACCGAGGCGACGAACGGTTTCCGTGGCGACGTGATCGACATGCTCCTGGAGATCGACGGGCGCTATCAGCAGGATTTCGGTCATTGCCTTCCAGACGGTACCGATCGGAAGTGGGATCATGACCAGGCAGACCAGCGCCAGAACGGCGGGGTCCACATAGCTGGCAACCCACGCGATCGGCGTCGGCTGCACGGCCATGCCCGTCAGAAATGCAATTAGCAGGGCAAGCGCGATGCCGCCGGACATGATCCAGGCCGTGATGTCGAGCGAGATGAAATCGGATTTGACCCGGGCATTCAGCCTGATGCCGAGGAAAGCCATGACGGCGCAGACTAACAGGGTGGCCGCTGAATAAGCGATCGCCATGCCGAATTGCAATTCGTGGCCGCCGTTCAGGATGCTGATGATCGCGCTGATGAGCGCATAGACGGCGACTGTCATCAGCAGGCAGCCGTTGAGCATCAGCACGATCGGCTCCAGATGCCAGAAGCCCATGGTAAAACGGTTTCGGATTCTGCCCGATTGGGCGTCGCTCTGCGTTGATTGTATGATCAGAGAGGAAACCCAGAGCGCCAACCCGGTCATCGCCGCATCGGCCAGCGCATAAACGCCGTCGAAAGCGATGGAGAACGATCCGGAAAGAATGCCGAAAACCACGCCCAGCGTAGCGACCACCACCGTCGCTGCGATTGAGATCCTGAGAAATCCCCGCTCGCCTAACATCATTGCCGTGCCTTCGACAGCCTTCATTGCAACTGTTTTATGCTGATCGTGAAGGTGAAACGAGATGTGAACAGGTGGGTTGGCCTTCATCTCTTTCCAGTCGCAGTCGCCCACGGCAGACTGGCGACTGTGCTATCAGTGGAGGCGGCCTCGCGGCCTGCCTCAGCTTATAGATCTGGCCGGCTCAGATAGCGGTCATTTTGTATAGAATGTCATATTGCCGTTGCGTGCTCGCGAAACCCATTCGATATCGCTCGCGGTGAGCTTCTTTGTCTTGAGTTGGGCCGTAAGCCATTTGTTCGCGCGAATTGCATCCCGAATGGCTTTGACATGCTCTTCGCTTCCCTGCGTCGGGTGTGAGCCGGTCTCGGAAAAATCGGCCGTCCTATAGCTGACGATCGTGAATCTTCTGTCGTGATAGGTTCGCACCGCCTCAGGCAGATTCTCGCTCCAGTTCATTCTGCGATATTCGCGCCTAGTTTGCTGGGCCTCGACCGGCGCAATTCCGGCGGCGGCAGTCACTACGGCAAGTCCAATGATCATGGCCATCTTCATCGCACTAACTCCCGAGATCGAAATGTTGTTTGCTTGCCCAGGATAGCGCATGTACCTGCGCCAGGCATTGCGTACGATCAACGCTGTTCAAAGAACGGCATCCCCCTGCTCGCGCGGGCCTAACCGTGATGCTCGAAAGACCCCCACCGACTACGCATTGAACCGGATTGCGGCGTCCGTTCTTTGGGAGGAAGATTGCGTCTGGGAACGGGTGTCCAATTTGAATTAGGCTTCACAAAGGGCGTCTCTAGGGAGTGGACCATGACAACGTCGCCAAACGGCAAGAGTCTTGGACTTGGTGCCTGCACCGCCATCGTGGTCGGAAATATGGTGGGGTCGGGCTTTTATCTTTCGCCGGCTGCGGTCGCGCCCTATGGCAATCTCGCGATCATTGTCTGGATTCTCATGGGTGCGGGGGCAATCTGCCTCGGCCTGACCTTCGCGCGGCTGGCAAGCCTGGTGCCCGCCGTCGGCGGACCCTATGCCTATACGAAGATCGCCTATGGCGATTTCGCCGGCTTTCTGATTGCCTGGGGATATTGGATTTCCATCTGGACGTCGCTTCCCGTGATCGCGATCGCCTTTACCGGCGTGATGATCGACCTCTTCCCGGCCCTCGGCAACCGCTTCACGGCGACCGTGCTGACGCTCGGCGTTATCTGGGCGATCGTGCTCGTCAATCTTCGCGGCGTCCATGCGGCAGGTCTGTTCGCGCAGGTGACGACCTATGCCAAGCTCATCCCCTTCGGAGCCGTCGCCATCATCGGCCTGCTCTTCATCGACACTTCGAATTTTTCCGATTTCAACCCGAGCGGCCAGCCTCTGTTGCAGTCGTTTGCGACGCTGGCGCCGCTGACCATGTTTGCCTATCTGGGGCTTGAATCGGCGACGGTACCGGCAGGCGATGTCGAGAACGCCGAACGAACCATTCCGCGGTCAACCGTAATCGGCATCTCGATCGCTGCGGCCCTTTACGTGCTTGGCACAGTCGTTGTGATGGGCCTCGTGCCGCGCGAGCAGCTTATCCATTCGGTCGCGCCCTTCTCTCAAGCCGCGGGCATCATGTGGGGGCGTCCCGGCGAATTGGTGATCTCGATCGCGGTCCTAGTCTCCTCGATCGGTGCGCTCAATGGTTGGACCTTGCTGATGGGGCAGGTGCCGATGGCAGCCGCCCGCGACGGACTGTTCCCACCGCTTTTTGCCCGACTCTCGAAGCGCGGCGTTCCGGCATGGGGCATGATCATCTCAGCCGCGTTCGCAACAATCCTGGTGCTCGTCCAGGCGCTTGGTTCAGATGGTTTTGCCGCAGTCTATCGATTGATGGTCGGGCTGAGCACGATGGCCGCCGTCGTACCCTACGCTTTTTGTGCGCTTGCTGGAACTCTGGTTGCTGGCGCGACGCGAGGGCGAATGCCAAAGGTAAGCACGATCGAACTTATCGCCTTTGTCTTTGCGATCTTCACCCTGTATGGATCCGGCGCCGAACCGGTACTTTATGGCCTCGTGCTCCTGATGCTCGGCATCCCCGTCTATGTCTGGCAGAGGCGCAATGCCAGTGAAGCGACAGACAAAGGGACGGCATCGGGCGCTGTCACGCACCCTGCCGTCTCTGGATAAACCGCATCGAAAGGTCAGTGCCAAGTTAGGCGGGCAAAGCCGTCATGAATAATTGTCCCGCGCTCAGCGCGCACCATCCCGGCAATATCGGCGAGCGAACCGATAGCGGCCGTCTTCCCGCTTGAACGCGCGAAATGGCAGGCCGCTTCCACCTTCGGGCCCATCGAGCCGGCAGGAAAGGAGAACTGGTTGAGGTCATCAGGACGAGCCAAATGGATCGCCTTCTGGGACGGCTTGCCCCAGTCGATGCAGACTGCGTCGGCGTCGGTTGCCATCACCAGCAGATCGGCATAAAGCTCGCGGGCCAGGAGTTCGGAGCAGAGGTCCTTGTCGATGACCGCCTCGACACCGGTCAGCTTTCGCTCGGCGCCCTTTTCGTACATCGTCGGAATGCCGCCGCCGCCTGCGCAGATCACGATCGTACTCTGCTCCAAAAGCCAGCGGACCGGACGAATCTCAAAGATGCGCTTCGGCGCCGGGGAGGCAACCACACGCCGCCACTTCTCGCCATCCTGTTTGAAGACCCAGCCCTTTTCGGTACGGATCCGGTCCGCCTCGACCTGTTCGTAGACCGGACCCACGAATTTGGTGGGATTCTCAAAACCGGGATCGGCGGCATCGACCTCCACCATGGTGAGAAGCGTTGCCAGAGGTTGTTCGAACGGCAGGAGATTGCCGAGCTCCTGCTCCAGCATGTAACCTATCATGCCTTCGGTCTCGGCGCCGAGAACATCGAGCGGATAGGCTTCCTCGGGCTTGTAGGCCGCCCCCTGAAGTGCAAGCAACCCGACCTGCGGTCCGTTGCCATGTGTTATGACGATCTGGTGCTCTGCCGCCAACGGCGCAATCGCCTGAGCGGCGATGCGGGCATTCCGCCTCTGGGCGTCGGCTGTCATCGGTTCCCCACGCCGAAGAAGCGCATTGCCACCTAACGCTATAACGATACGCATCCCTAGTCTCCCAATGTAGCGACAAGAAGGGCCTTGATCGTATGCAGGCGATTTTCCGCCTGCTCGAAGGCGACATTGGCCTCGGATTCGAAGACGTCGTCGGTGACCTCAAGGCCGTTGCTCATGCCGTAATCTTCGGCGATCTGCTTGCCCAATACGGTCTCGGTGTCGTGAAAGGCCGGCAGGCAATGCATGAATTTGGCTTGACGATTTCCGGTTGCCTTCATCAAGGCTTCGTTGACCTGATAGGGCGTGAGCAGCTTGATGCGTTCGCGCCAGACCTCCTTCGGTTCACCCATGGAGACCCAGACGTCGGTGTGAACGAAGTCGACGCCCCGCACTGCCTCGTTGGGATCATCCGTGACCAGCAGGCGCGCCCCGGACCTCTGCTGCAGCTCCTTGGCGATGATCATGTACTCATCGGAAGGCCAAAGCGACTTGGGCCCGCAAATGCGCACATCCATGCCGAGCAAGCACCCAATGATAAGAAGCGAGTGGCCCATGTTCGAACGTGTGTCGCCCACATAGGCATATTTGATGTCGGCGATCGGCTTGTCGCTGTGCTCGCGCATCGTCATCACGTCGGCGATCATCTGCGTCGGATGATATTCGTCAGTCAGGCCGTTATAGACCGGCACGCCGGCATAGCGCGCAAGCGTCTCGACGCCCTGCTGGGCAGAGCCGCGATATTCAATTGCGTCATACATGCGGCCAAGGACGCGCGCCGTGTCCTTGAAAGATTCTTTGTGGCCGATTTGCGAGCCGGACGGATCGAGATAGGTCACGTTGGCGCCTTGATCCGAGCACGCGACCTCGAAGGCGCATCTTGTGCGCGTCGAGGTCTTCTCGAAGATGAGGCAGATCTCCTTGCCCTTGAGGTGCTGTTGTTCGGTGCGCGCATATTTGGCACGCTTGAGATCTCGGGCGAGATCTAGGAGGTACCGGAATTCGCGCGGCGTATAGTCCTGCACGGTCAGAAGCGAGCGATTGCGCAGATTAAAGCTCATTGTCTTGCTCCGTCGGTCTGGTTCGTGGGTGTGAAACGTCAGTAAGCGGGGTCGCGCCAGATGGGACACGTCATACAGTGCCCACCACCACGGCCGCGGCCGAGTTCGGAGCCGCGAATGGTGATGACCTCGATCCCCGCCTTGCGCAGAAGCGTATTCGTGTAAGTGTTGCGGTCGTAGGCGACGACGACACCAGGCTCGAGCGCGACGACGTTGTTGCCGTCGTCCCATTGTTCGCGCTCGGCCTGGTAGGAGTTGCCGCCGGTTTCGACGGTGCGCAATCGCGGCAGGTCGAGCGCCTCGGCGACGACATCGAGCATCGGCCGATTTTCAGGGTGAATCTCGAATGTGCCGTCGTCGTCCTTCGGGTGCATGCTGTAGCAGCGGACCTGATCGACGACCTCGGCAAACAGCGTGACGACATCGCGATCGCAAAAGCTGAAAACCGTGTCGAGGTGCATTGCCGCCCGGCTTTTCGGCATTAGGCAGCCGATCACCCTCTTTGCCGCTTTGTTGCGGAACAGGGCCTGCGCCACCTGGCCGACGGCTTGGTAGGTCGTACGCTCGCCCATGCCGATCAGCACGGTGCCGTTGCCGATCGGCATGACGTCGCCACCCTCCATCGAGGCATTGGCGAACGGCTGGTCCGAATCGCCCCACCAGATCTGGAATCCGCCGCCGAGGAAGATCGGATGAAACTTGTAGATCGCACGCTGGATCAGCGTTTCGGCGCGTCGTGCCGGCCAGAACATCGGGTTGCAGGTCACGCCGCCGTAGATCCAGCACGACGGATCGCGCTGAAACAGCGTATTCGGGATCGGCGGGATGACGAAATCCGTCTCCGGCAGGGCGCTGAGCATCAGCGACTTCGCCTTGACCTCGGGCAGATCGGAGATGGCGATGCCGCCGATCATGAATGCGGCGAGCTGCGCTGGCGGCATTTCGTCAAGCCATGGCCGCATCGCTTCGGCGATCTGCGAGCCGAGCACATTCGGGGTGATGCGGCGGTCCAATACGAAATCGCGCGCCTGCTTGTTGGTAAGCGTCTGGCCAAGCAGGTCGTGGAGCTCAAGAACTTCAACGCCCCGTTCCTGCATCTTCAGCACGAAATCAAAGTGATCTTTCTGAGCCTCATGCACCCACAGGACATCGTCGAAAAGCAGATCATGGCAGTTGGCAGGCGTCAGGCGCTGATGAGCCAGAGACGGTCCGCACACCATGACGGTTCTTAATTTCCCGACCTCCGAGTGAACCCCGAAACCACGCATCTGGTCCTCCTTCCGGTCTTCCGGACCGCGGCCGCGCCGCCCGTTCTTCGAAAACCAGATTATTTCGGCCCCCTCACTCGTGTCATTGATCGCAGACAATCCGTGGCACATTATGTTGCAGCCCCTTCACCGGCGGAGGCTCTGGGTTCATTGGAGACCCGAAACATCGCATCGATGGATTTGCCATAGGCGCCAGTGGGTAGGATGAATGTCGAGCGCTTCGCCGGTTACGGCGTTGATCCAGCCATCGGGGCGACGCTGGCAGGGAAAAACCAGGGCGTGGACGCCTTCGTCGTCGATGACGGCGAGCTCTACATCCTGTTCGAACGGAGCTTCGACGGGCAATCGCCACATCACCGGACCCTCCTAAGTGTCCGCCAGCCGATGATCCACTGCGTCAGCCGGATACGAGGCTGTGAATCCGGCCCACCAAGACTTCCCGCGTGCCGCGGGCGCCACTCCTATGGATTTTTCACGATAGTGGAACAACGACGCGGAAGCATTGAGCCGGATCAATGGCGACCAAGGACGTCGGCTATGAAGTTGCGCGAGTGTTCGCGAGAGAAGAACAATAGAGACTACGCGATACTACACGGCTTACCCACCCAATGATGGTATCGTGAGCCCATTCTGGGGGATAAAAGACGGTCCATGGGGCCAAATTCTCAAGGGGCGGAGGAGACCATCATGCCGATCAAGATGGAGGCGCCGCGCGTCGTCGCCGAAGTCGGTTCCACCGTCGTAGTCGAGCCAGGAAAAGTCCCACCCGGCATATCGCAAGCGCAGCCACGCAAAACGATGGGTGCCTTGCGTGATAAAAACAGCGGGCTGCGAATGGACTGGATCCGGCAACTCCACGAACACATGCCGGACGCGGTGTTTTTTATCGGTGGTTCTCATGCAATTTCAGCCTGCAACAAGGCTGCGGTCGCGATGTTCGGTTATGAAGAGCGCGAGATGATCGGCCAGAAGATCGGGTTTGTCTGGCGTTCGACACCGAATGTAAGACTGAATGGACGCTGGGCAGACCACGGGGCGGTACGCTCCGGTCTGGTGACCACCAAGAGCGGAATCCAATTTCCGGCCGCCCTTACAATTATTCGCAAGCATGACGAAACAGGCGCCTTCACGGCGGCGATTTTCGAGGACTTTCGAACCGAGCGCGAAACCCTGGAGCAAGTTCAGGAGCTGCAGCATCAGATTGCCCGTCTTGCACGAATGACTGAATTGGGAGAGATGGCATCCACTCTCGTCCATGAACTTTCCCAGCCGCTATCGTCTATCGCAGCTTATTCCGAGGGGTGCGGGCGCCTTGTCATGAGCAAACGTCGCCAGAGCGATAAAGAGCTTCGCCAAGCGCTGTCGGAAATTACGGAGCACGCGCTCTGGGCAGGAAGTATCGTCCAGAACGTCAGGGAATTCGCGGAACGTGGTGCGTCCGAGACGAAACTGGAGGCGATGCACGAGCTGATCCATAGGGCGACAAGGCTGGCGCTCATTGGGTCGCGGCGTAAGGATCTTCATACCGACCTTCGGCTCGAAGCGGTTCAGGACACAGTTCTTGGAAGCCGCGTTCAGATCGTGCAGGTGCTCACGAACCTGGTTCGCAACGCCCTGGAGGCGACGGAGTGTGTCAAGCACCCCTCGATCGTGATCAGGACAATAATAGACAATTCCTCGCATCTCGTTGTTGAGGTGTCCGACAATGGCTGCGGGATTGCGGCCGAGATGGAAGAGTCGTTGTTTCGACCCTTCGTGACCGGCAAACCGCATGGCCTTGGGATGGGCTTGGCATTGTCCAAGCGCATTATCGAAGCGCATGGAGGCCGCATAAGCGCGCGTCGAAGAACGGAGAGCGGTTCAATCTTCTCCTTCTCGCTTCCGCTGGTGGAGACCGAAACCGATGGCGAACGACCTTACGATTCATCTCGTCGATGACGAGGAAGCGTTGCGACGATCTTTGACGTTCCTGCTGGTGTCGGCAGGTTTTGCCGTGCGGGCGCATAGCTGCGCAAAACAATTTCTGGATCTTCTCCCTTTTTCGGGCAGAGGCTGCCTTGTGACGGATCTGCGCATGCCCGATGTCGACGGTATCGAACTGCTCCAGCACCTGCGCCGGTTCAACATGGAGGTTCCGGCGATCGTCATTACCGGCCAGGGCGACATCGCCGCAGCCGTTCGGGCGATGAAGGCGGGGGCGGCGGATTTCCTAGAAAAACCTGTCGGGGAGGGGGCACTAATCGCAGCGATCAATCTGGCAATCGGGCAAAGGAGGCCGGGTCGCGCGGTTGCCGATTGCGAAAGTGTCGCAGCACGAGTTCGTCAGCTCACGGACCGCGAACATCAGGTTCTGACCGGCGTGCTGGATGGCTTGCAGAACAAAGTGATCGCCTATCATCTCGGCATCAGCTCGCGCACGGTTGAGGTCCACCGCGCCAACGTGATGGCCAAGATGGGGGCTCGCAATCTTGCAGAACTCATGCGCATGACCATCGCCATCGATGCAGTTGAGCAGCCGACCGACACCGCCCGGATCCCGGCGATCAACGCTTGGCCAGCCTGCGCCCGATAATTTCGAAAACGATGCTTGCAAGTGGAAGCTCCTGCGATATGATGATTTAGAAAGTGCTTAAATAATTGCGTGATCTAATCGTAGGGGCGATCATGAGAAACGCAACAAAGATCGATGTATTCAGCAGTCTTGGACCGACGGCTGAGGAAATCTGCCGACAAGTCGAGCGAATTCTTGCAAGTGAAGAATTTCACGCGCCGAAGCGTGCGCGCAATTTTTTGGAGTTTGTCGTCAGCGAGACGCTCGCTGGTCGATCGGGCTTCCTGAAGGCCTTTACTATCGCAAATGTGGTTTTCGGTCGGGAAGCGTCATTCGACCCGCAGAATGATCCGGTCGTGCGGATCGAGGCAGGCCGAATACGAAAGGCCCTGGAACGATATTATCTTGTCGCCGGCCAGACGGACGACGTCATTGTCACTGTGCCGAAAGGCGGCTATGTGCCGCATTTCGAATATCTCCGCGATGCGCCGCCGCCGCAGAACGAGCCGGAAAATGCTCGAATCGCATACCTTGCGCAGCAAGCTCATCCGCTTCCGGAGGTGCTCGCACCGACGCTACCGGCGGGTCGCGGCCGCGGGATCGGTCTGCCGGCCATCTTCGTTCTTCTTCTCCTCGCGCTGGTGTCTGCACTTTTTATTGTCGGAGGTGTCCTAGTGCGCACGCCGCCGCCAGCAGCCCCCGTGCCGACCGTTGCCGTCGAGGTTTTCGCCGAAAGCAGCTCCGTTGATTCCAGGGCGGATATCGCCCGCGGCCTGCGGGACGATATTATCGGCCAGCTTGCTCAGCTCGATGAGGTCATCGTCGTCTCCCATCCGTCAACGGGCGATCGTGCCGCTGCCGCCGACTACGCGCTTCAAGGCAACATCCAGATGGACGGCAGCAGGTTGCGTTCGGTCGCCAGGCTGGTGCGCCAAACAGACGGGGTCGTCATCTGGGCCGATAATTTCGATGCCGATTTTCGCGCGCAAAACAAGCTTGGAATTCAAGCAAATGTCGCCCGGCAAATCGCCGGTGCGATAGCGCAGCCTCATGGCGCGATCTTTCAGGCCGAACCGGCGATAATCGCCCGGTCGGCGCTAAAAGCAGACCAGGATGCTGAAGCCTGTACCCCAGCCTATGATAGCTATCTGCAGACGATGACTGCGCAAAACCATAGTGTTGTGCGCGAGTGCCTGCGACAAGCAACTCAGCGTAACCCTGATAATGCTACGTCCTGGGCGCTCTTGTCCCTCGTCTATCTTGACGAAGTGCGATTTCGCTACAAGCTCGGCACCCCACCTTCGGCCGAACCTCTCGAATTGGCAAATGCTTCGGCACAACGGGCGGCATCGCTCGCGCCGGACAATACCCGCGTGCTCCGCGCCGTTATGCTGGTGAATTTCTTCCGGGGAGATATCGACAAAGCACTGGCAGCTGGAACGGCGGCCTATGCTGCAAATCCTGACGATGTAGAAGTTGCAGGCGAGTACGGCTTGCGTTTGGCGATGTCCGGAAAATGGCAATCAGGCTGCGAGTTGGTATCGATCGCGATCGACAAAAATGCCGGCCCGAGAGGCTATTATGCGGGTGGCATGGCGATGTGCGCCTTTATGCGGGGCGATTTCGAAGCGGCAGAACAATGGTCGCGAATATCCGATCTCGACTGCAATCCCATACGCCACCTTGCCCTGCTGTCCATTCTCGGGGCTGCCGGCAAGATGGCCGAGGCCAAGCTGGAACAGGATTGGATCCTTGCCAACGCGCCGGCATTGATGACGAATATCCGTCAGGAGATTTCCCTACGCTTGCAGCGCCCGGAGGATCAGGAAAGGGTTTTTGCCGGACTGCGCGCCGCAGGCATCCCCGTTGAGCTGCCGTCGGGAGGATAATGCATTTCGCCCGGAAGTGTGCAGTAGTTCCGGGATAACGACATGGATCAAAACGAAGAGCCAAAGCATGTTGCATGAATCAAGTTTGATGCGACGCGTTTTGGTGCCAGCAACCATGCCGATTGGACGGTCGCCGGCGATCGGAAACACGTTCGCTGGCAATGCGGCTACGGAAGCGGCGCTGCGCCGCTCAGTTTGCGGCTACTTGAAATTTCTACAATGACTTGAGCGGCAAGTTCATCCTCGACATCGAGAATGGTTTGATCCCGCAGCTCGCGTTCATATTGATTTGCCCAGATGACCGCGCCGTCGGCGCCGTCGACCAGGCGGACATGCAGATGCAGGATCGCGCCTTCGACAAGGGTGCTGCCCTGAAGAGTGAACAACATGCCGGTCGTCTCCATGCCGGATCGACCAGGAGCAAGCACGACAAGACTGTCCACCTTCATCAGCTTGGCGATCAGCTGATCGACCAGCCCCTTGGCAAAATCCGCCCCGCGCGCGCTGCCGCCGAGGGCCACGAGGGGTTCGACGACGATCCTGGTCTTGCTCTTCGATGTCGAGGCGGCAGGTGTCGGCGGTGTCTTGGGTGGTGAGAGGTAGGATTCGAGCGGGCGGATGAGGGCGAGTACCGCGATTGCGCCGAAGAGGGCGGGAATACCGATCGGCAAGAGAAGATCGCGGTAGCTGATTGGTCGCTCATGCCTGGGCTGACCATGTTCATGCCCCGGCTGACGGTGCTCGTTCGTACGATTTGGTGCATCGGCGGCCCCCAGGTTCGAGGTGTCTTCATTGCTCGAAAAATGCGGAGCATAACCCCCTTTGGGAATGGTGATTTGTATCGGGTCGTTGCGTCCGCAGACGAGATAATATCGTTCGAGGGCGCGACGGATTCGCCCGGCTTCGATACGGACAACCGGATCGTTCTGGGCATCGAAGGAGGCATCGCGGCCGAATACCGCCTGTGCGATCGCAAAGGCCTTGAGCTGTTCGCCGTGCTCTTCAAGCGTCTCTTCGACGATATATTGCAGGAAGCGGCGCCCGCGTTCAGGTGCAAGAAATTCCGGGCTTGCGAGTATACGATCGAGCTGCGCGCGAATGCTTTCCGAGTCTTGACGCGCCTTGCTGCCCCCTCCTTCTTCCGGTGCCATATAGACCTCCCGCGATACCGCCGTATCACTCTCAAGGGGCGATAGCTTTATACACTCTTCTGCGTCCGCGTGCTTCCGTAGCAATACGTAAGGGGTATCTCGAATACCGAGGCGCGCGAAGACTGCTTATGCTGGACGCGGATGGGGGACGACGCACATGTTTCAGGATTACGCGATCGGAAAATATACAACGGTGCCCGGCCACCGCAATGGATCCGTTTCCGCGACAGCCAAAGATCAGTCGACGATCAAACTCAGCGCCGATGAAACGATCTATAGCGAAGGGGAATACGCCCTCGCGATCTATCAGGTCGAAACGGGTGCCGTGCGAATTTACCGCCTGACAGCGAATGGCCACCGGCACATCTTATCCTTCTGCGGCAAGGGTGAATGGTTCGGGCTCGAAAACGGCAATGTCCGAACCGATTTTGCGGAGGCCATCTGCGAAACGCGGGTGCGGCCGTTTCCCACCAATCAGGTCGCGGTCGTCCCCATCGATCTTTTGCACATTGCCCTGACCAATCTGGCAAAGGCGCAGTGCAAACAACTCATCATCAGCGAACAAAGCGCCTTGAAGCGCCTGGCGGCTTTCGTTCAGGAGATGGCTGACAGCCATCCCGAGGATTCGGAATTCGATATGATGATGTCTCGTAGCGATATCGCCGACTATCTCGGGCTGACGGTCGAAACGGTTGCCCGCTCTTTCACGAAGCTTCGGGAAAAACGCATCATTCGTCTTGCCGGCAAGTCGCAGCGGATCGTTCGGCTTCTCGACCGGGATGCGCTCGTCGCCTTGACGACTTAGCCGGTCGGCGTCCTTTGCGCGCCTCAGAACGCGGCGCCCCAAGTCACAACAGAGGGTTTGAAACATGACACATGCGCCCCGCCGCAAGTTAATCGGAATCACCAAAAGAGGACTTGCCGGCCTCGTCGTCGCCCCGGTTTTGGCGGCGGTTTTTCAACTGCCCACCATCCATGCCGAGGACGATCCTTTCTCTCAATTTCCGTTGGTTATCCATTGCAAGTACAACGAAACCTATCATGCCTTTTACATATCGCGGGTCTCGCGTGACGGCGTGGCGACCTATGTCGCATCCGACCGGATCGCCGGCACGATCACGCTCGGCGGACAAGCAAAAGCGATCGGCGGTGCCGGCGGTGGGAGCTGTGTCGGCAAAACGCTGGTGGAGCTTCGTGCATCGCATCAGGCCTATGATTTGAAGCCTTAGCGCTTCATCCGCCTTGCCGGCGAGGTCACTTTGCCGGCGCCGCCGTGTTTGCCGCCTGTTGCGCGCGGATCGCTTGCGCGGCCGCCGCCGCGGCGCCGCCACCCTTGTCGTCGCCGCCGACCTGCACCGTCGGCTGCGCGAATGCGATGCCGTTAGCCAGGAACACCTCGCGAATCCTGGCATAGGCCTTGCGGCGAATATAGGTCTGCATGCCCGGAACCGTGGTCATGGCGAAGCTCAGGACGATGCCGTAGTCGCCGAACTGCTCGACACCCTTCATCTTCAGCGGTTCGATGAAGTGCTGGCCGAGTTCCGGATCTTCGATCAGCTCAGCCCCGATTTTCTTGGTTAGCTTGCGCGCCTTGTCGATGTCGGTGTCGAAGCCGACGGTGATCCTGAACTTATCGATCACCCAGTCCCGGCTCATATTCTCGACAGCGCCCAATTCGCTGAATGGGACCGTGAACACCGGGCCGCGATGATGGCGCAGACGCACCGAGCGCAGGCTAAAACTCTCCACCGTTCCCTTGTAGTCCTTGGCCTGGATGTATTCGCCCACCCGGAAGGCATCGTCGAGCATGTAGAACACACCGTTGATGACGTCCTTGACGAGGGTCTGCGAGCCGAAACCGATGGCGACGCCGAAGATGCCCGCCCCGGCGATCAGCGGGCCGATCTGCACGCCGAGTTGCGCCAGCACAATCAGCCCCGCCATGACCGCAACAGCGACCGCGAGCGCATTGCGAAAGATCGGCAGAAGCGTGCGGAACCGTGCGCGCCGGGCGGCGTCGGCCGGCGCAAGCGATGTCGTGCTGGTCGATATGCGCAAGGTTCGGTCGATCCAGCCGCGAGCTGCCTGCCAGAGTAGGTCGGCAACCACGAGAATCAGAACGCTCTTCAGGCCGCCATAGAACAAGGCGACGATCATCGGGTCGCGCTGACCGAGCGTATCGGGATTGAGCTGCCAGACGAGCGCCAGCCATCCCACCGCAAGCGCGATAACAGCGGCGCGCGCGCCTCGGGCGATGAGGATACCGCGCAAGCTGCCGGGATCGCTGGTGAAGGATATCGCGAACCGACCGACCGCATTCAGGATGCCGGGCAGTACCAGCGCGTAGATGCCGATCCAGAACAGGCCTCTCATATTGAGGCACCAGACGAGCCACAGCACGACCAGGAAGGCCGCTATCGCCGCTTTCCTGGCGCGGCTTCCCTCCCACACCGACCACACCGCCTCGATCGCAAGCAGCAGTCCGAGCACCGAGAAGCAGTAGGTGATGGCCTTGATGACGTCAGGGGAAACGCCAAGCGGCTCGCTTGCGGCCGCGGTCGCGCCCGCAAAACAAACGAGGCCGAACAGGATCAATAGCCTCCGCCGCAGGGATGCTCCCATCGCCGCCGCAGACAGCAGTGCGGCCACCAATCGAAACAGGATGAAGGCCGAGAGATAGGCAAGCAGCGTCACGCGCGCGAGCGGCGGCCATTCCACCGCGAAAAAGACGATGCCCATCGCGCCCGCGAATATGCCGACCGGGATCAGCCGGCCGAGCAATGCATCGCGGCGCGCGGCAAATCTGCGATAGATCGCCTCGGCGGCAAGACCGAAAGCGACCAGGCCGCCGAATATGAGGAAAACAGGCGCATAGCCTCTGCTGGCGGCTTCGCTCCGGGCTCTCGTCGCCGCCGCCGTCACCTCAGCCGGGATTGCTGGGATTGCTGACAAAATCGCATGCACACGCGCCCGCGCGCCCGCCTCCCAGTTGGCCAAGGTCGAATTGCCCGCTGGCGTGGCGGGTGTCGCGGCCCCGCTTTCCTGCTTGCGGCTATCGAGCCAGGCTTTCACCTCGGGATCTTGCAACAGGCGCACGAGTTCGTCGATCTTCTGTTGCGGGGCCGCTGGCTGAGCCTGCGCCAAAGCACTCAGCGCGAAGAAAAAAGCGGCGGTGAAGGAAAGAAGCCATTTCAAGCTGGAACTCCTCACTGCGTCAGCGGCTGTTTTTTCAGGTCGCCGTCGAGCGTCTCGTCGGCGGGTCGTGGCGGTCTCTGGCGCGTAACCGGCTGCTCGATGATCGCAACCGGCGCCGCCACCGCGGTCGCGGCAACAGTGCCGATATTCGTCACCGTTCCGCCGACGACGGCGGTAATACCCTGGCCCAGCGTGACCTTGGAATCGGTCAGCGTCTGGCCGGTCATCAGGCGCTGGCCGATGAGCTGGACGATCTCGGGACTTTCGGCGAATTTGCCGTGGTTGAGCCGGTCGTTGGTCTTCACCTTCGTCAGGTCGATGGCCGTGATGCCGGCTTTCTCAAGCTTCGAACGGTAGGGCTCTTCCGCCGGATTGATCGCGCCGAGACGGGAAACGCGTCCGGTGATGAAGCTGGAGACGGCGAGAGCCTTGTCGTCCTGGGAAACGAAGATCGTGAATTTTGGACGCGGCTCGCCCATCTCTACATATTGTTTGGCGAAGACCTGGATGTCGATGTCGGGTGAGGCCAGGATGACATTGTGGATCTTCGAATTGACGTGGCCGTCGCGTATCCCCATCTGCCGCAGCGATTCCATGGCAAGCCAGGTCCCCATCGAGTGGGCCATGAGGGTGATGTCCTTGACGTCGGGGTCGGCTGCCAGCGTACGCAGCGCCTGCTCCAGTGCCGTGCGCGAGTAGTTGGTGCTTTCCTTGTCGTATTCGTAGGCGGTGATCTCCGCTCTCGACGGCCAGGTGAACAAGACAGGCGTCGCCTGCATCTTGCTGTCGTGCACGATCTGCGCCAGCCGGAAGACGGAATCTTCATAGGTGTTGTTGAAGCCGTGAATGAAGACGAGCGCATGCCCGCTGTGCACATGCTGCCGGAACCAGACACGGCCCTGCGCCACCGTGTCGATCTGCTGGACGTTGGTCACGGCAAAGTCGGTGGCAGGATCGGGCGGAAGGCGCTTCGGCCATTGCACGGTGCCGGCTTCGCGCTTTGCCGGGATGGAAATCGAAATCTGCGTCAGATGCGGCTTCGAACTGCGCTCGCCGTTGAACAGCGTCGCCGGGTTCCCGGAAGGCTCGCGCGTGGTCGCAACCAGCATGTCGACCCTTGATGTCGGCGGCATTGCCGACGAACTGGAAACCGGCGTCATCACGCCGCCCGGATGCCCGCAACTTGCCAGCAGAAGAAAAAGAGCCACGCCACGTCTTGCCATTCACACATCCAGCAGTCGCCCAAGGAGGCTTTCCGAGCCCTGCATACTAGCAGGCGGGGTATGGCGGCGCCTGTAGCATCACGTAATATCTGTGGCTTTCAAGCCGATCGGGATCGTCGGCCAGCACATTCCCAGCCATTCCGATCCCCTTTGCCAATTCCTCAACGAAGAGGATGTATCTTTGCTGCCGGAATCGCAGCGATTCGGCTTCAGGATCCGCAACCCATGACCAGAGCAAGACGCCGCCGTCTCATCCGCACCCGACGCACCGCAACCGGGCTTGCCCTCGTCGGCGCTATCTCATTTCTGGCCGGCATGACCGACGCGACCGGTCTGCTGCTGACCGGCGATTTCGTCTCCTTCATGACCGGCAATACGACGCGGGCAGCACTCGCCTTGAGCCAAGGCAATCTCTATCACGCGGCGGTGCTGATCTCCGCCATCGGCGCTTTCGTGCTCGGCAATGCGGCGGGGATCGTCATCGCCCATGTCTCCGAGCGTCGCATTTTCGTGGTGCTCGGCTGCGTCGGTCTCGTCCTGGCGCTCGCCTCGGTGACGACGGTGCAGGGCCTGCTGCTTGCACGCTTCTATATGATCGTTTTTGCCATGGGCATGGTGAATGCCGCCGTCGAACACATCGAAGGACTGCCGATCGGGCTGACTTATGTCACAGGCGCGCTGTCGCGCCTCGGCCGCGGCATCGGCCGCTGGATCATCGGCGACCGCCATATCGAATGGACGATCCAAATCGTGCCCTGGGGCGGCATGGTGCTCGGCGCGATCGCCGGCGCGGTGCTGACGCGGCAGACCGGCGCGCATGCGCTGTGGCTGGTCGCCATCTTTGCGATGGCGCTGGCGCTTGCCGCCATGTTCATTCCCCGGCCGCTTCAGCGGCGCTTCAACCAGAAGCCCGCGCCGCACCACTCGGCCATTGCACGCGGCAAATAGAAGCGTCGCATTCCTGTTACCCTCGAATCGGATAGGAAGCATCGTCGTCCGTCTCAAGGAGTAGGTCTTGTTCCTGATTTCGAAGCTTGTATGGATTTTCGCTCAGCCGCTGTCGCTGGCATTCTTCCTCGTCTTCCTGGCCCTCATGGCCGGCCTTCTGCGCTGGCGTATCTTAAGCAACCTCGGTGCCGCGGCTTCGGCCCTCATCCTCTTCGTCACGCTCTACACCACGGCCGGCAACCTCATGATGCAGGGCCTTGAGCAGCGCTTCGCCAAGCCAGCCGGCGATCCGGAGAGCCTGCAATGCATGATCGTGCTCGGCGGCGCCTTCGAAAATGAGGTGAATACGGTACGCCACGGCATCGAATTCAACGGCGGCGCCGACCGCTTCGTCGAGGCCCTGCGGCTTGCGCAGAAATTTCCCGACTCGAGCATCCTGGTCTCGGGCGGCGACGGCTCCATCTCGGGCGTCTATGAAGGTGATGCGGCGGCATCCGAGCGCTTCTTCCCGCTCTTCGGCGTCGGCAGGGATCGGCTGATCGAGGAGACGCAGTCGCGCACCACTTTCGAAAACGCCGTCAATACCAAGGAATTCCTGGCGAGCCAGGGGCTTTCCAAGTGCCTGCTGATCACCTCGGGTTTCCATATGCCGCGCTCCGTCGGCATCTTTCGCAAGCTCGGTATCGATATCGTGCCCTGGCCGACCGATTATCGCACCGACGGTCAGGTCAGGCTGGGCCTGGATTTCACCCAGCCGAACCTCAATGCCCAGAACATGGCGACGGCGATCCGCGAATGGTACGGCCTGATCGGCTATTATCTCGCCGGCCGGACGTCGGAGCTGTATCCGCGCTGAGTTACTTTTTTGAAATTGTGACGAACTTCGTGCCGCGCACACGCGCGGTGACAATGCAGGGGTCACCTTCGGTGCGGTCGCAGAAACGCGGATGCATCTTCATTGCCAGCACCATGTTGCCGAAGCGCTGGACGAAGTCGTAGCCGTAGATCTGCGCCGTCGCGATTATGAAATAGCCGCCTTCAGCCACCTGCAGATAGAAATTATAGGTGCAGCCGTCGTCGTTGCATTGCGGACCCTTCTGCCCGTCGCAGGTCAGCTGGCCCTCGTTGACTACGGCATCGATCAGCCCGTCATTGTTGATGTCCTGCCGAGTGACGAAGCCATCGGCGAATTCGGCCGCCTTGCATTGCTCCTGGAAATGTTTCTTCTCGTAGATCTCCGGATCGGAGATCAGCGATTGCTGACCGAAGGCCACAGCCGGCATGATGACCAGCAGGAGAATATTCAGAACGGCGAGCATCAGCGTTTTCACGGCTTTCCTCTTTTGGATAAGGCTCTGCAGCCCGATGCATGTCGCCCACAAAGTGTGCAGCGGTTCTTGGTCAACGACATGCATCAATAAAGACATTATCTTTATGGCCCCACCGCCTTGCGCCGCCCTTGCCGCCGTGGTTTTTGGTGAAATATTCCGCCGTTCCGGGGTTCGCATGTCCTTGCTCGTCTATCTCGATTACGCCGGCATCGCGCTGTTTGCCGCGACGGGCGCGCTCGCCGCCTCGCGCAAGCAGCTGGACCTGATCGGTTTTCTGTTTTTCGCCATGGTGACGGGAACGGGCGGCGGCACCGTGCGCGATATCGTGCTCGGCCGCGTGCCGGTCTTCTGGGTGCTGAATCCGGCCTATATCCTGGTCTGCTGCATCGTGGGCGTCGTGGTTTTCTTCACCGCCCACCTCTTGGAATCACGCTATCGCCTGCTGATCTGGCTGGATGCGATCGGCCTTGCCGCCTATTGCGTGCTGGGCGCCGCCAAGGGGCTCGCCGCCACCGGCTCACCGACCATCGCGATCGTCACCGGCACGCTGACGGCAACCTTCGGCGGCATTCTGCGTGATCTGATGGCAAACGAGCCTTCGGTGCTGCTCAGGCCGGAGATTTACGTGACCGCGGCCCTTATCGGCGCCGGCGTGTTCACGCTCGCCAATGGGCTGGGAATGCCGCTCTATCTGGCGTCTGCCTGCGGTGTCGTGGCGGCCTTTGCGGTGCGCGGCGGCGCTCTGTGGTTCGGCTGGACTTTTCCGACCTACAGGCACAAGCCCGGCCGGCACCCTGACGATGTCATGTAACGCGGGCGTCAGCCCTGCTTCGCCCGCAGCCGGATTACCACGTCGACATGGGCGATCTCCATGCCTTCAGGCGGCTCTGGCAGATTGGCGATCGTCAGGTTGCTGACCGGAATGTCGAGCACCTCGTTCTCGCCTTCGACGAAGAAATGGTGGTGGTCAGAAACATTGGTGTCGAAATAGGTCTTGGCGCTCTCGACGGCGAGAACGCGGATGAGGCCGGCTTCGGTGAACTGATGCAGCGTGTTGTAGACGGTTGCCAGTGACACCGGCACGCCGGCGGCAACGGCCTCCTCATGCAGTTCCTCGACCGTCAAGTGCCGGTCGCCCTTGGCAAAGAGCAGGTCGCCGAGCGCGACGCGCTGGCGGGTAGGCCGCAGGCCTGCGCCGCGCAGCCTGACCTCAATGGCGATCGGGAGTGCACCCGTCATCAAAACCAACTCCGATTATTCCTGCATAATTCAATCATGTTTCTTCAAGCGGTATAACTTTTGCACAGGAGCCTTTCAATAGTTCAATGGGGACAAGAGCCTGATAAACGCCGCCAAAACCGGCTTTTAACGCAAATAGGTCTGGTCGCAGCCCTGGCCTTCCTGTATGCGACCACCAAATAATAGCGCAAGCTTGGTCCGGGACCATGGATGAAGCCGCCTTGCTCGTGCTTCATTTTCTGAAGAACTTGGACTACACGTTCACATCCATGGGCTCACGCGGGAGGGAAAAGAAACTTTATGACGACCAGACAGTCCAGCTTCTCGTACGACGAACTCATCGCCTGCGCACATGGCGAGCTGTTCGGACCCGGCAATGCGCAGCTTCCGCTGCCGCCCATGCTGATGGTTCACCGCATCACCGACATTTCCGAAACGGGCGGGACCTTCGACAAAGGGTATCTCAGGGCCGAATACGACGTACGCCCCGACGATTGGTATTTTCCCTGCCATTTCGAAGGCAATCCGATCATGCCGGGCTGCCTCGGCCTTGACGGCATGTGGCAGCTGACCGGCTTCTTCCTGGGCTGGCTCGGCGAGGAAGGCCGCGGCATGGCGCTGTCGACAGGCGAAGTGAAGTTCAAGGGCATGGTCCGTCCGCACACGAAGCTGATCGAATATGGCATCGACTTCAAGCGCGTCATGCGCGGCCGCCTGGTCCTCGGTACGGCCGATGGCTGGTTGAAGGCGGACGGCGAAACCATATATCAGGCGGCCGATCTTCGTGTCGGTCTCTCAAAAGACAAGACGGCCTGAACCGCATCTTGAGCGGCTCACGAAACAAAAAAGGTTTGATCAGATGAGACGGGTAGTTGTCACGGGTCTGGGTATCGTGTCCTCGATCGGAAACGACGCCGCCGAAGTCACCGAATCCTTGCGGCAGGCAAAGTCGGGTATCTCCTTCTCCAGCGATTTCGCAGAACACGGCTTCAAGTGCCAGGTTTGGGGCAGCCCCGCGCTCGGCGCTGCGGACCTTGCCGAACTGGTCGATCGCCGCGCCATGCGCTTCCTGTCGCAGGGCGGCGCCTGGAACCATGTCGCCATGAAACAGGCACTTGCCGATTCCGGGCTGGAAGAGAAGGACTACGCTCAGAACGAGCGCACCGGCATTATCATGGGCTCTGGCGGCCCATCCACCCGCACACTGATCGAGGCGGCCGACATCACCGTCAAGAACAACAGCCCGAAGCGCATCGGCCCCTTCGCCGTGCCGAAGGCGATGTCCTCGACCGCATCTGCGACACTTGCCACCTGGTTCAAGATCCACGGCGTCAATTACTCGATCTCGTCAGCCTGCTCGACATCAGCGCATTGCATCGGCAACGCCGCCGAGATGATCCAGTGGGGCAAGCAGGACGTGATGTTTGCCGGCGGCCACGAAGATCTCGACTGGACGATGTCCAACCTCTTCGATGCCATGGGCGCCATGTCCTCCAAGTACAACGATACGCCGGACAGCGCCTCGCGCGCCTATGACGTCAACCGCGACGGATTCGTCATCGCCGGCGGCGCCGGCGTGCTGGTGCTCGAGGAGCTGGAGCGCGCCAAGGCCCGCGGTGCGAAGATCTATGCCGAAATCGTCGGCTACGGCGCAACCTCGGACGGTTACGACATGGTCGCCCCCTCGGGCGAGGGCGCCATCCGCTGCATGCGCCAGGCGCTTGCATCAGTCAAAGGCGACGTCGACTACGTCAACACTCACGGCACCTCGACGCCGGTCGGCGACAGCAAGGAAATCGGCGCCATCCGTGAAGTGTTCGGCGCCAAGATCCCGCATATTCAGTCGACCAAGTCGCTGACCGGCCATTCGCTGGGTGCGGCCGGCGTGCAGGAATCGATCTATTCCCTGCTGATGATGCAGCACGGCTTCATCGGCGAAAGCGCCCACATCACCGAGCTCGATCCCGAATTCGAAGGCGTGCCGATCGTGCGCAAGCGTATCGACGATGCGAAGATCGATATCGCCCTCTCCAACTCCTTCGGCTTCGGCGGGACGAACGCCACGCTCGTCTTCCAGCGCTATAACGGATAATAAAATGACTGGAATCATGCAGGGTAAACGCGGCCTCATCATGGGCGTCGCAAACAACCACTCGATCGCCTGGGGAATTTCAAAAGCTCTTGCCGCACAGGGTGCGGAACTCGCCTTCACCTATCAGGGCGATGCGCTGGGCAAGCGCGTCAAGCCGCTTGCCGCCGAAGTCGGCTCCGATTTCGTGGTGCCCTGCGACGTCGAGGACATCGCCTCGGTCGACGCTTTGGTCGACGCGATCGAACAGCGCTGGGGCAAGCTGGATTTCATTGTCCACGCGATCGGTTTTTCCGACAAGAACGAGCTGAAGGGTCTCTACGCCGACACGACGCGCGAGAATTTCAGCCGCACCATGGTCATTTCCTGTTTCTCTTTCACCGAGATCGCCAAGCGCTGCGCGCCGTTAATGGAAGACGGCGGCGCGATGCTGACGCTGACCTATAACGGCTCGACGCGGGTCATCCCGAATTACAATGTCATGGGGGTCGCCAAGGCAGCGCTCGAAGCTTCGGTGCGTTATCTTGCCGCCGATTACGGCCCCCGCGGCATCCGCGTCAACGCTATATCGGCCGGCCCGATCCGCACGCTCGCCGGTGCCGGCATCTCAGATGCGCGCGCGATTCTCTCCTGGAACCAGCGTAACGCGCCGCTGCGCAAGACCGTCACCATCGACCAGGTCGGCAATTCGGCTCTCTACCTGCTTTCTGACCTTTCCGCCGGCGTCACCGGGGAAATCCACTTCGTCGACGCCGGTTTCAACGTTACCTCCATGCCGACGCTAGACACGCTGCGCAGGGCCGACGTCGAGTAGACACTCCCTTGATGTGAAACGTAAAGGCCGTGCGCAGATGATGCGCACGGCCTTTTTCTATCGATGGAATGCCCGGTAGCGAGGCAGGCTAAACTCTATTTCTTCGCCCACAGCACCTTGAAGCGGGCGTTGCGGCAGGTTTCGCCGCTTTCCCTGAAATTCGCCGCCAGAACCGGCTCGTAGGGCAGGCCGCGATTGGCGACCAGCATCAGACGGCCGCCGCCGCGTAGCGCAGATGCGGCGGTTTTGATCATTGCCTGGCCGAGCGCCGGCTCGGCTGCGTGGCCCTCATGGAAGGGCGGGTTCATGATGACGAGATCGTATTTGTCCTTGACCGGCTCGCCCGCCAGATCGTGCCAGAAGAAGCGCGCAGGCGCGTTCGGGCAGTTCTCCGCCAGATTGTCCCTAGCAGCCTCCAGAGCCGCGTGATCGGCCTCGTAGAGGTCGAGGCGGGTCAGTCCGCGCGACCTCTGTGCCAACTCGACGGAGAGATAACCCCATCCGGCGCCGAAATCCGCCACATCGCCGGTAAAATCCTGCGGCAGGCGCGAGGCGAGCAGTTCCGACCCGGCATCGACCCGGTCATGTGAGAACATGCCGGCGGTGGCATTGAAACGGCCGTCGACGCGTACCGGCGCCTTTGCCAGCTTGGAGACGATCTCGTCGGCGTCGGCAGGGCGGCCGAACCAGAAGGCGACACCGTGATATTTCGGCATATGGTCGATGGCGAGGCCGAAACCTTCGAGGCGCTTGCGCAGCGGCTGGATGCCGTCTTCCTTGGCGCCGGCAACGACGATCAGGCCGCCGGCCCGCGTGCGAGCGATGGCGGCGGCAAGATTGGCCTCGTTCTCGCCCTTGTGCTTCGTGCAGAGCACCAAGGCAGCATCGTAGTCCTCGCCCTCGATCTCAGGCTTTGCTTCGATCCGCTGCGCCTGAAGCTGCCGGTAGAGCGGCCGGAAGCCCTGGACGGCGCTCAGCGTGGCGGCAAAACCTTCCGGCAGCGCAAAGCCTGCCTCGGCACCGAGGAAGAGCACGCGCTCGGCCTCGCCGGGCGCCGCGACCGTGCCGCTGGCAAAGGGATGGAACAGGGTCTTCAGCGTCTCGCGGCTCATGGGTCTCGTCTCGTTAAAGCATGTCGCGCAAAAGTGTCGAGCGGTTTCAAGGCCACGACATGCGCAAAACCAGGATGCAAAAAGGGCGCGGAAGATTCCCGCGCCCGGAGTGAAATCTGGGAGACGCGGCTTATTCGGCCGCTTCTTCCTTCTTCTTCTCGTTCGCGATCTCCTGGCCGGTGGCCTGGTCGACGACCTTCATCGACAGGCGAACCTTGCCGCGTTCGTCGAAGCCGAGCAGCTTGACCCAGACCTTGTCGCCTTCCTTGACGACGTCCTGCGTCTTGGCAACGCGCTCGGACGCCAGCTGCGAGATGTGGACGAGGCCGTCACGGGCGCCGAAGAAGTTGACGAAGGCGCCAAAGTCGGCGGTCTTGACAACAGTGCCTTCGTAGATCTGACCGATTTCAGGCTCGGCGACGATCGAGTGGATCCACTTGCGGGCCGCTTCGATCTCCTTGCCTGAGGAGGAGGCGATCTTGACGGTGCCGTCGTCCTCGATGTTGATCTTGGCGCCGGTCTTTTCGACGATTTCGCGGATGACCTTGCCGCCGGAGCCGATGACTTCGCGGATCTTGTCGACCGGGATGTTCATGACTTCGATGCGCGGAGCGAATTCGCCGAGCTGGCCGCGGCTTTCGGTAATGGCCTTCGCCATTTCGCCGAGAATGTGGGCACGACCGCCCTGGGCCTGGCCAAGGGCGACCTTCATGATCTCTTCGGTGATGCCGGCGATCTTGATGTCCATCTGCAGCGAGGTGATGCCGTCGGCAGTACCTGCAACCTTGAAGTCCATGTCGCCGAGGTGGTCTTCGTCACCGAGAATGTCGGAGAGGACGGCGAAGCGATCGCCTTCCAGGATCAGGCCCATGGCGATACCGGCAACCGGCTTTGCCAGCGGAACGCCTGCATCCATCAGGGCGAGCGAGGTGCCGCAGACGGTCGCCATCGAGGACGAGCCGTTCGACTCGGTGATCTCGGAGACGACGCGCAACGTGTAGGGGAACTGCTCAGGCGTCGGCAGCATCGGACGGATGGCGCGCCATGCGAGCTTGCCGTGGCCGATTTCGCGGCGGCCCGGGGAGCCCATGCGGCCGGTTTCGCCAACCGAGTAGGGAGGGAAGTTGTAATGGAGCAGGAAGCGCTCCTTGTACATGCCCGTCAGGCTGTCGACATACTGTTCGTCTTCGCCGGTGCCGAGCGTGGCAACCACGATGGCCTGCGTTTCACCGCGGGTGAACAGTGCCGAACCATGGGTGCGCGGCAGAAGGCCGACTTCCGATACGATCGGACGAACGGTTTCGAGGTCGCGGCCGTCGATGCGGCTCTTGGTGTCGAGGATGTTCCAGCGGACGATTTTCGCCTGCAGGTGCTTGAAGATCGCGCCGACTTCTTCGGCCGTGTACTTGGCTTCGCCTTCCTCGGGCAGGAAGTGTGCCTTCACCTTGGCCTTGACGGCGTCGACGGCGGCGTAGCGGTCAGCCTTCTGAGTGATCTTGTAGGCTTGGCGAAGTTCAGCTTCGGCAAGGCCGAGCATCTCGGTTTCGAGAGCGGAATAGTCTTCCGGCTGGAAGTCGCGCGGCTCCTTGGCGGCCACTTCGGCGAGCTTGATGATCGCGTCAAGAACCGGCTGGAAGCCCTTATGGCCGAACATGACGGCGCCGAGCATGACTTCTTCGTTGAGTTCCTTGGCTTCGGATTCAACCATCAGCACGGCGTCGTAGGTGCCGGCGACGACGAGATCGAGGCTCGATTCGTCCATCTCGTCGAGATGCGGGTTGAGAACGTATTCGCCGTTGATGTAGCCGACACGCGCACCGCCCACCGGGCCCATGAAGGGAACGCCGGAGAGCGTCAGCGCTGCCGAGGTCGCGACCATGGACAGGATGTCCGGGTTGTTCTCGAGGTCATGCTGGATGACGGTAACGACGACCTGCGTGTCGTTCTTGTAACCTTCCGGGAAGAGCGGGCGGATCGGGCGGTCGATCAGGCGGGAGACGAGGGTCTCGTTCTCGCTAGGGCGCCCTTCGCGCTTGAAATAGCCGCCGGGGATCTTGCCGGCTGCGTAGGTCTTTTCCTGGTAGTTGACGGTGAGCGGAAAGAAGTCCTGGCCGGGCTTCGGCGCCTTGGCCGAGACGACGGTGGCGAGAACGACGGTTTCGCCGTAGGTGGCAAGAACGGCGCCGTCGGCCTGACGGGCGATCTTGCCGGTTTCGAGCTTCAGCGGGCGGCCGGCCCACTCGATTTCGACTGTGTGTGTATCAAACATGATTTGTCCTTCAATGCGGGAGCACGCGCCATCGCCGATACCAGGGCGCAGCGCACAGTCGACCGCAAATAATGTGACGTATCACGGGCAAGACAACGGGAGGCTTTTCATCCTCGGTTCCTCGACAAATCCGAGATCCCTTAGAAAACCAGGCCAAAGCTTTGAAGAAGCCTTGGCCGAAAGCATCCGGCAATCCTGCCCCATGACAGGTCAACGGTTGGTTTGGCAGAACCGGCCCATCCGGGTCCGCCGATCTTTCCACCGCTTGCAGATAGGGCGCGGCTGGAACATTTCATCGGGAACCGTGTCCCCAAACAGGATCCGGCGGGCGCTCGGAAAGCGCCCGCCGGGCAATCTTAGCGGCGGATACCCAGGCTGGAGATCAGCTTGGAATAGCGGCCTTCATCCTTCTTCTTGAGATAATCAAGAAGCGAGCGGCGGCTCGAAACCATCGTCAACAGGCCACGGCGGGAATGGTTATCCTTCTTGTGGTCCTTGAAGTGTTCGGTCAGGTTGTTGATGCGTTCGGTCAGGATCGCGACCTGGACTTCCGGAGAACCGGTATCGCCTTCGGCGGTTGCGTATTCCTTGATCAGCGCAGACTTGCGCTCAGCAGTGATCGACATCGGGTGATCCTTTCTAAGAGAGGAGATAAAGGTCGCCAAAAGCCGGGATGCCGTCCAGCTTTGGCCGTGAATGCGAGCAGGCGAACCTGACGCTGGCGCTGCCTATAAACCAATTAAGCAGCGATGGAAAGAGGGGAGCGCCCGCGGCGGTTTTCAGCGGCCCGCCATCGCCTCCCGGATCATCGCATCGTAACCCGCGGGATCCTGCAGCATGGCGAAATGGCTGGCCTCTTTCAGGATCACCAGCTTTGCGCCCGGAATTTCTTTCGCCATCATCTCGTTATGGTCGAGCTTCACGGCTTCGTCGTGATCGCCGATGGCGAGCGTGACCGGCACCGTGATCTTTCCGAGATCCGCTGCCGTCCAGGCCGGCTGTGTCGCCCACATCTCGGAGATCTGGGTGACGAAGGCGTCGTACTCGTTCGGCGTCGGCGACAGCTTCCGGTACTGTTCGCCGGCGACGTTGATATAGTCGTTGAAGGTCTTGTTGCTCATGACGTCAGGCTTGACGCCGTCGGTCGTGACGTTGGCGGCCTGGGCAATGACGCGCGTCAGCTTTTCCGGATGGTTCATCGCCATGTCGATGCCGATGATGCCGCCGTCCGACCATCCCACCAGGGTCACCTTGCCGATCTTCAGATGGTCGAGAAGGGCTGCATAATCCGATGTCATCAGGTCGTAGCCGAAGGGCTTTTGGCTGCGCGTCGAGCGCCCATGCCCGCGGCTGTCGGCAACGATGACCAGGTGGTCTTTGGCGAATTCGGCGATCTGGTGACCCCAGACATCGGCATTGCCAAGCCCGCCATGGATGAAGAGCATCGGCTCGCCTTCACCATATTCGGCGTAATACATCTTGATGTCGTTCACCTCAGCCATGCCGCTGGTCTTCGGCACGGGCATCGCCGGAAAAGCCGGCAGCTCGGCCCAGCGCTCGCCGGATTGAGCGCCGGTAACGGTGAGAAACATCGAAAAGAACGTCAGCATGCGGATCGCGGTTGCGCGCATCATCATCCCCCTTGCCGGGCCGCAACGGCCCCTCGGGCGGCCATCGCCCGAAAGGAAGATATCGCATCGCTACCGCCTGACAATCGTCAGCTGCATAGGTTCAGGCAAAAACCCGCTTCGGGCGAAACTCGCCCTGGCCGATCTCACCGATCGCGATCAGCCTGCCGCGGGCCGTCGCATAGGCTTCGCTTTCGGCAATCGGCGCATCGCGGCCGCGCACGAGGATCGGGTTGCCCATCTTCAGCCTGTGCGCCTGGTCGTCGTTGATGACGAGGTGAGGCAGGGCCGATAGCGCCTCGCAGGTGTCGATCAGCAGCGCGTCGAGGGCGGCAAGCCGCTCGTCCATGTCCTCGATCGCTTCCAGCGCCACGAGGTCCGCGAGCGGCACCATCGCTTCTTCCGCGAAGGGCGCCACGAAAGTGCGCCGCAGCCCGGACACATGGCCGTAACAGCCGAGCTCGCGGCCGAAATCGCGGGCAAGCGCCCTGACATAGGTGCCCTTGCCGCATTCCACTTCGAAATGCGCGCTATTCGCATCCGGGCAGGCGAGCAGGGTCAGCCGGAAGATATCGACTTCACGCGAGGGGATTTCGACGGTTTCGCCTTCACGCGCCAGATCATAGGCGCGTTCACCCGATATCTTGATTGCGGAAAACTGCGGCGGCACCTGGCTGATGGTGCCGATGTAGCCGGGCAGGATATCGCGGATCTGTTGTTCGCTGGGACGGTTGTCCGAGCTTGCGGTCACCTCGCCTTCGAGATCGTCCGTTGCCCGCTCTTCGCCCCAGCTGACCGTGAATTCATAGATCTTGCGGCCGTCCATCACATAGGGAACGGTCTTCGTCGCATCGCCGAGCGCGATCGGCAGCATGCCGGAGGCGAGCGGATCGAGCGTGCCGGCATGACCGGCCTTCTGCGCCTTGTAGAGCCACTTGATCTTGGAAACGGCTTCCGTCGAGCCGAAATCCACCGGCTTGTCGAGGATCAGCCAGCCGGAAATCGGCCGGCCTTTGGGTTTGCGTGGTTTGGACATGCGTCTCTTCTGTTTATTGTTCGTCGTTATCGCCGTCGAGGTCGCGGCGCACCTCGGGCGAACGCAGCAGCTCGTCGATTTTCTTGTAGTTGTCGAAGCTGGTATCGTCGCGGAAGCGCACTTCCGGCATGTATTTCATCTGCCGAAGCTGCTGCCCGAGCCTGCCGCGGATATACTTCGCATGACGGTTCAGCGCCTCGATGACCACGCTGTGGTCGGAAACGCCGAGCGGCGTCACATAGGCGGTGGCGATCTTCAGGTCGGGCGACATGCGCACTTCCGAGATCGAGATCACCGTCGCTTCGATGACATCGTCGCGCACTTCGCCGCGCTGCAGTACCTGGGTAATCGCGGCGCGGACCTGTTCGCCAACGCGCAGCATGCGCTGCGAAGGCGCGGAAGAAGTTGCTCTGGTCATTGTTATCTCTATTTGCCGATGCGGCTGGGAATCGAACCCGTCAAAGGAGAGCGTCAATGACTCCTTTGGCCGAAAAGGTCAAGCCGGCGGATGCCCGAAAGCCATCCGCCGGCTGGCGAATGGCTTTCGGAAAGCTGATGCTGCGCCTAAAGCGCGGCGGTTTAGAGCGTGCGCGTGATATGTTCGACGCGGAAGCACTCGATGACGTCGCCGGCGCGCATATCCTCGTAATTTTCGAAGGCCATGCCGCATTCCTGGCCCATCGGTACTTCGGAGACTTCGTCCTTGAAGCGCTTGAGGGTCTTGAGCTTGCCTTCGTGAACGACGACGTCGTTGCGGATGAGGCGGACGCCCGCACCGCGTTCGACCTTGCCTTCGACAACACGGCAGCCTGCGACCTTACCGACCTTGGTGATGTTGAACACCTCGAGGATTTCGGCATTGCCGATGAAGGTTTCGCGCCGTTCCGGAGAGAGCAGGCCCGACATCGCTGCCTTCACGTCATCCACCAGGTCGTAGATGATGTTGTAGTAGCGGATTTCGATGCCTTCGCGCTCGGCGAACTGGCGTGCCTGCGTATTGGCGCGAACGTTGAAGCCAATGATGGCCGCGTTCGACGCTTCGGCGAGCGAGATATCCGACTCGGTGATGCCGCCGGCGCCCGAATGGACGATGCGGGCGCGGACCTCATCGGTGCCGAGCTTTTCCAGTGCGCCGGCAATCGCTTCGATCGAGCCCTGCACGTCACCCTTGATAACCAGCGGGAACTCCTTGATGCCGGCGCTTTGGCGCTGCATCATCATCTGTTCCAGCGAACCGCGCTGTCCCGACTGGCGGGCAGCAGCCTTGTCGCGGGCCAGACGCTGACGATATTCGGAGATCTCGCGGGCGCGGCTTTCGCTTTCGACGACGGCGAACTTGTCGCCCGCCTGCGGCGTGCCGGAAAGACCGAGAACCTCGACCGGAGTCGCGGGACCCGCTTCCTTCACATGGTCACCCTTGTCGGTGACGAGGGCGCGCACGCGGCCCCAGACGTCGCCGGCGACGATGATCTGGCCCGGACGCAGCGTGCCCTTCTGGACGAGCACGGTCGCGACCGAACCGCGGCCACGATCGAGCTGGGCTTCGATGACGGTGCCTTCGGCAGTCCGGTTCGGGTTGGCCTTGAGATCGAGAATTTCCGCCTGCAGCAAGATCGCCTCAAGCAGCTTGTCGAGGTTCTTGCCGGTTTTGGCCGAAACTTCGACGTCGAGCACTTCACCGCCCATAGATTCCACGAAGACTTCGTGCTGCAGCAACTGGTTGCGGACCTTCTGCGGATCGGCCTCGTGCTTGTCGACCTTGTTGATCGCAACGATGATCGGAACACCGGCCGCCTTGGCGTGGTTGATCGATTCGATCGTCTGCGGCATGACGCTGTCGTCGGCTGCAACGACCAGGATCGCGATGTCCGTCGCCTGGGCGCCGCGAGCACGCATGGCCGTAAAGGCGGCGTGGCCGGGAGTGTCGATGAAGGTGATCTTCTGACCGCTCTGCTCCACCTGATAGGCGCCGATATGCTGCGTGATGCCGCCGGCTTCGCCGGAGACCACGTTGGCATGGCGGATGGCGTCGAGCAGCGAGGTCTTGCCGTGGTCGACATGGCCCATGATGGTGACGACGGGCGGGCGCGAAACCAGTTCGCCATCCTCGTCGGAGACGTTGAAGATGCCGAGTTCGACGTCGGATTCCGACACGCGTCGGACCGTATGGCCGAATTCGCTGGCGATGAGTTCGGCAAGGTCGGCGTCGATGACGTCGCCCGGCTTCATCATCTGGCCTTCCTTCATCAGGTACTTGATGACGTCGACGGCGCGTTCGGACATACGCTGCGACAGTTCCTGAATGGTAATCGTCTCTGGCAGAACCACCTCGCGGGAGATCTTCTCGCGGGTTTCCTGCATCTGGCCGCGACGGAATTTCTCCTGCCGGCGGCGCATGGCCGAGAGCGAACGGCCGCGGGCATTATCCTCGCCGTCGACGTTGGCAGTGGAGATCGTCAGCTTGCCGCGACGGCGCTCTTCATCCGTCTTCGGACGTGTCGTGACCGGCTTTGCCGGTTCCGGACGAACGACGCGGCCACGAACCGGGCCGCCTCGCGCGGCACCCCGATCGTCGTCTTCCTTTTCGTCGCGGCGGCCGCGAACGGCGCCGGGGGCGACAGCACCCGCTGCCGGACGGGCAGCAGTTGCTGCTCCAGCCGCATCGGGCCGGCGCGCGGCAGGTGCCGAGGATGCCGGTTGCTGTGGCTGCGGGGCGTCGGCTGGAGCCGCTACTGCGGCTGCCGGTTCAGCAACTGGAGCGGGCGCTTCAGCCTGCCGGATAGCTTCTTCGGCGGCCCTGCGGGCAGCTTCTTCGGCTTCGGCTGCCTTGCGGATCACCTCTTCGGCGGCCCTGCGCTTTTCTTCCTCGGCGCGGCGGATCGCATCCTGGGCGTCACGCGCTTGGGCGTCGGCAAGCGCCCGGCGGCGAGCGTCCATTTCCTCAGGCGACAGATGGTTAAGCACCACCGGCCGCGGACGGTCGTTCTGGCGCGGCGCCTGGTGGGACTGCTGCGGACGCTGGTTCGTCTGGCTGTTGTTGCCCTGCTGTATCCGCGGTGCCGGCGTCGGCTGCTGCGGGCGTGCCTGCACCGGCGCGGGCGCCGGTTCGGCTGCACGCACGGGAGCCACCGGAGCGACAGGTGTGATCGGCTTTTCGTCTTCCGGGCGCATCGGGCGCCGCTTGCGGGTCTCGACGACGACCGCCTTGGTGCGACCTCGACCCATATCCTGGCGAACGGTGCCCTGGCTCATCCCCGATGGTTTCAGGGTAAGCGTCTTTTTGCCCGTCACGCTGATTGTCTTGTCGTCGTTACTATCGGTCATTCGTTCCCGTTCCTTCGGACAGGGAGCGATGACTAGATCAGACCCTGTCGTTCAATACTTGTCGATCAATGAGAATGCGACCGGCCCATGCCGGTGACCGCCTCATTGTTTTTGCCGGCCAGCGCCGCCCGCTGCCCGGGACTGACCGCCAATACGGTACTGTTCGAGCATCTTTGCGCGCTTCACTACACCCTCACCCGCCTGCCCTGCAAGCACTGCGGCATGGATAAAAGCATTCTGGCCCATCAGGCCTTCCATTTCGCTCTCCGAGAAGAGACGGAAGGAAGGTATCTCCTCCTCGGTCTCCATTCCGAGGTGCCAGGCCTTGCGGGCCTGGTCGATTTTCCGGACGCCGTCATCCGCTGCATCAGTCGCATGGAACACCGCAAGGGCAGCCCCGCTCCTGACCGCGGCATCCACTTTCGAGGACCCGCTGACGAACTGGCCGGCTTTCCGCGCCATGTTCATCATCTGCATCAATTGCGCCGCAAGCAGCCGGTCGACGCCTGCGCCGAGATCGTCTGCCGCCTTCACGTCCATTTTCAGCGCGCGGGCGAAGAGTTTCTTCGCCACTGCCCTGTCGACCAGCGACCGGTCGATCTTCACCCAGCATCCGCGTCCCGGAAGCTCGCGCTTCAGATCGGCGACAACGGTTCCATCGGGAGCGGCAACGAAGCGGATCAGCTCTTCCGGCGATCCGCTTTCGCGCGTCACGATGCACATGCGTCCGTTCACGTCATAACCTGCAAGATCGTCGTCCTCGTCAGGGAGAGCGTCCGGCTCATGCGCGGTCATCATGCTTCTTGTTCGGCTTCGGCGACCTCTTCTTCGGTCCCCTTCGCCAGGTCTTCTTCGGTAATCCAGCCAGCCGACAGGCGGGCCTGGACGATCATCTGCTCGGCTTCGACGCGCGAGACGTCGAACTTCGAGAACAGGCCTTCGAATTTCTTCGTTTCGCCGTTCTTGCGTTCCGTCCAGCCGACGAGATCGTCGGCGGCACAGCCGGCAAAATCCTCGATCGTCTTGATGCCGTCTTCGCCGAGCGCCACCATCATCTGGGCGGTCATGCCGTCGATTTCGCGCAGCTCGTCCTGAACGCCGAGCGCCTTGCGCTTCTCGTCCATCTCGGCTTCGAGGCGCTCGAGGAACTCCCGGGCGCGCTGCTGGATTTCCTGCGCAGTCTCTTCGTCGAAACCGTCGATCGAGGAGATTTCGTCCAGATCGACATAAGCCAGTTCTTCGACCGCGGCAAAGCCCTCGGAGGCCAGAACCTGGCCGACCATTTCGTCGACGTCGAGCGAATCCATGAACAGGTTGGTGCGCTCGTTGAATTCCTTCTGGCGGCGTTCCGATTCCTCGGCCTCCGTCATGATGTCGATGTCCCAGCCGGTCAGCTGCGAAGCGAGGCGGACGTTCTGGCCGCGGCGGCCGATCGCAAGCGACAGCTGCTCGTCGGGAACGACGACTTCGATGCGCTCGGCATCCTCGTCGAGAACAACCTTGGCGACTTCGGCCGGCTGCAGGGCGTTGACGACGAAGGTCGCTGGGTCCTGGCTCCACGGAATGATGTCGATCTTCTCGCCCTGAAGCTCGCCGACGACGGCCTGAACGCGCGAACCGCGCATACCGACGCAGGCGCCGACCGGATCGATCGAACTGTCGTTCGAGATCACGGCGATCTTGGCGCGCGAGCCCGGATCGCGGGCAACCGACTTCACCTGGATGATGCCGTCGTAGATCTCAGGCACTTCCATGGTGAACAGCTTCACCATGAACTGCGGATGCGTGCGCGACAGGAAGATCTGCGGGCCGCGCTGTTCGCGACGGACATCGTAGACATAGGCGCGGACGCGATCGCCATAACGGACGTTTTCGCGCGGGATCATTTCGTCGCGGCGGATGATGCCTTCGCCGCGGCCGAGATCGACGATGACGTTGCCGTATTCGACGCGCTTGACCGTGCCGTTGACGATTTCGCCGACGCGATCCTTGAATTCGTCGAACTGGCGGTCGCGCTCGGCTTCACGCACCTTCTGCACGATCACCTGCTTGGCGGATTGTGCGGCGATGCGGCCGAAATCCATCGGCGGCAGCGGATCGGCGATGAAATCGCCGAGTGCGGCATCCGGGTTGCGGTCGCGGGCAAGCTCCAGCGGGATCTGCGTCGAATAATCCTCGGCCTTGTCGACGACTTCGAGCAGGCGCTGCAAACGGATTTCGCCGGTCTTCGGATTGATGTCGGCCCTGATGTTGGACTCGGTGCCGTAACGGGAGCGTGCCGCCTTCTGGATGGCGTCGGCCATTGCGGCCAGCACGATCTCGCGGTCGATGACCTTTTCGCGCGCCACTGCATCTGCGATCTGCAGAAGTTCGAGCCGGTTCGCACTGACTGCCATTGTCTTGTTTCTCCGTCTTAACCCCGGGGTTCCCGTCCCTGGAGCGGTCTGTTGATCGGTTATTCCTGGTCGTCCGCTTCGTTCTGGTTGGCGGCCTGGGCTTTCGCCAGCTTGTCGGCGCGCAACGCATCGCGGATCAGGTCGTCGGTCAGAATGAGCTTCGCATCGCTAAGCGCCGTGAAGGGAATGGTGACCTTTTGCTCTTCCCCGTAAGCGACCTGGTCACGCTCGAGCGTGAAACCATCTACGCCTGCTTCGACGATCTTGCCGCGGAAGCGCTTGCGATTGTCGATCAGGATCGACGTCTCGCATTTCACAAGGTGGCCCTGCCAGCGGACGAAATCGGATTTCCGAACCATCGGACGGTCGATGCCGGGCGAAGACACTTCGAGATGATACTCTTTATCGATCGGATCTTCCACATCGAGGACGGGAGAAATCGCCATCGAGATTTCTTCGCAGTCCTGGACCGTCATCGTCCCGTCGTTGCGCTCGGCCATGACCTGCATCGTCGCGCCGTTCTGGTTCATCATACGGACGCGGATCAGCCGAAAGCCCAGGCCGACGAGGACGGGTTCGATGATATCGGCAAGACGCTGGTCAAGCCCGGTTTCGGTAATCAGCCGCGGCTCAAGTTCGTTGTCTGCGTTTGTCATGTCCGACAAGCGATGCGCTCCTCGCAATTTCATGCTGTTTAGGGATCGCGCTAATAAAAAAGAGCGGGTCCTTGCGGCCCACTCTTCATCAAGCGATCAAGAATTTGAGAGCCATATAGTCGGGTTTTTCCGAAATTGCAAGGTCTGCGACCGATTCGGCCAATTCGCTTACGGTGGGGTGACGAGACCTATGGCCAGCGCCGGTCTTGCGAATATATTGCCGTGGGGCGCAACAACAAAAGCGGAGAAATCGTGGCCTACACTTCGTCGACATTGGCGCCTTTGCGGCACGATACCTACCGCACCATCTGGTTCGCCAGCCTGTCCTCGAATTTCGGCGGACTGATCCAGGCGGTCGGTGCCGCCTGGATGATGACGACGATCACCGCCTCGGAGGACATGGTCGCGCTGGTGCAGACCTCGACGGCGCTGCCGATCATGCTGTTTTCGCTGATTTCCGGTGCGCTCGCCGACAATTATGATCGCCGCCGGGTGATGCTGACGGCGCAGTGCCTGATGCTGACGGTCTCGGCGCTGCTGACGGTCACGGCCCTTCTCGGCTGGATCACCCCCTGGCTGCTGCTGTTCTTCACCTTCCTGATCGGCTGCGGCACCGCGCTCAACAACCCATCCTGGCAGGCCTCGGTCGGCGACATGGTGCCGCGCGCCGATCTGCCGGGCGCCGTCACGCTGAACAGCATGGGTTTCAACATTACCCGCAGCGTCGGCCCGGCCATCGGCGGCGTCATCGTCGCCGCAGCCGGCGCGGCGGCGGCCTTCGCGGTGAACACCGTGAGCTACCTCGCTTTGATCTATGCCCTGCTGCGCTGGCGCCCGAGCACGCCGGTCTCGACCCTGCCGCGCGAGGCGCTCGGCAGCGCCATCTTCGCCGGCCTGCGTTATGTCTCGATGTCGCCCAATCTCGAAAAGGTTCTCCTCCGGGGCCTGCTCTTCGGCATCGGCGCCAGCTCGATCCTGGCGCTGCTGCCGGTTGTCGCACTCGATCTCGTCGGCGGCGGCCCGCTGACCTATGGTTTCATGCTCGGCGCCTTCGGCATCGGCGCGATCGGCGGCGCGGTGCTGAATGCGCGGCTGCGCCAGATGCTGTCGAGCGAGATGATCATCCGCCTGGCCTTTACAGGCTTCGCGCTGAGCGCCGTCATTGCCGCCTTCAGCCCAAGCGCGGTGCTCACCTCGGCCGGGCTGCTCGTCTCCGGCGCCTGCTGGGTCTCCGCCCTGTCGCTCTTCAACACCATCGTCCAGCTGTCGACGCCGCGCTGGGTGGTGGGTCGCGCCCTGTCGCTCTACCAGACCGTCACCTTTGGCGGCATCGCCGGCGGCAGCTGGCTCTGGGGTGTTGCCGCCGATCGCTATGGCGTCGCCGATGCGCTGCTGATGTCATCGGTCGTCATGCTGCTCGGCATCGTCATCGGCCTGCGTTTTTCCATGCCGGCCTTCGCCTCGCTCAATCTCGATCCGTTGAATCGCTTCACCGAGCCGGCTCTCAGTCTCGACATCACCCCGCGCAGCGGCCCGATCGTCATCCAGGTCGATTACGAGATCGGAGATGACGACCTTGCCGAATTCATGCAGCTGATGGGCGAGCGCCGCCGTATCCGCATCCGCGACGGCGCCCGCAACTGGGCGCTGATGCGCGATCTCGAAAATCCCGGGCTCTGGACGGAAACCTACCATACGCCGACCTGGGTCGAATATATAAGACACAACCAGCGGCGCACGCAGGCCGATGCCGAAAACACCGACAGGCTTCGTGCGCTTCATCGCGGCGAAGGTCCGTTGCATGTCCACCGCATGATCGAACGCCAGGCCATTCCACCGGATACCGACGTCTTCCACAAGGCGCCGATCGACCTGCATCATTGAGGACAGCCATGTATCAATTCAGGCTCGCCCGCCAGTCCGATCTCGTCGCCATCGTCCGGCTTCTGGCCGACGACGATCTCGGCAGCGCCAGGGAAATCACCTCTGATCCCGTCGATGCGCGCTACCTCTCGGCCTTCGCGGCGATCGAGTCGGATGCCAATCAGCTCTTGGCCGTCGCCATCGATCCTTCCGATCGGGTCGTCGGCTGCCTGCAGCTGAGCTTCATTCCCGGCCTGTCGAGGACGGGCATGTGGCGCGGCCAGATCGAAAGCGTGCGTGTCGCAAGGGATGTTCGCGGCTCGGGCCTGGGCTCCGCGTTCGTCGAATGGGCGGTCGGCCAATGCGCCGCGCGCGGCTGCAGCTTGGTTCAGCTGACGTCGGACAAGACGCGAGCGGATTCGATCCGCTTCTACGAGAGGCTCGGTTTCGTGGCGAGCCACGAAGGGCTGAAGCGCAGTCTCTGAACAACTACTTCAGCTTGCTCTTCATCGTCGCCTCGGGAAAGCAGGTCGGTGCCATGCCGTTCTTCGCCTGCCACTGGCCGATCGAACGCCGGGTCTTGTAACCAGGCAGACCGTCGGAGCCCCCGACATCGTAGCCCTGCCGCTCCAGCGCCTTCTGCATGGCGGCGACATCGGAGCGCAGCATCTTGCCAACATCGCCCCATCGACCCTCAAAGGCACCGGCATTAGAGCCGATCCGGTCGGCGAGATTGCCGATATAGAGCGCGTAGAGATCGGAATTGTTATATTCCTTGATGATGTAGAAATTCGGGGTGACGATGAACTCAGGCCCATCGCGGCCCGCCGGAACCAGCATCATGCCCTCGGCCTTCATCTCGCTTGAGGGGAAATCCTTGCCGGAGATGCGGTCGATGCCGAGCGAGGCCCAGTGCGACAGCGGTTTTGAGAGATCCGGCCCTTCCTGCGCACAGGAGACCGCCTCCGGTATCGACACCTCGAAACCCCAGTCGTGGTCGCGCTGCCAGCCCTTCTTGACCAGGAAATTGGCGATCGAGGCGAGCGTATCCGGCACTGAGGTCCAGATATTGCGATGGCCGTCGCCGTCGAAATCGACGGCATATTTCAGGTAGCTCGTCGGCATGAATTGCGGCTGCCCGAGCGCGCCGGCCCACGAACCCTTGAAACCGGCCGGCGTCACGTCACCGCCGTCGAGAATATGCAGCGCCGCCACCAGCTCGGTGCGGAACATCTCCTTGCGCGTCGACATGAAGGCCTTGGTCGCCAGCACCTCGATCGCCGAATTCGGGATCTTCGCGGCGCCGAAGCCGGTCTCCCGGCCCCAGATGGCCAGCACGATCGGCCCCGGCACGCCATAGGTCTTCTCGATCCGCTTCAGCGTCGAGCCATATTGCGCGGCAAAGCCGCGGCCGGTTGCGGCAAGCCTCTTCAGATGGTCCTCGTTGAAATAGGGACCGGGCGAGGAAAATTCCGCCTGCGTCTGCTTCTGCTCCTTCGGCGGAGGGAAACCGGGCGGCGCGAGATCGGGCAGGTTCCAGTTCAGGGTGATACCGGAGAAGGCGGCCTTGAAGCTCTTCTCGGAAATCCCGTTCGCCTTCGCCTCCGGCCAGAGGTCCTTCTGCACCCACGTCTCGAACTGCGCCTCGACATCGGCTTTTGAAGGGGCTGCGTGGGCGCAGAGGGGGAGGAGGGCGGTTGTTATCGCGAGGGCGAATATCCGCGGCAAATGAAACCGTCTCATATTACCGTCCGTGCCCGAAGTGCTGCGGCAAGAGTGCCCTCGTCGAGATAGTCGAGCTCGCCGCCGACCGGCACGCCGTGCGCCAGGCGGGTGATCTTCACGTTAAGCCCCTGCAGCTGGTCGGTGATGTAATGCGCCGTCGTCTGTCCCTCGACGGTGGCGTTGACCGCGATGATCAGCTCCCGGATGCCGCCTTCGCCGATCCGGTCGATCAGGCCGCGAATATTCAGATCGTCGGGACCGATCCCGTCGAGCGGCGAAAGCGTGCCGCCGAGCACGTGATAGGCGGCGTTCATCGCGCCCGCCCGCTCCAGCGCCCAGAGGTCGGAGACGTCCTCGACGACGATGATGATCGATTGATCGCGCTGCGTGTCGGTGCAGACGGTGCAGGGATCGACGGTATCGACATTGCCGCAGCGCGAGCAGATCTTCACCTTGTCGTAAGCTTCGCCCATCGCATTCGACAGGGGCCCCAGCAGCTGGTCCTTCTTCTTGATCAGATGTAGTGCCGCCCGGCGCGCCGAGCGCGGCCCGAGGCCCGGCACCTTCGCCAAAAGCTGGATGAGTTTTTCGATTTCGGGGCCGGTGACTCGTTTTGCCATGCGCCGTTCTTAGCTGATATGCAACGAAAACGGAATCGCGGAAGGATCGGCCGTCCCATGAAAATCCTGGCGCTGTGCATCGGCAATCCGGAAAGGCTGGCCGGCAAGAGCTACAAGACCGGCATCTTCAAACACGCGGTCAACGGCGCGGTGATGATCGATGCCGAGGGGCTGGTCGGTGATGCCATCTGCAACCGCAAACACCATGGCGGCGTCGATCAGGCTGTTTATATCGAGGGATCGCTGACGCTCGACTGGTGGAGCGGCGAGCTTGGCCGGCCATACGAGGCTGGCACTTTCGGCGAAAACATGGTGATCTCAGGTCTCGACAATCGCGACGTTTCCGTCGGCGATCGCTTCATATCAGGCGATCTCGTCCTCGAAGTCAGCGCATGCCGCATCCCCTGCGCCACCTTCGCCGCCAGGATGAACGATCCGAAATTTGCCAAGCGCTATACCGCAGCCGCCCGCCCCGGCATCTATTGCCGGGTTGTCGCGGGTGGCGTGGCCGAAGCCGGGACGCCGGTGGAATATCAGCCTTTTCCCGGAAAAAAGGTGACGATGCCGGAACTGATGGAAACCTTCGGCCGGCGGCTTTCGGAGACGGACCGGGCGCGATATCTCGCTGCTCCTATTCATTACAAGCTGCGGGCAATGCTGGAAGCGCAGCGCTAGGAACAATTTGTCACCCTCGGATCGCGAGGGCGATGATCGCATCGTCCATCCGGGCAGCGATGCAATAAATTAAGTTGCCTGCTATCAGAATGGCAGCTTGAACCCGGGCGGGATCGGCAGGCCGGCGGTCAGCGCCTTGGTCTTTTCGGCGGCGAGCGCCTCGGCCTTGTCCTTGGCGTCCTTGTGGGCGGCGACGATCAGGTCCTCGAGGATCTCGACATCGTCTTCCTTGAACAGCGACGGGTCGATCTTCAGGCTCTTCAGCTCGCCCTTGCCGGAGATGATGACGGTAACGAGGCCGCCGCCCGCCTTGCCTTCGGCCGTGAGCTCGGCGATCTCCGCCTGCATCTGCTCCATCTTGGCCTGCATTTCCTTGACTTTGCCCATCATGCCCATGATGTCGCGCATCGTCTCGCTCCTTCTTGAAATCAGAATTCTATGTCGTCGCCGGGCAGGATATCACCGTCTTCCGATTCGGCGGCGGCAGGCGGCGTCGCCTCATCCGCTTCTTCCTCGGGGGTCGGCGCCCTGACGCGCACGTCGATGATCTTGGCGCCCGGAAACTGCGTCAGGATGGCCGCGACATCGGGGTCCTGGCGGGCATCGCTGACGCGCTGTTGCTGAGCCTTGGCTTCCGCCTCGACCATCGTCGGCCCGCCTTCTTCGCGGCTGGTGCTGACGATCCAGTGGATGCCCGTCCATTCCTTCAGCTTGACGGCAAGCTCGTTCAGCAGTGTGCCGGGTGCGCCTTCGGTCAAGTTCACATCGAGGCGGCCGGGTTCGATGCGGACGGGCCGCACGAAGTTACGCACCAGCGCCTTCAGCTTGACGTCCCGCTTTTCGGCGGCGAGATCGACGATATCGCTGACCGAATTGACCGGAACGAGCGGCTTCGGTGTCTCGGCCGGTATCGTCTCGATCCGCCCGACAGGCATCGTCTCCGGCTGGCTGCTCGGCACGGCGCGCAGCATCGCCACCGGCGCGGACGCCTGCGGCTTGCCAGGTGCGATGTCCGGCGCGCGTGCGACGCTGCTTTGATAGGGAACGCGCGTGCCGCTGCCGCCGCCGTTGCCGGAAGGCGGGGAGGAGGGCCGCGGGCCGGCATTGTCGCCGGAAAATTCGGCAAGCCGCCGCGCTGCATCCTCGGGCGCCGGCAGATGCGCCGCATGCGCGAGCCGGATCAGCACCATTTCGGCCGCACCCGCCGTCCGCGACGAGCCTTCCGTTTCGGGAATGCCTTTCAGCAGCATCTGCCAGATGCGCGACAGCGTCGTGACCGCGACGCCCTTGGCGAATTCGGCGGCCTTGGTACGCTCGACCTCGCTGAGCGAGGGGTCGTTTGCCGCATCCGGCACATATTTTAGCCGCGTCACCAGATGGGTGAAATCGGCAAGATCGGTCAGCACCACCACCGGATTGGCGCCGGCCTCGTACTGGCTCTGGAATTCACCGAGGGCTGCGGCGACGTCGCCCTTGACGACATGCTGGAAGAGGTCGACGATCCGGGCGCGGTCGGCAAGGCCGAGCATTCCGCGCACGGCTTCCGCCTGCACCGCACCCGCGCCATGGGCGATCGCTTGGTCGAGCAGCGACAGCCCGTCGCGCGCCGAGCCTTCGGCGGCACGTGCGATCATCGCCAGCGCGTCCGGTTCGGCCTCGATGCCTTCCTTGGCGGCGATTGTCGAAAACAACCCGACGAGATCCGACGCGCTGATGCGGCGCAGGTCGAAACGCTGGCAGCGCGACAGCACGGTGATCGGCACCTTGCGGATTTCCGTGGTGGCGAAGATGAACTTCACATGCTCCGGCGGCTCTTCCAGCGTCTTCAACAAGCCGTTGAAGGCCTGCGTCGACAGCATGTGCACTTCGTCGATGATATAGACCTTGTAGCGCGCCGAAACTGGCCGGTAGCGCACCTGCTCGATGATCTCTCTTATATCGTCGATGCCGGTATGGGAGGCGGCGTCCATCTCGATCACGTCGACATGCCGGCCTTCCATGATCGCCTGGCAGTGTTCGCCGGGCGTGCGAAGGTCGATCGTCGGCTTGTCGACATCGGATGTCTTGTAATTCAGCGCCCGCGCCAGGATGCGCGCCGTCGTCGTTTTGCCGACGCCGCGCACGCCGGTCAGCATGTAGGCCTGGGCAATGCGGCCGGTTTCGAAGGCGTTGGTCAGGGTGCGGACCATCGGCTCCTGGCCGACCATCAGGTCCGTGAAATCCTTGGGGCGGTATTTGCGAGCCAGCACCCGGTATCCGGTGCCCGTCGAGGCGGCATCTTTTGATTGTCGCTCGGTGTCGCTCATCGCCCTGCTTGTCGCCCGGATCGTTGGGCACTTCGTGGAGAGAAGGTGGGAGGCTGGCACGATGACCCGTGCCGGGCTCGTTAGGGCTGCTTCCTTCCGGACCTGACCCGGTTGGCGAGTGGCTCGTCCACCACCAACCTCCCGGATGCACATATCGGCAATATCGTCATCAAAAGCAAGCCAACATGCGAAAAAACTGCTAGTCGTTGGAAAACATGGGAGGAATGCCCTTTGAACGGTTTCGTGCTCGACCCCCGGCTGGAAAACGACAGCACCAGCGTCATGGTCACCGGCCTCTGTGATCTCAGATTGTCGAGGGATGCCCGCTGGCCCTGGCTCATTCTCGTGCCGCGCCGGGCTGAAATCACCGAAATCTTCGAGCTGACGCCGCTCGACCAGGTGCTGCTTGCCTTCGAGACGGAGCTTGTCGCCAAAGCCCTGAAAGAGATCACCGGCGCAACAAAAATCAATATCGGGGCTCTTGGCAATATCGTCCGCCAGCTTCATGTTCATGTCATTGCCCGCTTCGAAGGCGATGCCAATTGGCCGGGTCCCGTTTGGGGATTCGGGCGCGCGGAGCCCTACGAGGACGGAAAGAGAGACGAATTCATAGCGAAGCTGCGGGAAGCCCTTTCATCATGAGTCATTCGCTTTTCGATTCGGATGTGCCGCATCCCGAACCCAGCAATCTCACGGCTTTTGCCGCCAACGACCTCAATCGCGATTCCGAGCATCGCGACGAACACTCCGTCGAAAAGGCGCTGGCAAGGGACGGCACGCATATCTTCGCCTTCGCCAGAGACAGGCTGGTGCTGAAGCATGACGGTCAGGTGCTCGATCCGCTCTTTGCCCGCTACGAGCTGCAGGAATTGCAGCCGGATTGGGACGAGACCGTGCTTCTCGGCTACCGCAAATCGGGCGAGCCGCGGCTTGCCGTCCCCGTCGGCATCGACGTCGACGACCTCGCCAGCCATTACAAGCCTGCCGACGGCCGCACTTTGTTTCGCGAAATGCTGATCGACGAGGTGCTACTCGGCGAATTCGCCCAGGCCGCGAGCCTGATCCGCTGGAATGGCGACAACCGCTTCTGCGGCCGCTGTGGCTCGGCGATGGAGATCCACATCGGCGGCTACAAGCGTGTCTGCGCTGCCTGCGAACACATGATCTTCCCGCGCACCGACCCGGTCGTCATCATGCTGACGGTCGACGAGAGCCGCGACCTCTGCTTGCTCGGCCGCAGCCCGCATTTTGCGCCTGGCATGTATTCCTGCCTTGCCGGCTTCCTCGAACCCGGCGAGACCATCGAAAACGCCGTGCGGCGCGAAACGCTGGAGGAGTCGGGCATCCGCACCGGCCGCATCCGCTACCACGCCTCGCAGCCCTGGCCGATGCCGCACTCGCTGATGATCGGCTGCTACGCCGAGGCCAAATCCACCGAAATCACCCGCGACGAGACGGAACTCGAGGATTGCCGCTGGTTCACCCGCGAGGAAACGATCGAGATGCTGGAACGCCCGAGCGCGACTGGCAAGGCCTCGCCGCCGAAAGGGGCGATCGCCCACCGCCTGATGCGCGACTGGGTGGAGTGGAAGCGGTAACACCATGCCGGTCGCGCGCTCGGAACGGCTGCTGACGCTGCTTCAGACGCTTCGGCGTTACCGGCGGCCGGTGACCGGCACGGTGCTTGCCGAGGAGACCGGCGTCAGCCTGCGTACGCTCTATCGCGATATTGCCAGCCTCCAGGCCCAGGGGGCGATGATCGAAGGCGAAGCCGGCATCGGCTACGTGCTGAAGCCCGGCTTCATGCTGCCGCCGATGATGTTTTCCGAAGAGGAGCTGGAGGCGCTGGTCCTCGGTTCGCGCTGGGTCGCCCGCGCCGCCGAGCCGCGCCTGGCCGGCGCCGGCGCCGATGCGCTAGCCAAGATTGCCGCGGTGCTGCCGGCGGACATGCGGGACATGATCGATTCGGCCGCCCTCTTCGTCGGCCCTAAGCGCCGGGACGAGGACAAGGCTGACGTTTCGGCCATCCGCCGGGCGATCCGCCTTGAGCGTATCCTCGAACTGCATTACGGCGACGAACAGGGCCGGATCTCGCGTCGCCGGGTCTGGCCTTTCGCACTCGGCTATTTCGAGCATGTGCGGGTCCTCATGGCCTGGTGCGAACTGCGCCAGGACTTCCGCCATTTCCGCACCGACCGCATCATCGACATGACGCTGCATGAGGTGCGTTATCCGCGCCGCCGCACGGTTCTTCTGAAAGAATGGCGCGAGCAGGATGTGCCGCTTGAGAACTGAAACGCTGCTGCCATAAACTGTCAGCAGCGGGCGTTATTATCAGTACCAATCCACCAGGAAGGAGTACTGATCATGGCAATGCCTCCCGCCATCCATTTCGCCAACGAGCGTTTTGCAGCTGAGACCTTTGCCGATGTCATTTCGGCCGAAACTTTTGCCGACGTCCGCCAATCGGCGCGCTCCGGCTTGCTGGGACGGGTCATCGGCCTTCTCCGCAATCCCGGGGGAAACCGCTCGAAACTCGATCTTGAAACGACATCGGATTCCTTGAAGCGTGACCTCGGCTTTCTGGATGGGCGCGGCCCGCGCCGCGAGGATCGTTTTCCGCTCTAAGCCACTTCATTACCATTGATATTCCACCCGACGAACGGGGCGCGCGCCTCCACTTCCTGCTGCCATCCATTGGCAGCAGTCGGGTCCATCGTCCTTATCATTTCACATCAACGGGAGAACCGAAATGACCAGTCCGAACCTGATTATCCTCTACGTCAAGGACCCCGGCGAAAGCGCCAGCTTCTACCGCAACCTCCTGAACCGCGAACCAGCCGTGGAAGCACCGAATTTTGTCGCCTTTCCGCTCGAGGGCGGCTTCACCCTCGGCCTCTGGCGGCGCAGCAAGGTCGAGCCGCAGCCTTCCGCGATCGGCAACCGCGGCGAAGTGGCCTTCATGGTCAAGGGGGAAAACGCCGTCGCCAATCATTACGAGGACTGGCGCGGTCGCGGTCTGCCGATCGCCCAGGAACTGACCGAACTGGATTTCGGCCCGACCTTCGTCGTGCTCGATCCGGACGGCCATCGCCTTCGCGTCTGTGAGCCGGATAAATAATAGCAGATATGGAGGCGTCTCATGCATATGCCCGGAAGTCTTCAGCGCTTCCGGGCATATGCATGGAACTGAGGAGTTACAGCAGGCCTCGCATCGCATGCCCCTTGTAGACGCCGAGGATGCGCACCTTCTCGGAGAAGAACCGCAATTCTTCCAATGCCCGGCGCACGTTCGGATCGTTCGGGTGGCCTTCGATATCGGCGTAGAACTGCGTTGCCACGAATCTTCCACCGAGCTGATAGCTTTCCAGCTTCGTCATGTTGATGTTGTTGGTGGCGAACCCGCCGAGCGCTTTATAGAGCGCGGCCGGAATGTTGCGGACGTTGAAGACGAAGGTGGTGACAACCTTTTCATCAGCCGAATTCCGTTGCGCCCATTCCTCGTCGCGCGACAGCACGACGAAGCGGGTGACGTTGTTTTCCGTATCCTCGACATTTTCGGCGATGATCTCGAGCCCATAGAGATCGGCGGCAAGGCGTGGCGCCAAGGCGGCCATGGAGCGGTCGCCGGTTTCTTTCACCAGCTTTGCTGCACCGGCTGTATCGCCGGCGATGATAGGCTTCCAGCCGTTGGCGCGGACGATCTTCCGGCACTGGCCGAGCGCGTGGATATGGCTGTGCACCGTGCGGATCTCGTCCTTGGTCACACCCGGCAGCACCATCAGCTGGAAGCGAATCGGCATGAAATATTCGCCGATGATGTGCAGCCGCGATTCCGGCAGCAGATGGTGGATATCGGCGACCCGCCCGGCGATCGTGTTCTCGATCGGGATCATCCCGATGTCGGCGTCGCCATTGTCGACCGCCGTGAACGCATCCTCGAAGGTCTGGCAGGGCAGCGGCTCCATGGTGGGGAACATGTCGCGGCTGGCCATGTCGGAATTGGCGCCGAATTCGCCCTGGAAGGCGATCCTGTTGGTCTTGATGTTCATGATGGTTCCGTCAGTTCGACTTAGAGCATGATGCCGAAAAGTGTGAGCGGTTTTCGGATGACATCATGCTCTAACTCTTTAATTGAGAACAGGATTCAGATTTTAGGCCAACCGAGCCTAAAATCATCCTGTTCTGGCGGAGAGGATGCGCCGCGCTTTTTCGAGGTCGGCGGGAGTATCGACACCGAGCGGAACCGTGTCAACGATCTCGGCGTCGATGCGCATGCCGGCCTCCAGCGCCCGCAGCTGCTCCAGCGCTTCGCGCCTTTCGAGTGTCGAAGGCCCGAGCGAGACGAACCGTTCCAGCGCCGCGCGCCGATAGGCGTAAAGGCCGATATGATGGTAGAGCGGACCCTTGCCGTAAGGTGCGGTCGCGCGCGTGAAATAGAGCCCGCGCAGTCGGGTGTCGGAAACGGGCGAGCCGACGACCTTGACGATGTGCGGCGCGGTTTTGTCCTCTTCATTATCGATTTCGGTCGTTAGCGTGCCGATATCGACCGCCTCGTTCTCCAGAGGGCGCAAAGCCGCGCGCACGGTTTCCGGATCGATCGTCGGCAGATCGCCCTGGACGTTGACGATGAATTTTGCCCTGCCGGCAGGATCGACCTTCTGCAGCGCCTCAAAGATCCTATCGGAACCCGATTGATGATCGCTGCTGGTCATGACGACTTCGAAGCCGGCGGCAGAAACCGCATCGAACACCCTGATGTCGTCGACAGCGACGACGACGCGGCCGATGGCTGCCTCTTGGGCGCGCATCGCCACTTGGACGATCATCGGCAGCCCGCAAATATCGGCGAGCGGCTTGCCCGGAAGCCGTGTGGAAGCCATCCGCGCCGGGATCAGTACGAGCACACCGTCTAAATTTGAATCACTCATTGGTCGGGCCTTCTATTCCGGGCTGAAAAGTGTCAAAAAGTCTCACGCACAAGACCATTTAGACAGTTGCAACGATCAGCCAAAAGACATAGGTTCCGCGCGATTTCAAGATGGTCCGGTTATGGTCTGCCGGCTGCAAGGGGAGCATTGCAGATGAATTCATACGTCAATACGGCCGTGGGGGCACTGCTCGGAACGATTTTCGTTCTGATGTCGGTCTCTATCGCGTCCGAAGGGATCTTCCATTCCGAAGCACCGGAAAAGGAAGGTTTCGCGATCGTTGCCGAAGAGGCGCCCGCCGCTGGTGGCGAAGCTGCGCCTGCCGCTGCTGCCGTTCCGATCGCGCAATTGCTCGCTTCTGCCGATGCCAAGGCCGGTGAAACGGTCTTCAAGAAGTGTCAGGCCTGTCATGACGGCACCAAAGGGGGACCGAACAAGGTCGGTCCCAACCTCTTTGGTGTCGTAGATCGCCCGATCGCCTCGCATGAGGGCTTCGCCTATTCCGCTGCGATGAAGGATTTCTCCAAGGGCAGCAGCGAGAAGTGGACCTTCGAATTCCTCAACAAGTTCCTGCTGGCGCCGAAGAAGGACGTTCCGGGCACGGCCATGGGCTTTGCCGGTCTGGCGAAGGATCAGGACCGCGCCAATGTCATTCTCTACCTGCACACGCTGGCCGATTCGCCGGTACCGCTGCCGGACCCGAACACCGCGACGCAGTAACGCGGACGCAACAAGCGCACCTCGCAGAGAGCCCGGCCCGCGACGCCGGGCTTTTTGTTGTGCGGAGAGTGTTCAGGCGCCCAGGAAATAGGCCCAGAGCGAAACCGTGATGGCGCCGAGCGCTGTCGTCACGGTGATCGTCGAGGCAGCAATACTATGGCCGACACCGAATCGGTTGGCGATCAGCCAAGCGTTGACGCCTGTAGGCACCGAGGACGTCAGCACGATCGCCGCCGTCCATTCCGGGCTGAGGCCGAGGAGATGGCTCGCCGCCCACACGCAGCCGGGCAGCAGCAGCAGCTTCAAGCTCGATGTGACGCTTGCTATGCCGAGATTGCCGGAAATGCCGTATTTCTCCAGCGCCATGCCGAGCGAGATCAGCGCTGCCGGGCCGGCAATGCCGGCGATCTGCTTGACGACAGTGGCGAGCGTTACCGGCATGCTGAGGCCGGAAAGATGCATCGCCATGCCGGCCGCAAGCCCGATCACCAACGGGTTGCGCACAAGATTAACGGCGATCTGGCGAAGCACCAGCACCATGCTGCGATCGCTCTTGCCGGCGATCTTGCGCTCGGCATGCTCCATCAGCACCGTGCCGGCGACCATCATCACCGGCAGATGCACGGCGAGCAGGATTGACAGCGCCACCAGCCCTTCGTCGCCGACGGTGCGCTCGACCAGCGGCAGGCCGATGAAGATATTATTGGCGAAAGCCGAGGAAACGCCGGCCAGCACGCCGATCCGCTCGTCGCGGCCGAAGAGGCGCGTGGCGGCGATATGGCCGGTCGCCCAGGTAATGGCAACGCCGGAGAAATAGACGATCCACAGCCGGAAAGGCGAGGCACCGTGAAAATCCGCCTCGGCAATGGTGCGGAAGAGTAAGAGCGGCACGGCGATCTTGAATACGAATTCGCTGAGCGCTTCGCCGACATTCGATGCCATCAAGCCGCTGCGGACGATCACCCAGCCGATGAGGATCAGGATGAAGATAGGAAGAACGTCGAGGATGATGGCTGACATGGGGGAGGCTGCTTTGCGCGGGGGGAGTGTCGCACCTCTACCGCATAATTCCGTAAATCGGAATCGATTTTAGGATAAATTATGCAGCACTTGACAATGCTGCAGCAGCAAACGGCTTGGATTGAAAAACCAATCGCCGCCGATCCTGCAGCATCCGAGAAACAAAAAAAGCGGGCACAGCCCGCTTTTCCGCTCCGGCCTTGCCGGAGCGATCGCGAAGCTGCCATTTCATCCGTGGTCAGCATCGCGCCGGTAAGATCGAGGGTTTCATCCCTCGTGCGTCCGACTGCAACTGAAAGCTGCTCATGCCGGTCTTCTCGCGACTATGTCTAGATTTCGAAAATGACAGGGGCATGACGAACAAGCGGCAGTTTTGCGAAGAAATAGATGCGCCATCCACCATTTATCCTTCCAAACCGTGGAAATTTCGCTAAGACCGAACCCCGGCTATCACAAATCCGGGACTCCCCATTTCATGACAAGATTCGATGTTCTGACAGTCGGCAACGCGATCGTGGATATCATTGCCCGTTGCGACGACCAGTTCCTCATTGACAACCAGATCACCAAGGCGGCGATGAACCTCATCGATGCGGAACGGGCCGAACTGTTGTATTCGCGCATGGGGCCGGCGCTCGAAGCCTCCGGCGGCAGCGCCGGCAATACGGCTGCGGGCGTTGCCAACCTCGGCGGCAAGGCCGCCTATTTCGGCAATGTCGCCGCCGATCAGCTGGGCGACATCTTCACCCACGACATCCGCGCCCAGGGCGTCCACTACCAGACGAAGCCCAAGGGCACGTTCCCGCCGACGGCACGCTCGATGATCTTCGTCACCGAGGACGGCGAACGTTCGATGAACACCTATCTCGGCGCCTGCGTCGAGCTCGGGCCGGAGGACGTCGAGGCCGATGTCGTGGCCGACGCCAAGGTCACCTATTTCGAAGGTTATCTCTGGGATCCGCCGCGCGCCAAGGAAGCGATCCTCGATTGCGCCCGCATCGCCCATGAAAACGGCCGGGAAGTGTCGATGACGCTGTCCGACAGCTTCTGCGTCGGCCGCTATCGTGGTGAGTTCCTCGATCTGATGCGCTCCGGCAAGATCGATATCGTCTTCGCCAATCGCCAGGAAGCGCTGTCGCTTTATGAAACCGACGATTTCGAAGAGGCGCTGAACAGGATCGCTGCCGATTGCAAGATCGCCGCCGTGACCATGAGCGAGGATGGCGCCGTCATCCTGAAGGGCCGCGAGCGTTATTACGTCGATGCGATCAGGATCAGGGAAGTCGTCGATACGACGGGCGCCGGCGATCTCTTCGCCTCCGGCTTTCTCTATGGCTATACGCAGGGACGCTCTCTGGAGGATTGCGGCAAGCTCGGCTGCCTCGCAGCCGGCATCGTTATCCAGCAGATCGGCCCGCGCCCAATGACCTCGCTGTCCGATGCCGCCAAGCAGGCTGGGCTTATTTGAAGGCTTCGCCGGGATAAGCGCCCCAGATTTCCGACTGCGCCACCCAGCCGGAGGCGCCGTCGATTTCGGCGCGGCACCAGTCGCCGTTGCATTCGCCGATCGTCAGCATCACGCCGGGTTCCAGCCTGGCGACGATCGACGCGGAGGGCTGCGCCTCGCGGCGCAGATTGACGAAGACGCCCTTGGCCTTCGTCTTCATCCACGGGGCGGCGATCGCCGCGCGCTGGCCTGACAGCAGCGACTGGTTGACCCAGCCTTCGGTGCCGTCGGCATCGCGGATGCGGCGCCAGTTGTCGTATTCCTGAATGATCTCCACCGGCAATCCGGATTTCAGATACATCCACGAAACGGCATAATCCGTTCCCGGGCCGATGCGCAGGTTGACGCGCTTGGATTTCAGGGTGACGAAACGCGGCAATGGCAGCCCGCTTGGCCCCTTGGCGGCCTGCGCATGGGCCAATTCGACGGTTCCCATGGATGCGGCCAGAGCGATGGCAAGGGCAAGGCAGGACTTCAGGACTTTGCTGCGCATGGAAGTTTCCGTTTGCTCGAATTCGCGGGCAGGCCCGGCCTGCTCGCGGTCCGGGCTCTGACATTCCCCAGCTGCACCGCGAGTTTTGTTTGTCTTCGCGCGCGGGTCTGGTAGAAAATGCCCGGATGGGAAAATTATCACCCCTCTTGGTTAAAGACCTCTGAACAAGGCACCACAGCCAGCCATGACAGCGAAGAAAAAACCGAAGGTCTACATCACCCGCAAGCTGCCCGATGCCGTCGAAACCCGCATGCGCGAGCTCTTCGACGCCGAGCTGAACATCGACGACGCGCCGCGTTCGGTTCCCGAACTCGTCGCCGCGGTCAAGTCCGCCGACGTGCTGGTGCCGACCGTCACCGATCGCATCGATGCGGCGCTGATCGATCAGGCGGGGCCGCAGATGAAGCTGATTGCAAGCTTCTCCAACGGCACCGACCATATCGACGTCGAGGCGGCGGCGCGTAAGGGCATCACCGTCACCAACACGCCGAACGTCCTGACCGAGGATACCGCCGATATGACGATGGCGCTCATTCTCGCGGTTCCGAGGCGGCTCGGCGAAGGCGCGCGTGTGCTCACCGACAAGCCCGGCGAATGGGCCGGCTGGTCTCCGACCTGGATGCTCGGCCGGCGCATTCACGGCAAGCGCATCGGCATCGTCGGCATGGGCCGCATCGGCACGGCGGTCGCCCGCCGCGCCAAGGCGTTCGGCCTGTCGATCCACTACCACAACCGCAAGCGCGTCAATCCGGCCGTCGAGGACGAGTTGGAAGCGACCTATTGGGAAAGTCTCGACCAGATGCTCGCCCGCGTCGACATCGTGTCGGTCAATTGCCCGTCGACTCCGGCAACCTTCCACCTGATCTCGGCGCGCCGGCTGGCGCTGCTGCAGCCGACGGCCTATCTTGTCAACACCGCGCGCGGCGACGTCGTCGATGAAGCTGCGCTGATCAAGTCGTTGAGGGAGGGTCGGATCGCCGGCGCCGGCCTCGACGTCTTCGAAAACGAGCCCGCCGTCAATCCGAAGCTCGTCAAGCTCGCCAATGAGGGCAAGGTCGTGCTGCTGCCGCATATGAGTTCGGCGACGATCGAGGGCCGCATCGACATGGGCGACAAGGTCATCATCAATATCCGCACCTTCATCGACGGTCACAGGCCGCCGAACCGGGTGCTGCCCGGCCGCTGAAGCCGAGCTGAGTCAGACGACCTCGATTAGAGGCACAAGGGTCTTGCGCATCTCGACGAAGGTCGTCCTGGCAAAGCCCGGATGCGCCTTCTCGGCGGTTCTCGAAAATCCGCAGGCGGCGAAGACGGCGTGATTGTCGGTGAGCTCGATGCGCGTCTCCAGCCGCAAAGCGGGAAGGCCGAGCCTTACGGCCGTTTCTTCGGCAATCGCCAGCAGCCGCTTGCCGAGGCCCTTGCCCTGGACCTCAGGCAGAACGGCGAGCTTGCCGACATAGAGACAATCGGCCTCCGGCCGCAGGAACAGGCAGCCGACCAGCTTTCCCTCATCGACGGCGGCATGACCGATCTCGGCTCTTGCCTTTTCGGCCAGCGACTCCGCCGTCAGCGTCAGCGCCGAGGATGGCGGATCGATCCTGCCGTTCATCGAAGCAAAGGCGGCGAGGATCAGTGCGAGCAACTCGTCCCAGCGCGTGAAACTATGATCAAGAGGAAAAATCGTCATCCGGCCTGTCTTTGCGTTGTTCGGCGTCGTTTATAGCGGACCGTGTCGAAGCGGGCCGAGAGCGCGTCATAGAGCAGCAGCCGTCCGATCAGCGGCTCGCCGGTGCCGGTGACGAGCTTGATCGCCTCCATCGCCATCATCGTGCCGATGACGCCGGTTAGCGCGCCGATGACCCCGGCCTCGGCGCAGGCGGGAATGAGCCCCATCGGCGGCGCTTCCGGAAAAAGGTCGCGATATCTAGGGTTGGGCGTCCCGTCCTCGGCGCTCTCATAGGGTTTGAGAACCGTCAGCGAGCCGTCGAACCGCCCGACGGCGCCGCTGACAAGCGGAAGGCGCGCTTCCTCAGCCGCATCGGCCGCGGCATAACGCGTGTCGAAATTGTCGGAGCCGTCGATCAGCAGATCGAAGCCGGACAGTTGCCGGAAGGCGGTCTCGGAGGAAAAGCGCTCCTCGAAGCGGATCAGCCGGACATGCGGATTGAGCCTCGCGATGGCGAAGGCGGCACTTTCCGTCTTTAATTCGCCGATCGTGCCGGAATCATGGATCACCTGGCGCTGCAGGTTCGACAGCGACACCCGGTCGTCGTCGACGATACCGAGCGTGCCGATCCCGGCTGCGGCCAGATATTGCAGGACGGGCGCACCGAGGCCGCCTGCGCCGATCACCAGCACACGAGCGGCTTTCAACTTTTGCTGACCCGCGCCGCCGATTTCGGGGAGTAGGATGTGACGGTGATAACGGGCGATTTCGTCGGGGCTGAGCGGTTCCATGGCGCCGATCTTATCATGGCGCTCGATACCGGGAAAAGTCGCCTCCGTCATTCGAATACCTTTCCGTCGGCCACCGTGAAGACTTGCGCCCTGTCGCCCAACGCCGAAAACATCGCGCGATCCGTTCCGGTCATGAAGGCCTGGCCGCCCAGCCCGTCGATGAGGTCGAACAGCGCGGCGCGGCGGCCCTCGTCGAGATGGGCGGCGATCTCGTCGAGCAGCAGGATCGGCGCATGGCCGGTGAGATTGCCGACGAGGCGCGCATGCGCTAGCACCATGCCGACTAGCAGCGCTTTCTGCTCGCCGGTGGAGCAGCGTTCCGCTTCCATCGCCTTTTCCCGGTGATGCACGATGAGATCGGCCCGATGCGGCCCGTCAAGCGTGCGCCCCGCGCCGGCGTCGCGGTAGCGGCTCTCCGCCAGCATGGCCGCATAATCGTCCTCGAGGTCGACCGAGGGGCGCGAAAACTGACCGTCCATGAAGCCGGAGAGCTGCAGCGATGCCGAAGGGAAGGGTGACGTCTCGCGCGTTTCCTCGATCAGCCGGGTCAGCAGGCCGAGCATCTCCTGCCGGGCGAGCGCCATGGCGATGCCGAGGCTCGCCATCTGTTCCTCGATGCCGGTAAGCCAGGAGGGGTCGAAGCGGCCCTCATCCAGCAATTTGTTGCGGCTGCGCATGGCACGCTCGAAATCGCTGGCGCGGCGGCCATGGGCGGGATCGAGCGACAGCACCAGCCGGTCGAGAAAGCGGCGCCGGTCGGAGGAGGCGCCGGTAAAGAGGCCGTCCATCGCCGGTGTCAGCCAGAGAAGCCGCAGATGGTCGGTGAGTTCGTCGGCGGTCTTGGCCGGGGTACCGTTAATTCGTAGCCTGCGGGCCGTGGTTTCCTCGCCCGTTTCGATACCGGTGCCGATTTCGACTTCGCCTTCCATGCCGTCGAGCGCGGCGAAGATAGAAAAACCACCGGCTGCACCGACGCGGGTAATGTCGCCATAGGCAGCACGGCGCAGTCCCCGGCCGGGCGAAAGCAGCGAGACCGCCTCCATGAGATTGGTCTTGCCGGCGCCGTTATCTCCCGTCAGCACGGCGTGCCGGCCGTCAAGGGCAAGGGCCGCCGCCGCATAATTGCGGAAGTCTGTCAGCTTCAGGCGGGAAAGAGCAACCTTGTGCGGCATCGAATGTCCGGAATCGTGAAGCGTGACAGCTAAGCCCAAGCGGCGTTGATGGCAAGGCTCGCAGCTTCGCTGACATGGCTCATTGGTGCTGCCCTCGGTGCGGGATGAGCATCAGGCACGATGCAGCGCAGAACCAAATTCTCAATGAAAATACAACCTAGGGAAGGACGTTCCGGTGTCGGACGGGCGCTATGGCCGGCAGCCTTCTTCAGTGTCTGCGAACCCGGTATACGCGGGGTTCTGCCACAATCGCCTCGACCAACTGACGTTACGTGAAGCCCAAAAAAGTTGGTTGAATTTTGCAACTGCAGGGTTGAGTTATCCTCTGAAACCGATATGGTAAACGAAGTGTATAGGTATCAGAGAGTGATGAAGTGCCAGATCCGGTTGATATTATCGTTGGTCGCAACGTAAGGCAGTTTCGCGCCCTTCGCCGTGTGTCCCAGCTCGAGCTTGGCGAAGCACTCGGACTGACGTTCCAGCAGATTCAGAAATACGAAAAAGGGACGAACCGCGTTTCCGCCAGCAAGCTGCATCAGATCGCAGTTTTTCTCGATGTCGAGATCTCCGCTCTCTTCGAGGGAGCCGGCATGTCGCAATTCGGCAGCCGTATCGAACTCAGCCCCGACGCCTATGCGCTTGCGCTGAGCTACGACAGACTGAACTCATCGGCCGGCAAGGAAGCGGTCAAGACCATCGTCACGATCATGAGTGGGGAAACAGCCGAAAACGCCGCCTGATCTCGCCGAGCGGGATAGCGCGCTCGTTCACGGTCCGCACGCTGCGTTCAGTGGATCTCGCATTCGTGCAGCGCCGTCAGCAGCTCGTCCTGCGTCTGGTGGCCCGCGTGATAGAGGTCGATCGCGATGCTGGCGATGGAAAGGCCCTGCTGGCTGCGAAGCTTGATGTTGCGCTCGGCGCACCATGTGTAGATGGCGCCGGCGAGAACGTCGACGTCTTCGGACTGAGAGGAAAAGGCTGGCGCCATGGCAGATACCCTTGGTTTGATTGTCCCGCGCGTCTGAGGACGCTCTGTTGTTTGATTCCGCGCCTAATCCTTTCCGGATATCGATTCCGATTTTCGGGCTTATGCGCTGACGGCAGAGACTGAATTCATTTGGAAAACTTGCAAGCGGCATCACGCGGCTGCGTTAACGCAAGTCATGAGCCGACCCATCGCCGTGCCGATCTGGGACAAACTGGCGGCGTCGAACGGCAAATGTCTCAAATCGGGATCCGCTGAAACGAAAAAGCCGGAAACGTTTCGGTCCCCGGCTTTCGAGATGCTCTAATCGATCGCGTCTCAGCCTTCGAAGAATTCCTTCATCCGGGCGAAGAAGCCGGTCGATTCGGGATTGTTCTCCTTGGAGGACAGCTGCTCGAATTCCTGCAGCAGCTCGCGCTGGCGCTTGGTCAGCTTTTGCGGTGTCTCGATCTGGATCTGGATGTAGAGATCGCCTGTCTGCGCCGAACGCAGCACCGGCATGCCCTTGCTTTTCAGGCGGAACTGTTTGCCCGCCTGCGTGCCTTCGGGCACGCTGACGCGCGACTTGGTGCCGTCGAGCGTCGCCACGTCGAAGGTGCCGCCGAGAGCAGCCGTCGTCATCGAGATCGGAACGGCGCAATAGAGATCGGCGCCGTCGCGCTGGTAGAATTCATGCGGCTTCACCGACAGGAAGATATAAAGGTCGCCTGCCGGTCCGCCGCGGGCGCCGGCTTCGCCTTCGCCCTGCAGGCGGATGCGGGTACCGTCCTCGATGCCGGCCGGGATATTGACCGAGAGCGAGCGCTCTTCCGTCACCCGGCCCTGGCCGTGACACTTCGGGCAGGGATCGGGAATGATCTGGCCGCGGCCGTGGCAGGTCGGACAGGTCCGCTCGATCGAGAAGAAGCCCTGTGCGGCGCGCACGCGCCCACTTCCCTGGCAGGTGCCGCAATTCTTCGGCTGCGTGCCGGGCTTGGCGCCCGAACCCGAACAGACGTCGCAGGTGATCGAGGTGGGAACGCGGATCTGCGCCGTCTTGCCGGAGAAAGCCTCTTCCAGCGTGATTTCCATGTTATAGCGAAGATCGGCGCCGCGTTCGCGGCCGCCCGATGAGCGCTGGCGCGCACGACCGCCACCCATCATCTCGCCAAAAATATCCTCGAAGATGTCGGAGAAGCCGCCGCCGGCAAATCCGCCGCCGCCACCGCCGCCCATGCCGCCATGCTCGAACGCCGCATGACCATAACGATCATAGGCGGCCCGCTTCTGCGGGTCCTTGAGCATCTCGTAGGCTTCGTTGATTTCCTTGAACTTGCGTTCGGCGTCCTTGTCATCCGGGTTCTTGTCCGGATGGAATTTCATCGCCAGTTTGCGGAAGGCGCTCTTCAGCTCTTTCTCATCCGCCGTCTTGGCTACACCCAGAGTTTCGTAAAAGTCCGCTTTTGCCATTAAGGATTAAACCCCGGAAATGGATTTCCGGCTGCCATGGTGAGCAGCCGGATCAGGTGTTGAAGCATAACCACGCCGTCGCGGATTACGCGGACTTTTTGCGGTCGTCGTCCTTGATTTCCTCGTAGTCGGCGTCGACGACATTATCGCCGCCTTCTGCCGAGGCATCGCCCGCAGCTGCGCCGCCCTCGGCCTGCTGCGCTTCATAGATCGCCTGGCCGAGCTTCATCGACACTTCCATCAGCGTCTGGGTCTTCGCCTTGATGTCGTCGGCATCCGGCTCGGTCGCTTCCGAAGCCGTCTTCAGCGCGGCGATCGCATCCGAGATCGCGGTGCGGTCAGCCTCGGAAACCTTGTCGCCGTAATCCTTCAGCGACTTTTCCGTGGAATGGATCAGGCTTTCGGCCTGATTCCGAGCTTCGACGGCCTCGCGACGCTTCTTGTCCTCGGTGGCATGAGCTTCGGCATCCTTCACCATCTTCTCGATGTCGGCGTCGGAAAGACCGCCGGAGGCCTGGATGCGGATCTGCTGTTCCTTGCCGGTGCCCTTGTCCTTGGCCGAAACCTGCACGATGCCGTTGGCGTCGATGTCGAAGGTGACCTCGATCTGCGGCATGCCGCGCGGCGACGGCGGCAGGCCGACGAGGTCGAACTGGCCGAGCAGCTTGTTGTCGGCAGCCATTTCACGCTCGCCCTGCGAAACGCGGATAGTCACCGCCTGCTGGTTGTCCTCGGCCGTCGAGAAGGTCTGGCTCTTCTTCGTCGGGATCGTCGTGTTGCGTTCGATCAGGCGGGTGAAGACGCCACCGAGCGTCTCGATGCCGAGCGACAGCGGCGTGACGTCGAGCAGCAGCACGTCCTTGACGTCGCCCTGCAGAACGCCGGCCTGAATGGCGGCGCCGAGTGCAACGACTTCATCCGGGTTGACGCCCTTGTGCGGCTCCTTGCCGAACAGCTGCTTGACGACTTCCTGGACCTTCGGCATGCGGCTCATGCCGCCGACGAGAACCACTTCGTCGATTTCGGCAGCGGTGACGCCGGCATCCTTGAGAGCGGCCTTGCACGGTGCGATCGTGCGCTGGACGAGATCGTCGACCAGGCTTTCGAGCTTGGCGCGGGTCAGCTTCAGCGTCAGGTGCTTCGGGCCGGAGGCGTCGGCCGTGATGAACGGCAGATTGATTTCGGTCTGCTGCGAGGACGAAAGCTCGATCTTCGCCTTTTCCGCAGCTTCCTTGAGGCGCTGCAGGGCAAGCTTGTCGTTCTTCAGGTCGATGCCATTGTCGCGCTTGAATTCACCGACGAGATATTCGACGAGACGCATGTCGAAGTCTTCACCGCCGAGGAAAGTATCGCCGTTGGTCGACTTCACCTCGAAGACGCCGTCGCCGATCTCGAGGATCGAGATATCGAAGGTACCGCCACCAAGGTCGTAGACGGCAATCGTCTTGCCTTCTTTTTTGTCGAGCCCGTAGGCGAGTGCGGCAGCGGTCGGCTCGTTGATGATGCGCAAAACTTCAAGTCCGGCGATGCGGCCGGCATCCTTGGTTGCCTGGCGCTGCGCGTCGTTGAAATAGGCGGGAACGGTGATGACGGCCTTTTCGACCTTTTCGCCGAGATAGGATTCGGCGGTTTCCTTCATCTTCTGAAGGATCATCGCGGAAATCTGTGCGGGCGAGTAGCCTTTGCCATTGGCTTCGACCCAGGCGTCGCCATTGTCGCCCTTGACGATGGTGAAGGGAACGAGGTGCTTGTCCTTCTCGACGGTCGGATCTTCATAGCGGCGGCCGATCAGGCGCTTGACTGCAAAGAGTGTATTCGTCGGGTTGGTGACCGCCTGGCGCTTGGCCGGCTGGCCGACGAGGCGTTCGCCATCATCGGAAAATGCCACCATGGAAGGGGTCGTGCGTGCACCTTCCGCATTCTCGATAACCTTCGCGTCCTTGCCGTCCATGACTGCGACGCAGGAATTCGTCGTTCCAAGGTCGATACCAATTACTTTTGCCATGTCATTCTCTCCTTGAAGCAAGCTGTCTGAACCCCGAGAAGGCATTCCCTGACAGCCCCTTACGGGATGGGTCTACTTAAGATTACGCAATCGTGATTGCGGTGATGCGGCGTATATAAGGAGCGGTTTTCTGGACTGCAAGGCGAGAAATGGCCCGGAATCCAGCAAAACGAATGTGGTGCATTCAATTTTTACAGTCACCGGGAAACAGACCGCCCGCCGTCCGGAAAGTGGCCGATTTCCAGCGTATCCGGCTTGTGCCGGCCGTGCAGCCATAGATCTCACTGGCCCATGATCAGATCGAGCAGGGTCGTGCGCCGCGGCTGGACCGAAGAGGTCGATTGCGGCCCCCCGACATCGCCGGGCGGCACCATGCTGTCGTAGCCGCCTTCGGCAACGTCGGCGGGAGGAACGGGCCCGTTGCCGGAGGTCGCACTCTGTTGCCGGACAGGCGCCTGCGGATAGCGGTTAGCACTGTCGCCGCCGCCGAAGACGCCGGAAATGATGCCGCCGATTGTCGACGGCGGCGCCTCGGCCGTCATCGGTTGTCCGCTGCCCGATTGTCCACCGCCCGGTGCCGTCTGCGCCATCGGCTGACCATTGGGATCGCCGATCAACTGGCCGTTGCCGAACAGCGGCGCCGGCGAAAGACCCTTGTGGGCGGCGATCATGAATTCCTTCCAGGCTTTGGCCGGAAGACCGCCGCCGGTCACCTTCTTCATCGGCTTGCCGTCGTCATTGCCGAACCAGACGCCGGTGGTGAGGTTGCTGGTGAAGCCGACGAAGAGTGCGTCGCGTGAATTCTGCGTCGTGCCGGTCTTTCCCGCCGCCTGCCAGCCGGGGATCTTGGCGCTCTTGCCGGTGCCGCTGTCGATGACGCCCATCATCATCGCATCCATTTCGGCGACGATCTGCTCGGACAGCACGCGCGGCGGGCTGTCATAAGTATTTTCGTAGAGAACCTTGCCCTCGGCGGTCGTCACCCGGCGGATGACGTGCGGCGTCGCCTTGTAGCCGCCGTTCATGAAGGCGGCATAGGAGGCGGTGAGTTCCATCAGCGACACCTCAGAGGTGCCGAGCGCGATCGAGGCATTCGGCTGCAGCTCGCTTTCGATGCCGAGCCGGTGCGCAAGCTTGATCACCTGATCCGGCCCGTCATACATCACCAGCTGGGCGGCCACCGTATTCAGCGACTTGGCAAGTGCGGTGGCCAGCGTCACCTCGCCATTGTATTTCTTCTCGTAATTTTCGGGCGTCCAGTCGCCGATGCGGATCGGCGCGTCGTTGAACACCGAAAAGGGCGTCAGTCCTTTTTCGAGCGCGGCGGCATAGACGAAGGGCTTGAACGAGGAGCCCGGCTGGCGTTTGGCCTTGACGGCTCGGTTGAACTGGCTCGTCGCATAATCCCTGCCGCCGACGAGCGCCCGGATCGCGCCGGTGCCGTCGATCGAGACGAGGGCCGCCTGCGAAGCGTCGAGCTTTCCGCCCTCCTTGTCGAGCACGTCGACCAGCGATTGCTCGGCTTTCTTTTCCAGCGACTTGTCGATGGTCGTATCGACGATGACGTCTTCCTTGACGTCACCGATCAGACCCGGCAGCTCGTCCATCACCATGTCGGCAACATAGTGTCCGGCGCCCGACCAATAGCTCTTGGCTGAAGCCGGGGTCTGCGACATTGCGGTCTTGACCTCGGAGTCGGTGATGAAACCCTGCTCGCGCATTGCCGCAAGCACGAGCTGGGCGCGGGCATTGGCAGCGTCCGCGTCGCGGGCCGGCGAAAGCCGCGACGGCGCCTTGAGCAGGCCGGCCAGCACCGCCGCCTCGCCGAGGTTCACATCCCGCGCCGATTTGTTGAAATAGCGGCGTGACGCCGCCTCGACGCCATAGGCGTTCGATCCGAAGAACACCCGGTTGAGATACATGGCAAGGATCTGGTCCTTGGTGTATTTCTGCTCCAGCCAGAGCGAGAGCAGCACCTCCTGCACCTTGCGTTCCAGCGTTCTTTCCGGGGAGAGGAAGAGGTTCTTGGCGAGTTGCTGCGTCAGCGTCGAGCCACCCTGCACCATGTGGCCAGCCGTGAAGTTGGTCACTACAGCCCGGCCGAGGCCGAGCGGATCGACGCCGAAATGCGAATAGAAGCGCCGATCCTCGATGGCGATGACGGCCTCCGGAATATAGGGCGACATGTTTTCGAGCGACAACGCCTCGCCGCCAGTGGCACCGCGATTGGCGATGACGCTGCCGTCGACGGCGGTGATCTTGACGTTCGGCGGCCGTTCCGGGATCGCCCATGTGCTGGCGCTCGGCATGCGCGAGCCATAATAGACCACCAGCCCGGCAACGCCGATGCCGGCCCAGATGAACAGCACGACGCACCAGTAGATCACGCGTCGCACGAAGCCGAACAAGCCGCCGCCTTCGCGTTCCCGCGGTTCGCGCCGCCGCCGGGGGGCAGGGCGTTCGGGCGGCTTGGAGCTGCCGCGCCGTGTGGATCGGCTCCTGGCAATGCGGTCATCGGCATCGAGGGAAAACTCGTCATCGTCGCGGGCCGGGCGGCCGCTGAAGGACGGTTCGATTCTGTCGCCTGATCTGCCTCTGCCTGCCATCGCCGACCGGTCACACCCCATGTTCGATCGCGAAGCGTGACTTCGCACAACGGCACTCTTGCAGTCGCCGTCACCCGACTGAACTGTAAATGCGGCGATTTAACGGGGTGTTAATTATGGAAAGCAAAGCAGAACGCGCCGATAAAGCGCTTTGCGTCATTCCGGCTTCGTGCGCTGCGTTTCAACTCGTTTTATGGATGTCGTTATCCCAAAACCGCTGCACAGTTGTGGGCAACATGCATCGGCGCTCAAAACTGGCGAGCTTCGTAATCGTCGAGCGTTTCCGGATCCTGCTTATATTCCCATTCTCCGAGATGAAAACGCCGCCAGATCTGGCCGGAAGGATTGAGGTTCGCCCCATCGGTAAGTCGCACAGGAAGGAGGGGGTTGTGTTTATGCCAGACGGTAACATCAATAGCGGCTGCCCGAGCGCCGAAAAGCCTTGGGAAAACCAGGTAGTCTCGCGTCATCAGGGTCCAGCCTCGAACGGATCAAAATCGATCCGCAACATCTCAAAACTGCAATAAAGAATGCTGCAAGACAAGAGCATCACGATGCTCTCACATCAAATTGTCGCTGACCTCCCACAGGCATGATTGCCGGTCGTCGCGACTGTCACGATCTGACAGCGTCGCGCCGACTTGCGCGCGTCTGGAGCGTGCTTGCTTTCGCGGGGCGATGCCGCCTCGCGAGGAGCGAGGAAACCAGCCTGACCATGCGTTGCGCCGAATTGTGCGGGCTGCTTTCGCTGCGCCGCCGCAATCTTCTGACCGGCCGGCGGAACCAAGTGCGTCCGCGATAGTTTAGGGAGAAGCGGGACACCCCTCAACCCCTCACGTCCCGCGCATGATCGGCCGTCTCCCCTCAACACGCGCCGATCGACATCAGGCCCGGTGCATCCCTCTTGGGAGCGCCGGGCTTTTTCTTACGGCGTCCTTCTCGCCTTTTCCGCGCGATGGACGCTGCCATTGAGATAAGCGGCGGCCTTGCGGCCGCCGCTCCTGATATCTCAGTCGCAGGACGGATCGCCCGGGCGGCAGACGAAGGGCGAAGCCCTGGGGTCCGGGCGATTGTAGGTATCGGCCTTCCCGCCCCTGAACTGCGGCAGGTCGCGGAAATCCGAACTCCTGGTATTATCTCTGTTGTCATCTCGACGGTCCGACCTGCGGCTTTCGTCTCTGCGGTCGTCCCTTCGATTGTCGTCGCGCCAGTCCCGGTTGCGGTCCCCGTAATCGCGATCCCGGTTGCGGTCGCCGTAGTCGCGATCCCGATCCCGGTTACGGTAGTAATAATCGGGGCCGCGGCTCCAGCGGTCGCGCTCACGGTAGAAATCGCGGTCGCGGTAGTTGCGGTCCCAATAATTGCCGACGCTGAAGCTGATCATCGGAATGCCGAGCGGGCGGTAATATTGCGGACCGACATAGACACGGCGTTGCTGGTAGACGGCCTGTACATATTGGCCGGACACCCAGCCGCGACCGCCATAGAATTCGACGTCGCACCAGTTGACGTTGGAAAGACATCCACGAATTTCGACGGGGGAACCGGCAGGCACGACTGCGACGGCTGGATATCGGGTGCTCGGACCCGCTCGCATGTTGACGTTCGCCGTCGAGTAGCCCTCGGCGGCCTGTGCGATCACCGGCGCCAGCACAAACAGGCCAGCCGCGGCGATCTTAACAATGAGATTTTTCACGCTTCTCACTCCTGGTTGGCGCGTTTTCAGGCAGCGCGGCGCTGCCTTCTCTTGGCATATGCCATCTATAGAAAAGATAGAGCGATCGCCCGCATTTGTTAGGGCGTCGCCATTCTCCTTGTCTTTCAAGGGTTTATATCCGGGTCGCGATGAACGCAGCTTGAACGAGGGGGATTTTGTGATGTGGTATGGCGTTTTCGATATGCCGGATGAAATCGCGAATGCGCAGGACGCGAAAGTTGTCGGCTCTGCGATACATTAACGATCCGTTAACCTTTCCGAGGCAGTCTGGCTGCAATACCTGCTTCTCATTGACCACGGATGAACTGGCACTGAGCGAGCGGATGACGAAAGGCCGGTTTTAACCGGCCTTTTTGTTATTGCGATCTGGCATGCCTTACGCTCAGGCGGCGAGCGCCTGAAGAATCCGCACCCAGGAGCGGATGCCCTTGTGGTAGGAGACGAGCTCGTATTTCTCGTTCGGCGAATGGATGCGGTCGTCGCTGAGGCCGAAGCCCACGAGCAGAGATTCCATGCCGAGCATCTTCTGGAAGTCGCCGACGATCGGGATCGATCCGCCCATGCCGATGACGATGGCGGGTTTCGGCCACTCGTCGGAAAGTGCGGTCTTCGCCTTGGTCAGAACCGGCGAATCATAGGAGAGGTGGATCGCCGGCGAGCCGCCATGCGGATGGAACTCGACCGAGCAATCGGCGGGAATCTTCGAGCTGATATAGCTGCGGAAGGCTTTGCGGATGGCGGCCGGATCCTGCGTGCCGACAAGCCGGAACGAAACTTTCGCCGATGCCTTGGCGGCGATCACCGTTTTGAAGCCTTCGCCGGTATATCCGCCCCAGATGCCGTTGATTTCGGCGGTCGGCCGCGCCCAGGTGAGTTCCAGCACCGAACGGCCCTTTTCGCCGGATGGAATGGAAAGGCCGACTTCGCCGAGGAAGGTCTCGGCGGTCTTGCCCAGCGTCTCCCATGAGGCCTTGATGTTGTCGGGCGTTTCCTCGACGCCGTTGTAGAAGCCCTCGAGCGTGATGCGGCCGGTCTCGTCATGCAGGCCGGCGAGAGCCTCGACGAGGATGTGGATGGGATTGGCGGCAGCGCCCCCGAAGAGGCCGGAATGCAGGTCGCGGTCGGCGGCCGTCACGGTGACTTCCTCGCCGACAAGGCCGCGCAGTGCCGCGGCGATCGCCGGCGTGTCGCGGTCCCACATACCGGTATCGCAAACCAGCGCATAATCGGCCTTGAGCTCGGCGGCATTGGCTTCGAGGAAGGGCTTCAGCGATGGCGAGCCGGATTCTTCCTCGCCTTCGAAGAGAATGGTGACGCGGCAGGGAAGCGCGCCGTTGATCTCCTTATAGGCGCGGCAGGCCTCGAGGAAGGTCATCAACTGGCCCTTGTCGTCGGACGTGCCGCGGCCGGTCAGGATCTTGCGGCCGTTGCCGACATCCTTGATCGTCGGCTCGAAGGGGTCGTTTTCCCAAAGCTCGATCGGGTCGACCGGCTGAACGTCGTAATGGCCGTAGAACAGAACGTGCGGCGCGCCGGTGGACGCGCCGGCATGGTGAGCGACGACCATCGGATGGCCTGGCGTGTCGCGAACGGAGGCTTCGAAGCCGAGCGCTTCGAGATAGGCGACGAGCCATTCGGCGGCCTTGCGGCATTCGGCTTTGTAGGCGGGATCGGTGGAAATCGACTGGATGCGCAGCAGCTCGAACAGTTTTTCGAGGCTCGATGAAAGATTCTGGTCCGCACGCGAAAGAACCGGTTGTATGTCGGCCATTTTCGACTCCTTTTCGAAATTCGGCGGGACGATAGACCAAACCGGGAAAGCAGGCGAGGCGCAAAAAGTAAAAAATCAGGGGCGCGCTAGCATGCTGAAACCACGCAATTCGGTCTTGTGGAAACATCTGCCGCGATAATAAAGAAAGATCTAATTCAATTTACAGTTAATTAGCACAACCTAAATAGCATCGGCCGAAAATCAGCTGTTCGGGGGCGCGCACATGTTTTCGGTCATTGCATGTATTCGCGACAATCATGATTGGCGCTTGGTCATCGTGGCGGCCGTGGTCTGCCTGGTCGGCGCCATGGCGGCGATGCTGCTGTATTCCCGTGCCCAGGAGTGCGACGCCGGGCAGCGCAAGCTTTGGGTCGGCGCGTCGGGCTTTGCCTTCGGCACCGGCGTGTGGGCAACCCACTTTATCGCCATGCTCGCTTATGATGGTGGCACGCCGATCAGTTATGCGCTCGACCTGACGCTGCTCTCCTTTTTCCTGTCGGTCGGAGGCTCGTGGGTGGCGATCCTCGCCGCCTCGCAACGTGAGGGAAGATTTTCCTCCATTCGCGGCGGGGCGCTGATGGCACTCGGCATCGCCTCCATGCACCTGACCGGCATGCAGGCGATCGAGACACAGGCGGTCATCCTCTACGATCCCTTGATGACGCTGACGGCGGTCGTCGCCGGAATGCTTCTGTCGAGCGCCGCCTTCCACATTTTTTTCAATCTGAAGGGCATGAGGCGTCTCCTAACCTCATCGCTGGTCTTCGTCCTCGCCATCTGCACACTTCACTTCATCTCGATGGGCAGCATTACCTTTGTGCCGGACCCCGGCATGCAGGTTCCGACATTGGTGCTCGACACGCGGGTGCTCGCCGCGATCGTCGTGGTGGCGGCAACGGCTCTTATCCTCGTCGCCCTTGCCGTGGTCTTCGTCCAAAGCCATCTGACGGATCTGCGCGGACTTGCCAATGCCTCGCAGGAGGGCCTGCTGATCCTGCGCGAAGGCCGGATCATCGATGTCAACGAACGGTTCCAGGCATTATCGGGCTGGAAGCTAGCCGATCTCTCGGGCAAGGCGCCCTCGGATGTGCTGACGGTCGTTCAGGCGCCCCGGGAGAACAGGCCCGGCGAGACGCTGCTGAACACCCGCACCGGCAGAGAGATTGCCGTAGACGTAAACTCCAGCAGGATCGTCTATCGTGGCCGCGATTGCGAGGTGCTGGCGGTGCGCGATCTCACCGAGCGCAAACAGGCCGAGGAGATGATCGAGCATCTCGCCCACCACGACGTGCTCACCGATCTGCCGAACAGGTCGTTGTTCGACACCCGCATCCGGCAGGCGCTGCAGGTGGCGGAACGCAAGAACACCGAGGTTGCGCTGTTCTGTCTCGACCTCGATCGGTTCAAGGCCGTCAATGACATCTTCGGCCATGCCGAGGGCGACCGGATTCTCCGCAAGGTCGCCGCTATCCTGCGCCGGGTTGCCGGTGAGAGTGATACGATCGCCCGGCTCGGCGGCGACGAATTCGCCATCATCCAGTCCGATGGGCAGCAGCCGGCGGCGGCGCAAAAGCTTGCGGCTGATATCATCGACGAATTCGCTGCCGAGATGGACACGGCCCGTGACCCCACAGCGGTCGGCGTCAGCCTCGGCATCGCGCTCTATCCAAGAGATGGGAGCACGGCCGAAGAACTCTGCAACAACGCCGATACCGCGCTCTACCGGGTCAAGCATGATGGCCGCGGCAGGGCCTGTTTCTTCGACGCGGAAATGGACGAAGCGGCGCGCAACCGCCGCCAGATCGAAAGTGACTTGCGCCACGCGATCATCCGCAACCAACTCTATGTCAGCTATCAGCCGATCCTCAACGCGCAGAACGGCGAGATCAGCGGCTACGAGGCCTTGATGCGTTGGCACCGGCCGGGCCACGGCATGACCGAGCCCGACATTTTCATCCCGATCGCCGAGGAAAGCGGATCGATTGTTCAGCTCGGCGAATGGATATTGCAGCAGGCCTGCATGGAGGCCGCGCGCTGGCCGCAGCCGCTGAGGATTGCGGTCAATGTTTCGCCGGTGCAGTTCATGCTGCCCAACCTGTGCGAGCGGGTCGAGGCGGTCCTCGCCGAGACGGGGCTAGCAGCCGATCGGCTGGAGCTTGAAATCACCGAGACAGCCCTGATCCGCGATCGCGACCGGGTGATGGCAACGCTGCAGCGCCTGCGTCGGTTGGGGGTGCACATCGTCATGGACGATTTCGGCACCGGCTACTCTTCGCTTTCGAACCTGCGCTCGTTTCCCTTCGACAAGATCAAGGTCGACCGCAGCTTCACCGGGGTGCTGGAGCATGACGCGGCGGCGCGATCGATCGTGCGGGCGATTATCGGTCTCGGCCACAGCCTCGGCATGCCCGTCGTCACCGAGGGTGTGGAAACCGAGATGCAGCGCCGGATCGTCGTCGAGGAAGGCTGCGCGCAGGTGCAGGGCCTGCTGCTCGGCAAGCCGGATATCGAGCCGAGCATGAAGCCGGCCGTTCGCAAAAGCATCCTGTCGGAGCAAGCCGGAACCGCCGTGCCGCCGCGACGGCGCACACGCCTTGTCAGCGAAAATCGCAGCGAATGATCGCGCTCAGAGCGCCTTGGCGTTTTCCAGAAGACGGCGGATATATTCGAGCGTCAGCTCGCGCTCGAAAACCCGAAAACCTTTAAACAACGCAAGGTCGGCCTTGCGCGCGGTTTCGATCGCCTCGGCCTCCATGGCGCGGGCTTTCGGCGTCAGGAAGAGCAGTTGCGCCCGCTTGTCGGATGGATGCGGCCGGCGTTCGATCAGCCCGTCGCGGACCATGCGCGACAGCGTATTGGCCATGGTCGCCTGCTCGATATCGACCCGCTCGAGAAGCTGTTTCTGGGTCAGTCCGTCCTCGGCCCAGAGTTCCAGCAGGATGGGGAACTGGCCGGGAGAAAAACCGAGCCCGACCGCGCGCTGGTGCAGCGAGCGGGCAAAACCCTTCGCCAGCTGGCTGGCAAGGTAGGCTCCCGAATCCATGCGGTTAAATCCCATGATTGCAAGTTAGGCTCAAAACCATGCCGGAGACAATGCAGCAAATCGCATGCGATACTCCAAAATATGCAAGCCGCGACGATAATTTCGAGTGCCTGGAAAAACAAAAGTCGCCATGGCCTGGAGGTTGGCCATGGCGACCTTAAAGTGGGGACAAAGGCCCGGAGAGGGGGATAAGGCCTTTGTCCAAGCCTGACGCGGCGGGGGACAAGCCGGTAATCAGACCCGCGGCGCGATCAAGCGCCGGTGACATGGATTTGTGCTTGAGAATGTGGTTTTTCAAGGGAGGGTGATCGTTACAAATCGGTAACAGTTTGGTGAGCGGAATCTTCCGCCTCGCCCGCCGAACTTTATATGGACCTTGTCCCGTGCCCGCGCTATCCATGCAGCCATGAAAAAAGGCGATCACCTCTTCCTAGTCGATGGTTCCGGGTTCATCTTCCGGGCGTTTCATGCACTTCCGCCACTGACCCGCAAGACCGACGGCCTGCCGATCGGCGCCGTTTCCGGTTTCTGCAACATGCTGTGGAAGCTGTTGCGGGACGCGCGCAACACCGATGTCGGCGTCACGCCGACGCATCTTGCCGTCATCTTCGATTATTCCGCCAAGACCTTTCGCAAGGATCTCTACGACGCCTATAAGGCGAACCGCTCCGCCCCGCCGGAAGAGCTCATTCCGCAATTCGGTCTGATCCGCGAGGCGACCCGCGCCTTCAATCTGCCCTGCATCGAGACCGAAGGTTTTGAGGCCGACGATATCATCGCCACCTATGCCCGCCAGGCCGAGGCCTCGGGGGCCGATGTCACCATCGTCTCTTCCGACAAGGACCTGATGCAGCTCGTCAGCCCGAATGTCCATATGTATGACAGCATGAAGGACAAGCAGATCGGCATTCCCGATGTCATCGAGAAATGGGGCGTGCCGCCGGAAAAGATGATCGACCTGCAGGCGATGACCGGTGATTCCGTCGACAATGTGCCCGGCATTCCCGGCATCGGCCCGAAAACCGCCGCCCAGCTGCTCGAGGAATATGGTGATCTCGACACGCTGCTCGATCGGGCCACCGAGATCAAGCAGGTCAAGCGCCGCGAGACGATCCTTGCCAATATCGATATGGCCAGGCTCTCGCGCGACCTCGTGCGGCTGCGCGCCGATGTACCGCTCGACCTCGATCTCGACGCGCTGGTGCTGGAGCCGCAAAACGGCCCGAAGCTGATCGGTTTCCTGAAGACGATGGAATTCACGACGCTGACGCGCCGCGTCGCCGAGGTCTGCGATTGCGATGCGAGCGCCATCGAACCGGCGATCGTCAACATTGAATGGGGCAAGGCTGCCCATGGCCCCGATCTCGATGCGGCCGAGCCGGCCCCGGTTGCCGGCGGCATACCCGAGGTTTCCGGCGAATCGGTGCCGGTGCCGCCGCGTGCGAAGGCCAAGGCTTCAGTCGAAGGCGCCTTTTCGCCCGCCGATCTGGCCAAGGCGCGGGCCGAAGCCTTTGCGACGCTGCCCTTCGATCACACGGCCTATGCGACGATCCGGGATCTCGCCACGCTCGACCGGTGGATCGCCGATGCGCGCGCCACAGGCCTCGTTGCTTTCGATACCGAGACAACGTCGCTGGATGCGATGCAGGCCGAGCTTGTCGGCTTCTCGCTGGCAATCGCCGACAATACGGCGGATCCCACCGGCACGAAGATTCGCGCCGCCTATATACCGCTCGCCCACAAGAACGGCGTCGGCGATCTGCTCGGCGGCGGCCTTGCCGACAACCAGATCCCCATGCGTGACGCTCTGCCGCGGCTGAAGGCCCTGCTGGAGGACGCTGCGGTCCTCAAGGTCGCCCAGAACCTCAAATACGATTACCTGCTGATGCAGCGCTACGGCATCGAGACTAGGAGTTTCGACGACACGATGCTGATCTCCTACGTGCTCGACGCCGGCACCGGCGCCCACGGCATGGACCCGCTCTCGGAAAAATTCCTCGGCCACACGCCGATCCCCTACAAGGATGTGGCGGGCAGCGGCAAGGCGAACGTCACCTTCGATCTCGTCGATATCGACCGCGCCACCCATTATGCCGCCGAAGATGCCGACGTGACGCTGCGGCTCTGGCTGGTGCTGAAACCGCGGCTGGTGGCGGCCGGGCTGACCAGCGTCTATGAACGGCTGGAACGGCCGCTGCTGCCGGTGCTGGCGCGCATGGAAGCGCGCGGAATCACCGTCGACCGGCAGATCCTGTCGCGCCTGTCCGGTGAATTGGCCCAGGGCGCCGCCAGGCTGGAAGACGAGATCTATATGCTCGCCGGCGAGCGGTTCAACATCGGCTCGCCGAAGCAGCTCGGCGATATTCTGTTCGGCAAGATGGGTCTTGCCGGCGGCAGCAAGACGAAAACCGGGCAATGGTCCACCTCGGCGCAGGTGCTTGAGGATCTAGCCGCCGCCGGTTTCGAGCTGCCGCGCAAGATCGTCGACTGGCGCCAGCTGACCAAGCTGAAATCCACCTATACCGATGCGCTCCCCGGCTATGTCCACGCCGAGACGAAGCGGGTCCACACCTCCTATTCGCTGGCATCGACGACGACGGGGCGCTTGTCCTCTTCCGAGCCGAACCTGCAGAATATTCCGGTGCGCACCGCCGAAGGCCGCAAGATCCGCACCGCCTTCATCTCGACGCCGGGCCACAAGCTGATTTCCGCCGACTACAGCCAGATCGAATTGCGCGTGCTTGCCCATGTGGCCGAGATCCCGCAGCTGACCAAGGCCTTCGAGGATGGCGTCGATATCCACGCCATGACCGCCTCGGAAATGTTCGGCGTGCCGGTTGAAGGCATGCCGGGCGAAGTCCGCCGCCGCGCCAAGGCGATCAATTTCGGCATCATCTACGGCATTTCGGCCTTCGGCCTTGCCAACCAGCTGTCGATCGAGCGCTCGGAAGCCGGCGACTACATCAAGAAGTATTTCGAGCGTTTCCCCGGCATCCGCGATTATATGGAAAGCCGCAAGGCGATGGCGCGCGACAAAGGTTATGTCGAGACGATCTTCGGCCGGCGAATCAACTATCCCGAAATCCGCTCTTCCAACCCGTCCGTGCGCGCCTTCAACGAGCGTGCCGCGATCAACGCGCCGATCCAGGGCTCGGCCGCCGACGTCATCCGCCGGGCGATGATCAGGATGGAGCCGGCGCTCGCCGAAGTCGGTCTTGGCGATCGCGTCCGCATGCTGTTGCAGGTGCATGACGAACTCATTTTCGAAGTCGAGGACGAGGATGTCGAAAAGGCGATGCCGGTTATCGTCTCGGTCATGGAAAACGCCACCATGCCGGCGCTCGAAATGCGCGTGCCGCTGAGGGTCGACGCGCGCGCCGCCAGCAATTGGGACGAGGCGCATTAGCCTCGTCTCCACAAAATCGGCAAAGATTTTTCCGTTCAATTCAACTCACTGAAATCGCAGCGAATTAGCGACGGGAGCCGTGTCGGAACGATACGGCGGGAAGGAACTTATTAACCTTCCTTTTCTATCCCGGTAGGGTCGTAATTTGTTAGGCATGAGTGAGTAGCGGACGCATGCGTTTTCCCAGAACCAATTTGACGGACGCCGGGGACTTTTCCAGCGGGACTGAAACGGACCTTCCGGCGGTCGAGCCGGGAGAAAAGCCGGCGGCGCCGATCTGGCAGAGCAATTTTTCCCTCGCGCCGAACGTCCGTTTTACCCGCACGCCGGAAACGCTGATCAGCAAGCGGCGGGTGCCGGATGAACCCGTCCGCGATGATTCGCAGATGGGGCAGCAGGCGATACGGATCGAGCCGGTCGCCGTCGACGTGCCCTTCGATATCTATCTGCCGGAGCCGGACGAACTTCCCGCAGCACCGCAGATGATCGAACTGCAGCCATCCCTTGTTCCCGACGAGCTGGCCGCGCCTGCTTTCCGGGCCACCGCCGAGCTTTCTTCCATTTCGGATTTCGCCTTCTGGGAGGTCATGGCCTTCGAAGAGGCCGAGCCGGTTCGCGCGCCTGCCGTGATCTCGTTCCCGAAGGCCGAGACGGCGCCAGAATCGATCACGTCGCTGTTCCGCATCATGGAATGGCGCCCGGGCCGGCCGGCCGCTGCTACCGCCGCCTCCCGCCCGGTTCTGCCGGCCGCTGCGCCCTCCGCAAAGCCTGCCCCGCGCCCCCCGGCCGCCATATCCCTGGAACGGCCAAGGCGCATCCCCGTCGAGATCCCTGTTGTGCCGGCCCCTGCGCCTGCGCTGACCTCTCCGATTGCGCCCGTGCCTCAGCCGGCGCCTGCTCTTCACGTCGCTCCAGCCCCTCAGGCCGCGCCTGTGCCCCAGCGCACGCCGCCCGTCGCCGCGGTTCTGCCGTCGCCGCGCCTGGCGGCAAGGCCGGAAAGGATCGACGCCTCCGGCTATGAATTCCCGCCGCGTGCCCTGTTGCAGGAGCCGCCGGAACGGCTCGGCGAGATCATGTCGCAGGAGACGCTGGAGCAGAATGCCGGGCTTCTGGAAAGCGTGCTTGAGGATTTCGGCATCAAGGGCGAGATCATTCATGTCCGCCCCGGCCCCGTCGTCACCCTCTATGAGTTCGAGCCGGCGCCCGGCGTGAAGTCATCGCGCGTCATCGGCCTGGCCGACGATATCGCCCGCTCGATGTCGGCGCTTTCGGCCCGCGTCGCCGTCGTGCCCGGCCGCAACGTCATCGGCATCGAACTGCCGAATGTCACCCGTGAAACAGTCTATTTCCGCGAGATGATCGAAAGCCAGGATTTCGAGAAGAGCGGCTACAAGCTGGCGCTCGGCCTCGGCAAGACCATCGGCGGCGAGCCCGTGATCGCCGAGCTGGCGAAGATGCCGCATCTGCTCGTCGCCGGCACCACCGGCTCGGGCAAATCGGTCGCCATCAACACGATGATCCTGTCGCTCCTCTACCGCATGACGCCGGAACAGTGCCGGCTGATCATGGTCGACCCGAAGATGCTCGAACTTTCCGTCTATGACGGCATCCCGCATCTGCTGACGCCCGTCGTCACCGATCCGAAGAAGGCGGTCATGGCGCTGAAATGGGCCGTGCGCGAGATGGAAGAGCGTTACCGCAAGATGTCGCGCCTCGGCGTGCGCAACATCGATGGCTATAACGACCGCGTGGCGCAGGCCCGCGACAAGGGCGAGACCATCCATGTCATGGTCCAGGTCGGCTTCGACAAGGGCACCGGTGCCCCGATCGAAGAAAACCAAGCGCTGGACCTGACGCCGATGCCTTATATCGTCGTCATCGTCGACGAAATGGCCGACCTGATGATGGTCGCCGGCAAGGAGATCGAAGGCGCGATCCAGCGTCTAGCGCAGATGGCGCGTGCCGCCGGCATCCACCTGATCATGGCGACGCAGCGCCCGTCGGTCGACGTGATCACCGGCACGATCAAGGCGAACTTCCCGACCCGCATCTCCTTCCAGGTGACCTCGAAGATCGACAGCCGCACCATTCTCGGCGAACAGGGGGCCGAGCAGCTGCTCGGCCAGGGCGACATGCTGCACATGCAGGGCGGCGGGCGGATTTCCCGCGTCCACGGTCCCTTCGTCTCTGATGCCGAGGTCGAAAAGGTCGTTGCCCACCTGAAGACCCAGGGCCGCCCCGAATATCTCGACACCGTCACCGCCGACGAGGAGGAAGAGCCCGAAGAGGAGGAAGCCGGCGCCGTCTTCGACAAGAGCGCCATGGCCTCCGAGGATGGCAACGAGCTCTACGAGCAGGCGGTCAAGGTCGTCATGCGCGACAAGAAGTGCTCCACCTCCTACATCCAGCGCCGCCTCGGCATTGGCTACAACAGAGCCGCCTCGTTGGTCGAACGCATGGAAAAGGAAGGCCTGGTCGGGCCGGCCAACCATGTCGGCAAGCGCGAGATCGTTTCCGGTCGGGGTGACGGCGAGTAACGGGAGTCATCGGTTCCCCGAAGGACGAACGGCCCTGGCCTCAGGCTGGGGCCGCAGACCGGGCGGCGCGTTTGTGCACCACCGCGAGCAGGCCTCCGAGAAAGATCGTCCCGACGATAAACAGAAATGCCGCCGCCACGATGGCCGGGCTGATGTTTTCGCGAATCGACGAGAACATCTGGCGGGCGAGCGTCAGCTGGTTTGGTCCGGCGACGAACAGGGTCAGGACGACTTCATCCAGCGAGGTGGCAAAGGCAAGCACGGCGCCGGAGAGGACGCCGGGCATGGCGAGCGGCAGCGTCACTTTCCAGAAGACCTTCGCCGGAGAAGCCCCCAGGCTCGCGGCCGCACGCTCGGTGCGACAGTCGATGCCCTCAAGCGAGGCGGTGATGCTAACCAGCACAAAGGGCACGGCGACAACCGTATGCGCCACGATCACGGCCGCAAATGTGTTTGGAAATCCGAGGCCGGCAAACAGGATCTGCAGCCCGACGCCGAGCACCACGGCTGGAACGACCATCGGCAGGAGGAATATCGTCCTCAGCGCCGCGGCAAAAACAACGCGCCTGCGCAACGCCAGTGCAGCCAGAATGCCGAGCATGGTGGAAAGCAAAGTGGTCCCCGTTCCGATCAGCAAGCTGTTGACGATGGATCGTCGCCAGGCCTCCTCGGTTGCCAGTTCCGCAAACCAGCGAGCCGAAAAAGAAGGAATGGGATAGGCCAGGAAGCTGCTGGAGGTAAATGCGATCGGAAGGATCGCCAAAAGCGGAGCCAGCAGAAAAGTGACCGTTGCTGCGCCGAACAGAAATTTTAGCAACCGAATTGTCATGTCACGCCCCCGTCGTCTTCATGGATATCCGGCCGTAAACGCCGTAGAGCGCGATCGTCACGGCGAGCAGCACCATACCGAGCGCACCGGCCATGCCCCAATTGGCGGAGCCCGTGGCGTAGAAGGCGATCACCGAACTGATCATCTGGTCCTTCGGTCCGCCGATGAGCGCCGGTGTGATGTAGTAACCGAGTGCTGCCATGAACACGAGCAGTCCGCCGGAGGCAATGCCGCGCAGGGCCAGAGGCAGCAGGATATGCAGAAAGCCCCGGATCGGCCTCGCGCCGAGAGAGGCTGCCGCCGGCATCAGGTTCCGCGGGATTGCGATAAGGACGCTGTAGATCGGCAGAACCATGAACGGCAGCAGCACATGCGTCATGGCGATGACGACACCCGTCCGATTGAAAAGAAGCGGCAACGGAGTGTTGAGGAGGCCGAGCGATACGAGGAGGGAGTTGATGAGTCCTTTGTCCTGAAGGAGCACGTACCAGGCGGCCGTGCGCACCAGCAGCGATGTCCATAGCGGCAGGAGGACCGCCGCAAGCAGGAGTTGTCGTCGCCAGCCGCTCGAGGCGGCGGCCAGCATCGCATATGGCAGGCCGATGAGACAGGTCGCGAGCGTCACGACGGCGGCCACGGCGAATGTTCTCAGCAGAATCGCCTGATTGGCGGACTCTCCGGCCGGCATCGCCACGATCGCCCCCGATGCGTCATGCTGAAGATCGACCGCGGCAAGCAGGTTGCGATCGGTATAAGGATAGGTCGCTTCGGCGATTGCCCGCCAGAAGGCAACGTCGTTCCATCGAGCGTCGATCTCTGCGAGGCTTACCGGCCCGGTACTGTCTCTCACGGCCGCGACGGTCTTTCGCATCAGTGTGCGGAAACCCGGCTGGGCGCTGTTCAGTCTTCGAACCACCTCTCCCAGTTTCTGGTCGTCGTCGAGCGATTTCAGGTCGTCGACAAGAGCCCTCCGCATTTCGTCGGTGGGTTCGGAGTTAAGGTTCCAGGCCGAAATCGCCGCTGTCGTCCGCGGCAGGTTTTTACTGACGACTGGATCGGACACCGCCTGCTCCAGCACGGTCAGAAGCGGCCAGATGAAGAAGACACCCAGGAACAGGGTCAGGGGGAGGATGAGGGCAAAGGTGCCGGTGCGTCGACGGAAAGCACTCATGCTGCGATCACCCAGCAGTCATCAGGTGTGAAGTGCGCCACCACCTCGGCTCCGATCGGCCACTCCGCCGATCGCATGTCCGTCCGGACCACGAAGCGGAAGGCATCCTCATCGAGCTGCACCCGCAGGTGGTCGCCCTGATAGACGCTGTCGAGTATTTTTGCCGGCAGGGCGTTCGCCGCTGCGCCGATGCCGCCGGCCGCCAGAGAAATGCGCTCGGGGCGAACGGAAATGTGGACACGGCTTCCGACAGAGAGAGAACTGTTGCCCGGTACCATCACATGCCGTCCGTCGGCGATCTCGACGGAGGTGCCGGCTGTGCCCGTCACCTTGACCGTTCCTTCTATCAGATTGGTTTCGCCGATGAATTCGGCGACGACACGTGTCTGCGGGCGGTCGTAAATATCACGCGGCGAACCGATCTGCTCGATGTTGCCGTGGTTGAAGACCGCAATCCGGTCCGACATGGTCAGTGCCTCGGATTGATCGTGGGTCACGAACACCACGGTCAGTTCCAGGCGCTTGTGGAGGGCTCGGATATCGAGCTGCATCTGTTCGCGCAGCTGTTTGTCGAGTGCCCCAAGCGGCTCGTCCATCAGCACGACGGCCGGCTCGAACACCAGGGAGCGGGCAAGCGCCACGCGCTGCTGCTGGCCGCCGGAAAGCTGGGCGGGCCTCCTGCTGCTCATCGCCGACAGTTGCACCATATCGAGGGCGCGTTTCACGCGCTCGTCGATCTCGCTTCGTCCGACCCCGCGCATCCTCAGAGGAAAGGCGATGTTGTCGGCGATCGACATATGCGGAAAGAGCGCATAATTCTGGAAGACGACGCCCATCTCGCGCCGATGCGGAGGCAGGTGGTCGATGCGGCGGCCGTCGAGAAAAATACCGCCGGCGGTCGGGTTTTCGAAACCCGCCAGCATCATCAGCAAAGTTGTCTTGCCTGAACCGGACGGGCCCAGAAGGCTGACGAACTCGCCCCTCTCGATGTCGAGCGTCAGGTCTTTGACGACCTGGTGCACGCCAAAGGATTTTGAGATTCTTTCAAAGCGTATGCGCGGCGCAGCCATGATGGCCCTCCGTTCGGATTGTCGGCTCCTGGGAGCGAAGTGACGAAAATGTGCGGAAGCCCCCACGGGTCGATCGGCAGAAGCGATCCCGCGGGGGCGATATTCCGTCCGCTATTGTGCCAGCCAGGCGTCGAACCTTTTGGTCAATGCTTCCGAATTGTCGATCCAGAAATCCGTATCAAGGCTGACTGCTTCCTGCATGTTGGCTTGGGTGGTGGGCAAGTCGGCCAACTGGTCCGGCGGCACGCTTTTGCCGGCTTCCTTGTTCGGGAGGCCGTAGGCGATAAATTGCGGCAGCTTTGCCTGGTTTTCCGCTTTGCTGGCGAAGGCGATGAAGTCAAAGGCCGCCTCCTTGTTTTCGGCGCCCTTCAGAACGACCCAGCTATCCACGGCATAGATGCTGCCCGGCCAGACAACTTTGAACTGCCGACCCTCGGAACGGTTGATGCCGGTGATGCGGCCATTATAGGCACTGGTCATGGCCACTTCGCCGGAAGCAAGCAGTTGCAGCGGCTGCGCACCCGAGGTCCACCAGACAAGGTGCGCTTTCAACGCGTCAAGCTTGGCGAAGGCGCGGTCGATGCCCTCAGGCGTCGCGAGGACGTCGTAAACTTTGTCCGCCGGCACGCCGTCGGCCATCAGCGCGAATTCGAGCGTGTATTTCGGTCCCTTGCGCAGGGCGCGCTTGCCGGGAAATTTCTTCACGTCCCAGAAATCGGCCCAGGACTTCGGGCCATCGGCAATCTTGGCACCGTCATAGGCGATGGCGGTCGACCAGACGATGGCGCCGACGCCGCAATCACTCACCGCGGAAGGCAGAAACGCATCCTTGCCGCCAAGCTTGTTCCAGTCCACTTTCTCAAAAAGCCCGTCGGCGCAGCCGAGCGAGAGCTCGTCGGCTTCAACCTCTACGGCATCCCAGGAAGGATTGCCCGCCTTGACCTTTGCCTGAAGGACACCAATGCCGCCGTCCCAGCCTTCGTCGAGCAGAGGCTTGCCGGCAATATTGGAGAACGGCTTGAAATAGATCTCTCGCTGCGCATCCTGAAAGTTCCCGCCCCAGGACGCGATGGTAAGATCCCGGGCCGCGCTCGGCCCCGTAGCAAGCGCCAGCGACAGCAGGCTGAGAGCTGCAATCGTCGAAGTGTTGTTGAATTTCATTCGCTTCCCCTGTTTGTTGAGCGTCCGTCTGACGCCGGTTGACAGCCACGATCCTTGGGGATCGTCGGCAATCGCGGCCGCTCGCAAGGGATGGGCAAAGCCGGCGTCTGCGGACTTTGCCGTGGTGTCATCTCCGAGGCGGAGCGGCGTGTTGCGGGCAATGCTGGCGAATGTCCTGCGGGGCGGAAAGGCGCTTTTTGTTGACCGCGGTGGACACATAGATGCACCGCTCCCGACCAGTCTCCTCCGACAAGTGGTCGCACCGCCGGCAAATTGGATGTTTTCGCTTGCGAAAGGCGGAAAAACGCGATTGCCAATCAGTAAGCAGGTGGTGCATCCTATGCACCACCGTGCACCACTCTTCGTTACGCCAAAATTGCAAATTCCATGGCATATGAAGATGTAGACGGCATTCCGATCTTGGTTCGGCAGAACCAATTTCCGTTCTGGGAGACAGGATTGCGCAGGGGGAAATCATCGGCGGATGAACAGGAAGGTGTTCCAAAACGCGGACGTTTGCCGCCGCTTTCCATGGTGCGCGCCTTCGAGGCGGTCAGCCTCCTGGGATCGATGCGGAGAGCTGCGGACGATCTCAATCTCAGTCACACCGTCATATCCCGTCACGTCCGCAATCTCGAAGCCTGGTTTGGCACGCGGCTTGTCGATGCCGGCCCGCGCGGCATCAGGCTGACGGCGGAAGGCAGAGTTTTTGCCGAGACAGTCGGGGCGGCTTTCGATCTCATTGCCAAATCGACGGCAGAGCTGCGCCCAGCAGTCAACCGCACGGTCTTGCGCATTTGGTGCGTGCCCGGTTTCGCCACACGGTGGCTGACGCCACGCTTCAATCAGCTCCAGCTTGCCTTGCCGGGCATCGATTTCGTGATGCGCGCGACCGATCTTGAGCCAGATTTCACCCGTTATGAGGCCGATATCGACATCCGCTATTCCGAGGAGCCAAGGGGGAATGTCCGCTGGATCCTGCTGGAAAGGCCTCGCATGTTCCCGGTCACCAGCCCCGAATGGATCAGCCGAAACGCTCCGATACGGACCCTCGACGATCTGGTGCGACAGCCGCTGATCCACGAGGAAAGCCGCGATCAGTGGCGGCAATGGTTTCGCAAGGCTGGCTTCGAGCATGAAGTGACATTGAACGGTCCGCGGCTGTGGTCAGCCAACCTGACGGTCGACGCCGCGGTGGCAGGTCAAGGAATAGCGCTGGCCACCCGCCTGATCGCTGCGGATGACCTGCGCGCCGGGCGGCTCGTCGAATTGCTCGAAACCGATGTTCGGCTTGGCGGATATTATGTCGTCGGACCCCGTGAGCGATGGAACGAGGTGACATCGGCGCGTTTCCGAGCGTGGCTGCAGCAGTCGATCGCTGAAACGACGGGAGGTCACGCCTCTAATGAAAGCGGCGATCCACGCCAATAGTCGATAGGCATGCCAACCGCAGCGTCTCGCTGATGAACGCGGTCTTTCCGCCGGTGTATAAATCCCAATCGCCGTCTGCCTCGGCGGCCAGGCGGCGTTTCAGATCGGCGTAGGCTTTGGCCCTTTCGGGGTGATCCCGCAGATAGTTGCGAAACAGGATGCGCTCGCGATGGGCGCAATTGTCGGGGCCGCAGAGATAGAGCTTGAACCCGTAGCCTTCACGATCTCGGGTGAACGCCCAGCGTTTCTCGCCTCTGTCGCCATGGAAAACGAAATCTGACGCGCGCGCGATCTCGATCGCTTTCGGCAGAACGTCGTCGGAGATGGTGACGACGTCGAGGTCGATCTTCGGCTTGGCGGCGAGCCCGGGCACCGAGGTACTGCCGATATGGTCGATGGACAGCACGAGATTGCCGAGCAGGATGGAGATTTCGGCGCCGATGTCAGCAAAGAGCCGCGGCCAGGAAGGATCGTAGCCGACCACTTTGATGGCGCGCATGCCCTTCCTCTCAATTGCGGTCATACCTCGGCGAGCAGCCCATCGAGGATCGTGACCATCTTCTGCTTGGCCTCTTCGAGCGAGCCGCTATTGTCGAGCTCCGCCACGTCATAGTCGCCGCGCACCGTCAGCGGCCCGCGGGCGAGTCTCGCCATGATATCCTCATGCGTCTCGCGCCCGCGCGCCTCCAGCCGGCTGGCGAGCACTTCCGGGCGAGCGGTGACGTTGATCACCTTGAGCCGCGGGAAAGCGGACTGGAAACGGTGAAGCGCCGAGCGTGAACCATTGGCGACGACGACATGGCCGCGCGACAATGCCACCGAGACCTCGGCTGGAATACCGTATTTCAAGCCATGGGCCTCCCACCAAACGGCGAAGGAGCCCGACTGCTCCATGGCGGCAAACCCCTGGAGGGAGACGGAAAGATGGTCTTCGCCGCCTGCGTCGCGGTGCCGGGTGATGACGCGGCGGGTGAAATGAATGTCGGCGCGGCCGGCGAAATGCCGGGCGGCAAGGTTCATCAGCGTGTCCTTGCCGGCGCCGCTCGGCCCGACGACGACGACCATGATGCCGCGTTCGGCTCCGGCTCCTGGATGGGGTTCGTACGGGCTCATGCGACACGGCGTCCCTGGCGCCAGACGGAGCGTGTCACCGGCACGCCATGCGAACGGTGGACGCGGACGAGATCGGCGCGCAGCCCGGTGGCGATCCGGCCGCGGTCGTTGAGACTGACGGTGCGCGCCGGCGTCGACGTCACCATGGCGATTGCCTTCGGCAGGGTAATGCTCTCGACTTCATCGGCGAGGATGAAGGGCGCATGCAGCAGGCTGAGCGGCACGTAATCGGAGGACAGCACGTCGAGCACGCCCATCTCGGCGAGGTCGCGGGCGGCGATATTGCCGGAATGGGATTTGCCGCGCACGATGTTCGGCGCACCCATCAGCACACTCATGCCGTGTTCGTGCGAGGCGCGGGCGGCGTCGAAGCTGGTCGGGAATTCAGCAAGCCGCACGCCGTTGTCGATCGCCTCGCCGACATGCGACAGCGTCGCATCGTCATGGCTGGCGACCGTGATGCCGCGTTCGGCACAGACCTTGGCGATGGCATTGCGGTGCGGCGTCGAATTTCGCGCCGATTCGGCCTGGCGCTTGGCGACGAAACGGGCGAAGACCTCGTCGCTCAGGCCCCGCTTCTTCTGGTAGTAGAAGATATACTGGTCCATCGTCTGGAACTGCCGCTGGCCGGGCGCATGGTCCATCAGCGAAACGAGCCGCACATGAGGATCGTTTTCGAAATCGCCGAAATGTTCGAGCACATTGTCGGCCGAGACCTCGCAGCGCAGGTGGAGGAGATGCTCGGCGCGCAGCCGGCCTTCCTTCTCCGCCGACTGGATGGCGTCGGCCATTTCCCGCATCTCGCCATGTTCGAAGCCGCCGTCCTCATCCGCACCCATGCGCAGGCAGTCAAACACCGTGGTGATGCCCGATGTGACGATCTGGGCGTCATGCGCCTGGACCGCGGCTGTCTTGTTCCAACGGATGCCGGGACGCGGCTGATAATGGCCTTCGAGATGGTCGGTATGCAGCTCGACGAGGCCGGGAATGACATAGTCGCCTTCGAAATCTTCGCCGGCTACCGAGCTTCCTTCGGAAATGTCGGCGATCTTGCCGTCGCGAATGAGGATCGAGCCTGCGAGGATGTTATCCTCGAGAACGATGCGGGCGTTGGAAAACACGGTCTCTTTGCTCATCTCGTCGGGTCTTTCAGCTTTTGGCGCCGGAAAGCGGCAGCCAGGAATGAACTTTGAACGGGGCGCCGCGCGTCTCCTCGGTGAAGACGGCGAGGCCGGAAATCGTAAGCGGCCGGCCGGTGAAATCGGCAAAACGCTCGGTCAGAATGGTTTTCATCACCGAGGCGCGTGGCTCGGGCACCTGGCCGGTGAGCGTCATGTGGAAGCCGAAATCCTCCATCACATAAGGATAACCCCAGCGCTGCAGATTGGCGCGCTGGCTGTCGCTGAGCTTCTCCGGGTTGCGCCGCGCCATATCGGCCTCGGTAAGCGCTGCGCGGAACGGTTCGAAGGATCTTACCACCTTCGCGGCGAAATCCTGAAGCGGTTGATGAACAGAACCGGGAACGAGGGCAAAAAAACGGCCGAGCTGGCCGAGCACCAGCTTGGGAATCTCGAAGGCTTCAGTGCGCGCGGCAAACTCCTCGACGACGGCCATAAGATCCCTCTCGGTGACCGAAGCGGCGAGCGAAAACGGCGCCTTGATCGTCGCGTGAAAGCCGTAGCGGCGCGGATCGGCAGTCAGCTCGAACTGCTCTGCCGCACCGAGCCGCTCATGCTCCGGTGCAGGATAGGTCTCGTCACTGAAAGCATCGCGGCCGAGCCAGAGCGAGGCCGCGCCGGTCAGGGGATCATCCTTCGGCGGCGAAAAATAGAGAGCGTAGCGCAAGGCTTTTATCCTGGGGATCGTCGAACGGGGAGCGCAATGTGCAGTGATTTGGCGGCGAACCGCAAGCAGGCTCCCGGCTAAAAGATTTCCGTGACAGAATGATGATGGCGGCAGCGCCGCCACGGCCTTTCCAGCCGATGGATCAGTGGGTTTTCGTGCCCATCAGCCGGTGGCGCAGCGCGTTCGAGGCGGCGTCGAAAAGGAAGACGACGATCAGGATCAGGATGACCATGTAGGCGACGTTTTCCCAGTTGGCGTTGGTGCGCATCGCCTCCCAGAGTTTGAGACCAATGCCGCCGGCGCCGACGGCGCCGATAATCGTCGCGCCACGCACGTTCGATTCCCATTGGTAGAGCGTCTGGCTGACGATGACGGGAACGATCTGCGGCATAATGCCGTAACGATGGACCAGCACGGTTTGAGCGCCGGTCGATTTGATGCCTTCCCGCTGCTTGTTGTCGATATTCTCCAGCCCTTCGGAATAGAGCTTGCCGAGTGTGCCGGTCTCGGTGAGGAAGATCGCGCCGCTGCCGGCAAGCGGGCCGGGCCCGAAGGCGCGTGTCAGGAACAGCGCCCAGATCAGCATGTCGACCGAACGAAGGAAGTCGAAGAAACGCTTGAGGATCTGATTGAGGAGCCGGTTCGGCGTGATGTTGCGTGCCGCCAGGAAGGCGAGCGGGAAAGCGGCGAGCGACCCCAGCAGCGTTCCGAGGAATGCCATGACGATCGTCTGGAAAAGTTTGGTCCAGACGTCGCCATGCTGCCATTCGCTGTTGTTCCAGATGTCGTCGAAGGCGAGCGACAGGTTGGACTGGTCGGGCTTGATGCGCGGCCCGGAGACGATGAGGCCGACGACCTCGCCGAGCGGCTTGTCGAAGAAGGACGACTGCGTGTCGAAGATGAAATTTGCCCAGCCGATGAAACGTTTGCGGATCTTCACTCGGTCGACTGAGATGCTGACATTGCCGGCAAATCCGAGATCGGCAAGCACATTGTCGTTATAGACGGTCATCCAGCCGGGCACTGGTCCGACCACCTCAGGCGCACCGCTCGAAACATCGACCGGAACGGTGATGCCGTGGGCGGTGACGACCGTCTGGCTCTTCGAAACGGTGACCGTACGGCTGGTGCCGCTGATCGACACGGTGATGCTGCCGTCGGGATTGTTGACCAGCCAGTCCGGATGCGGATTGTCGCCGAGCGGCGAGAAGCGCGGATAGCGGATGTCGATCGAGCCGTCGTCCTCGATGCGGAATTCCGGCTGAACGTCGTAGCTCACCCATTGGCTGAGATAAATGCCGACGCGTTCCCAATGGGCTTCGGCGAAAAGCTTGGGCAGGTCGAAGAACCAGACGGCATAGAGACTGTAGAGCAGCGTCGCGATTAGGATCATCAGCCCGCCGAAACGCTGGCGGAACGAGCGGTGGAAATATTCCGGATAGCGCGCTTCGATTTCGTGCATGCGGTTGGCGTCGATCACCGTCATGGCGGCCTCAATGTTGCAGGAGGAAGGCGTGCTCGCCGACGAGGCGGCGGCGCAGCCATGCGGAGAATTGGTCGACGGCGACGATCGTCACGAACAGCATCAAAACGAGCGCCATCGTCTTGGCGCCGAAACCACGCGAGATCGAAAGCTTCAGCTCCTCGCCGATGCCGCCGCCGCCGACGGCGCCGATAATGGTCGAGGCACGCACGTTGATCTCGAGGCGTAAGAGCGCATAGGAGGTGAAATTCGGCAGCACCTGCGGCACGGCGGCGAAGCGCACCCGCTCCCACCAGTTGGCGCCGACGGCTTTCATGCCCTCATGCGGCTTCATGTCGATATTTTCGGCCACCTCGTAGAAGAGTTTGCCGAGCGCGCCGATCGTGTGCAGGGTTATGGCGATGATGGCGGCGACCGGCCCGATCGACAGGATCGCCGAAAACAGGCCGGCGATGACGATCTCGGGGAAGGCGCGCAGGAATTCCATCAGGCGCTTGGTGAAGATGCGCAGCGGCCATGAACTCGTCAGGTTGCGCGCGGCAAAGAAGCTCAAGGGAACGGCAAAGATGAAGGCGACGATCGTCGAAATCAGCGCCACGTTGATCGTCACGATCATCAGTTCGAAATATTCAGGGATATAGAAGGCGCCCCAGACGTAGACGCGGCCCTTGTCGAAATTGAATTCTTCGCCGCCCTTGTCGTTTGCGCTCGCAATGTCGAACAGCGCGCGCCAGACGTCGTTCCAATCCTTAGGGATGAGCCAGCTCAGGAAATCGAAAAGATGCGGCAGGCGGTCGAAGAAATGGCCGGCATTGCTCTCGTCGGCGAAGCGAACGGAGCTTGCGAAAGCCGCAATCAGAATAACCAGGCCGAGGATGGTGTAGAAGCGGCGCCTGGCGACCATCCGCTCCCAGGCGGTGCGGATCTCCCTGGTGCTCTGCATATGCGGCTGTGTATCGGCAACAGTCATGGACGCCTCGCCCGATCAAACATAAAAGGCGGCCGTTTCCGGCCGCCCCGCATTCCAAAAGCCGATCAGCCGCCGATGGCAGCCTTACGGACTTCGACGACGGCATTGTAGAAGTCGTGCTTGACCGGGACGTAACCCTTGTAGTCGCCGCCTTCGACAGCTGCGAAGCACTTGTGATCCTTCTCAGGCAGAGCCGTGAAGAAGGCTGCGAGCTTCGTCTGCCAGTCCTGGCCGAGCGCGTTGCGAACGACGAGCGGGCCGTTCGGGATCAGCGGCGAGCGCCAGACTTCGACCAGCTTGTTCGGATCGACGGCGCCCTTGTCGACTTCCTTGCGGAAGGTGCCGGAGGTGTAGCCGTCCTTGAATTCGCCGATGCCCGAGGAATCGTCGACGGCGACGTCGACCTTGCCGTCGTAAGCGGCGAGAAGGTTGTTCTCATGGCCGCCGTTGAACTGGGTCGAGGCGAAGAACTTGTCGTTCGGCATGCCCGTGTCCTTCGGGATCTGGGTCAGCGGCACGAGATAGCCCGAGGTGGAGTCCGGATCGGCGTAGCCGAGCTTCTTGCCCTTGGCGTCCTGGATGGTCTTGATGCCGGAGGACTTGAGCGCCAGTCCGATCGAGTAGTAGCCGGTCGAGCCGTCCTTCTGCTGCGTCGTCAGGATCGGCGTAACGGCCTTCGGATCCTTGATCGAGACGGCTGCGTAGCCGGAAGCGCCGAGTTCGGCGAAGTCGAGCGTGCCGCCGAGCAGGCCTTGGATAACGCCGTCATAATCGGCGGCGGGGAACAGCGACACCTTCTCGAAGCCGAATTCCTGCTTCAGGTGGTCGGCAAGGCAGGCATAGTTGCGCAAGCGGTCGGTTTCGTTTTCGCCGCCGAGAATGCCGATGCGGAATTCCTTGAGATCGGCTGCATGGGCAGCGCCGGCGAGCGCGAAGAGCGCCGTTGCCGCAAAGAGTGCTTTCTTCAACATGTCGTCTCTCCTATTGACCGGTGCCCCCGGTCTTCCGTTACGAAGAAGTGTGCCCTTGACGCGGGCGTTCGATCGCGGCCGCCTCGCTCAGAGGCCGGCCAGCGCCAGCGGTTGGGTGCCGGCGGATTGATTGTCTGCCCGCTCGGGAGCCGGATTGATGGATGTCGAGGTCATCGTTTCGTCGATGCCGGCACCATCCCTGTCCGTCCCGTAGATCGCCTTCACCGCCTCGGCGGTCAGTTCCGAGCCCTTGCCGTCGAAGACGACACAGCCGCCGGCCATGCCGACGATGCGCTCACAATAGTTGCGGGCGGTATCGAGCGTATGAAGGTTGGTGATGACGGTGATGCCCTCGCGCTCGTTGATATCGCGCAGCGCATCCATGACGATCTTGGCATTCAGCGGATCGAGCGAGGCAATCGGCTCGTCGGCAAGAACCATCTTCGGGTTCTGCATCAGCGCCCGCGCGATCGCCACGCGCTGCTGCTGGCCGCCGGACAGCGTGCCGGCTGGCTGCAACGCCGTCTGCTCGATGCCGAGGCGTTCGAGCGCTGCGATCGCATGCACACGTTCCTCGCGGGTGAAGATGTTGAGGAGGCTGAGAAGCGTCGAGCGGTGGTTAAGGCGGCCGAGCATGACATTGGTGAGGACATCCAGGCGTGGCACCAGGTTGAACTGCTGGAAGATCATTGCGCAGTCGCGCTGCCAGTTGCGCAGCGCCCCGCCGCGAAGCCCGGAAACCTCGACGCCGGCGAAATGAATGGAGCCGGAGCTCGGCTCCTGCAGCCGGTTGATCATCCGCAGCAGCGTCGACTTGCCGGCGCCGGAGCGGCCGATGATGCCGACCATCTGGCCCTGCGGGATGGCGAGCGTGACGGAATCGACGGCGAGCTTTTTTCCGAAACGGCGTGTGACATTCTTGAGCTCGAACATCATGCTCTTCCCTTGCGATCCAGTCCTTTGGTCAGGATCGCATTAGTCCCGCTTGATGAACCTCGCATGTCATATTTGTGTAGTTCGTGTCACAATTCTCCGTGCCTATATCGGAGGTTTATCCACCGTATCTCGCTAGAAAATCTTCCGCGCTCAGGTTGCGAAAATCCTGCAACGCCTGGCGCAGAAGGTCATGGTCCCAGTCCCACCAGCCAAGCCTGTCCATACGCTCGCCGACCGCTTTCGGAAAGCGCTCGCGGATCAATTTAGCCGGCACGCCGCCGACGATCGAGTAGGCCGCCACGTCCTTCGAGACGACGGCGCCGGCGCCGATCACCGCGCCGTTGCCGACGGTGACGCCCGGCAGGAGGGTCGCCCCATGGCCGATCCAGACGTCATTCCCGACCGTCACGCGGTTTGCGCGCCGCCAGGCGAAGAAGTCCTCCTCCATGTCGCCGTCCGGCCAGTAATCGGCGGCGCGGTAGGTGAAATGATGCAGCGTCGCCCGCCAGGTCGGATGATTGGTGGCATTGATGCGCGCGGCGGCGGCGATATTGACGAACTTGCCGATCGTCGCGCACCAGACGGAGCCGTCCTGCATGATGTAGGAATAGTCGCCGAAGGTCGCCTCGCTGATGCGGCAGCGTTCGGAAACCTCCGTATAGCGTCCGAAGCTGGACTCGCTGACGGAGGCTGTCTCATGGATAGAGGGCTCGATACCCAGCTTGCGGTTCATGCGGCGATCTTTCCGGGAGAGAAGAGCTGAACGTCGAGAATGCGGTCGGCGACCGCCTCGCGTACTTCCCCGTCGTGGAAGATGCCGAGAAGGGCGACGCCCGCCTGCTTCTTTTCCTCGATCATGCCGACGACGACGGCACGGTTCCGGGCGTCGAGCGAGGCGGTGGGTTCGTCGAGGAGCAGGATTCTGTGTTCGGTGATGAAGCCGCGGGCGATGTTGACACGCTGCTGTTCGCCGCCGGAGAAAGTGGCGGGCGGAAGCTGCCAGAGCGCTTCCGGCAGGTTGAGCCTGGCAAGCAGGGCGCCGGCCTTTTCCCGCGCCGTGCCGGCGTCCTCGCCGCGCGCCACCAGCGGTTCGGCGACCACGTCGATCGCCGCGACGCGAGGCACGGTACGCAGGAACTGGCTGACGTAACCGAGCGTATGGCGCCGCACGTGGAGCACGGTGCGCGGATCGGCGGCGGCGAGATCGACGATGCGTCCGTCGTGACGAATGAGGATCTGGCCGGTGTCGACAGCATAATTGCCGTAGATCATCTTCAGCAGCGAGCTCTTGCCGACGCCCGATGGGCCGCCGAGCACGACGCATTCGCCTGAGGCGACCGAGAAGGCGACATTGGAAACGACGGGCAGCCGGATGCCGTCGCGCAGATGCATGGTGAAGCTTTTCGAGACTTCGGAAACGACGAGGGGCGTTGGCATGATGTCTTCTTTCCTGGTTTTTGACCTGCAGTGGCGCTCAGACCTGCAGGATCGAGGAGACCAGCAGCTGCGTGTAGGGTTCGCGCGGATCGTCGAGCACCCGGTCGGTGAGCCCGTGTTCGATGACGTAGCCGTCCTTCATCACCATCATCCGGTGCGAGAGCAGGCGGGCGACGGCGAGATCGTGGGTGACGACGATCGCCGAGAGCCCGAGATCGTTAACGAGGCCGCGCACCAGATCGAGCAGGCGCGCTTGCACCGAGACGTCGAGGCCGCCGGTGGGTTCGTCCATGAAGACGAGGCGCGGGCCGGTGACGAGATTGCGGGCGATCTGCAGGCGCTGGCGCATGCCGCCGGAAAAGGCGCGCGGCTGGTCGTCGATGCGGTCGGCATCGATCTCGACACGTTCCAGCCAGTCGATCGCCGAGGCGCGGATCTTGCCGTAGTGCCGGTCGCCGATCGCCATCAGCCGTTCGCCGACGTTGGCGCCCGCCGACACCGCCATGCGCAGGCCGTCAGCCGGATTCTGGTGCACGAAGCCCCAGTCGGTGCGCATCAGGAAACGCCGCTCGGCTTCGTTCATGCGGTAGAGATCGCGGTAGCTGCCGTCGCGCATGTGATATTCGACGCTGCCGGTGGTCGGCAGCAGCCGGGTGGAGAGGCAATTCAGCAGCGTCGTCTTGCCGGAGCCGGACTCGCCGACGATGGCCAGCACTTCGCCCGGCCAGAGATCGAAGGAGACATCGCGGCAGCCGATGCGGCTGCCGTAGAATTTCGAAACGTCATGGACTTTGAGAAGCGGGATATCGCTCATTCTGCAGCCTCCCGGGCCAGCATCTCGCCGGCATGTCCGTGCGCGCGGCGGTCTTCGCAATGATCGGTGTCGGAGCAGACGAACATCCGCCCGCCCTTGTCGTCGAGAACCACTTCGTCGAGATAGACATCCTCGGCACCGCAGAGGGCGCAGGGTTTATCGAAACGCTGGATATCGAAGGGATAGTCCTCGAAATCCAGGCTGACGACGTCGGTATAGGGCGGAACCGCATAGATGCGCTTCTCGCGGCCGGCGCCGAAGAGCTGCAGCGCCTCCGACATGTGCATCTTCGGATTGTCGAATTTCGGCGTCGGCGACGGGTCCATGACATAGCGGCCGTGGACCTTCACCGGATAGGCGTAAGTCCGCGAGATGCGGCCGTTATGGGCGATATCCTCGTAGAGCTTCACATGCATGAGACCGTATTCTTCGAGCGCGTGCATCTTGCGCGTCTCGGTCTCACGCGGCTCGAGGAAGCGGAGCGGCTCGGGGATCGGCACCTGGTAGACGAGCACCTGCCCGACCCCGAGCTTTTCTTCGGGAATGCGGTGGCGCGTCTGGATGATCGTCGCATCCTTGGTATGCGTCGTCACCGCGACATTGGCGACCTTCTGGAAGAAGGCGCGGATGGAAACGGCATTGGTCGTGTCGTCGGCGCCCTGGTCGATGACCTTCAGCACGTCGTCGGGCCCGATGATCGAGGCCGTCACCTGCACGCCGCCGGTGCCCCAGCCATAGGGCATGGGCATTTCACGCGAGGCGAAAGGAACCTGATAGCCCGGAATGGCGATCGCCTTCAGGATGGCGCGGCGGATCATCCGCTTGGTCTGTTCGTCGAGATAGGCGAAGTTGTAGCTGGCCAGATCGCTCATTCGGCGGCTTCCTTCATGTCTTCGCCGCTGCTGCGGGCGGCTTCGAATTCGCGGCGCATGCGGCGGACGAGATCGAGTTCGGCCTGGAAGTCCACATAATGCGGGAGCTTCAGGTGCTCGACGAAGCCGGTCGCCTGGACGTTGTCGGAATGGGAGATGACGAATTCCTCGTCCTGCGCCGGCGCGGTGATATCCTCGCCGAGCTCTTCGGCGCGAAGCGCGCGATCGACCAGCGACATCGCCATCGCCTTGCGCTCGCTCTGGCCGAAGACCAGGCCGTAGCCGCGGGTAAACTGCGGCGGCGCCTTGGCGGAGCCCTTGAACTGGTTGACCATCTGGCATTCGGTGACCTGGATCACGCCGAGCGAGACGGCGAAGCCGAGTTCCGGCACGTCGAATTCCACCTCGACCTCGCCGATGCGAATTTCCCCGGTGAAGGGGTGATTGCGGCCATAGCCGCGCTGGGTGGAATAACCGAGCGCCAGCAGGAAGCCTTCGTCGCCGCGGGCCAGTGCCTGCAGGCGCAGGTCGCGGGTCATCGGGAATTCCATCGGCTCGCGGGTCAGGTCGCCGATCTCGTGATCTTCGGGCATGTTGCCGTCGGCCTCGATCAGGCCTTCCTCGCCGAGGATCTCGGAGACCCGCATGACGCGGCCGGTTTCGGCGGCGCGCTGGGCAGGCGCCTCGACCGTTTCGTCCTCAAGCAGCGAGGGATCGAGCAGGCGGTGGGTATAATCGAAAGTGGGCCCGAGAAGCTGGCCGCCCGGCAGATCCTTGTAGGTCGCCGAGATCCGCCGTTCGATCGTCATATCAGCCGTGTCGAGCGGCCTGGAATAGCCGAAGCGCGGCAGCGTCGTGCGATAGGCGCGCAGCAGGAAGATCGCCTCGATCATATCGCCGCGCGACTGGCGAACGGCGAGTGCGGCTAGCGTGCGGTCGAAAAGCGAGGCCTCGGCCATCACCCGGTCGACGGCGAGCGCCAGCTGCGCCACGATCTGGTCGATGCCGATCGCCGGCAGCGAACGGTCGCCGCGACGGCGGTCTGCCAGCAGGCGGTGGGCATTGGCGATGGCGGCCTCGCCACCTTTGACGGCAACATACATGAGCTCAGATCTCCATTGCTGTGATCTTGGTGGTGCGCGGCAGGCAGAGTAAGCGATTGCCCGATGTCAGCACGATGTCGATGCCGCGCGGGAAGAGCCCGCGGTTTTCGGTCCAGAGCCGCAGGAAAGTCTCCGGCAGGCCGACAGGCGCGATTTCCGTCACACTCTGAATCCCGGGACCCATCAGCGCCAGCCTGCGCCCACCCTCGAGTGCGGAAAGTTCGATCACGAGCGTCGTCGAACGGTCGGGATATTCCTGCGTGCCTGAGGCGAAGAGGCTGAAGGGGCAAAGCGTGGTACCGGCTTCCGTGAAGGCGAAGCGTGCCTCGGCCTTCTCCGTGGTCAGCGGCGCGCCGGTGTGGAAACCGAGCCAGTCCGGCACGGCCGATTTCGCAAGCCCCTGGGAAAGCCAGACTGGTGTGTCGTGGTCGCAAAGTGTGAGCGCGATCGCGCCAGCGGCACTGCCAAGGGGGGCCGGCGGCGCGGCCTCGGGCTGGACGGTCTGGATCATGCCGGGGCGGGCCATGCCGTCCATCAGCATCTTGAAGACACTTTGGGCGTGGAAGACCGGGTCGGCAAAGCCGCCGGTCAAGGCTTCTATCTTCAGGCCCATCAGTTGTCTCCCCTGACCATGGTGAAGAAGTCGACGCGGGTGGCCGCCGTCTCCTCCGCCTTGCGGCGTTCGGCCGTGGCGAGCCGCTCAGTGATCGGCAGAAGCAATGCCTGTTCGACGAAATCCTGCGTCGCCTCGTCCTGCCACATCGCATCGAAGATCGCTGCCAGCCGGGCCTTCTCGCGATCGGTGCCGAGCGCCTGGGCATGACCGACCGAGCCGGAGTCGAGCCGGACCGTGGCCCGGGTCACCGTCACTTCGCCGAGATTGAAGGGAGCGCCGCCGCCGCCGATGCGGCCGCGGACCATCACAAGCCCGGTCTCCGGCCCGCGCACCGGATGCGCCGCAGGCTTTTGCGGCAACGCATCCCAGACTGCCGAGAGTTCGCTGCGTTCCGCGCGCGCCAGCAGATCGGCGGCGCGTTTGCGCCCGGATGCCGTCTGTGACGCAGCGTCTGTCCTGTCCGCCGATATCATCGCCGCTTCCCTTTAAATGTCTATTGATATAGACAACCATACAAGCTATACTTAGTCCTAAATCGATGTCGTGACAAGCGTGTGACATCGGGCGCGGGAAATGGCGGGAACGAATGGCGGGATTGAAGCAAGTGCAAAGGCAGACCGGCGTGGCGCTCTGGCGTCAGATCGCTGACCGGATTCGCGAGACGATCGGCAACGGTACCTATGACGAAACGGGAATGGTGCCGCCGGAAACGGTCCTGGCACTGCAATTCGGCGTCAACCGCCACACGGTGCGCAGCGCCCTGGCGGCCTTGGCGCAGGAGGGGATCGTGCGCGCCGTACAAGGTCGCGGCACGCTGATCGAGCGCAAGGAGCGGCTGAATTTTCCGATCACCCGGCGCACCCGCTTCACGTCAGGCATCGGCGATCAGGCGCGCGAGATGCGCAGCCTACTGCTCGATGAGGTGCAGGAGGAAGCAAGCGCCGAGGTCGCCCGCTGGCTGGGTCTGAAGCAGGGGGAGCAGGTGATCCGTCTGGAAACATTGCGTCAGGCGGACAAGCGGCCGGTTTCAAAAGCGACGAGCTGGTTTCCCGCCGCACGCTTCGCCGGGATCGGCGAGGCCTATCGCAAGCGCGAATCGATCACCAAGGCCTTCGCCGATCTTGGCCTGTCGGATTATGTCCGTGCGACGACCGAAGTGACGGCCTCCCATGCGAACACGGCCGATCTGGCCGATCTGGAGCTGACGCCCGGCGCGATCCTGCTGATCGCTAAGGCGATGAACACCGATCTTGACGGTCTGCCGGTGCAATATTCGATCAGCCGCTTTGCGGCCGACCGAGTGCAGTTCACGATTGAGAACTGAGGGCAGCCTTCCCTGTCGGAACAGGGAAGGCAAATTGCATTCAGTGCGCGCCGGACATGTCGCCGAGCACTTCCTTTGACGCCACGGTCGAATCCGCCTTCAGCTTGTAGACCATGGGAACGCCGGTTGCGAGATTGAGGGCAAGCACGCCTTCCTTGGTCAGCTTGTCGAGCACCATGACCAGCGAACGCAGCGAATTGCCGTGGGCGGCGACCAGCACTTTCTCGCCCCGAAGCACGCGCGGTAGGATCTCGGTAAGGTAATAGGGCCAGACGCGGGCGCCGGTGTCGCGCAGGCTTTCGCCGCCGGGCGGCGGCACGTCGTAGGAACGGCGCCAGATGTGCACCTGTTCCTCGCCCCATTTGGCGCGGGCATCGTCCTTGTTGAGGCCGGAGAGGTCGCCATAGTCGCGCTCGTTCAGCGCCTGGTCGCGGATCGTAGGGAGATCCGGCTGGCCGACCTTGTCGAGGATGAGCTTCAGCGTGTGCTGGGCGCGCACCAGCACCGAGGTATAGGCGACGTCGAACTTGATCCCGTATTCTGCGAGTGCGGCGCCGCCGGCATTGGCTTCCTCGATGCCGAGCGCCGTCAGATCGGGATCCTTCCAGCCGGTGAAGAGATTCTTCAGGTTCCAGTCACTCTGGCCGTGGCGAACGAGGACGAGGGTTCCGCTCATGAATATGCCTCCGATATGTCGTTATTGGGAAGAAAGCCCGAGCACGTCGAGCATGGAATAGAGACCCGGCTTCTTGTCGCGCGCCCAGAGTGCGGCCTTGATGGCGCCGCGCGCAAAAATCGATCGGTCGGCAGCGCTGTGCGACAGGGTGACGATCTCGCCTTCGCCGGCGAAAAGCACCGAATGCTCGCCGATGACGGAGCCGCCGCGCAGCGTCGCAAAACCGATCGTGCCGGCTTGCCGAGCGCCCGTATGGCCGTCGCGTACGCGGACCGATTTCGAGGCGAGATCGATATTGCGCCCCTTGGCCGCGGCCTCGCCGAGCAGAAGGGCGGTGCCGGAAGGCGCATCCACCTTGTGCTTATGGTGCATTTCCAGGATTTCGATGTCCCAGTCATCGGGTTCGAGCGCCCGCGCAGCCTGCTCGGCGAGCACGCTGAGCAGATTGACGCCGAGGCTCATATTGCCTGACTTGACGATGCGGGCATGGCGGGCCGCAGCAGTGATCCTGGCATTGTCGTCGTCCGAGCAGCCGGTCGTGCCGACGACATGGACGATGCGGGCCTGCGCGGCCAGCCCCGAGAATTCTACTGTCGCGGCGGGCGAGGTGAAGTCGAGCACACCTTCGGCGTCGAGGAAGGCCTGGAGCGGATCGTCGCCGATGATGATGCCGCTCGGGCCGAGACCGGCAATCTCGCCGGCATCCTTGCCGATAAAGGGTGAACCGCTGCGCTCGACCGCCGCATGCAGTGTGGCGCCCTCGATGGAATGGATGAGCCGGATCAGTGTCTGCCCCATGCGCCCGGCTGCGCCAACCACCACCAGTTTCATCGCAGCATCGCTCATGTCAGTTTCACCAGGTCAGTTTGAATCGGAGGCCGAAGGCCTCTGCAGATTGTTGAGGCGAGCGTAAAGACCGTCGCTGACCTTCGCAAGCGTCTCGTGATTGCCTTCTTCGACGACGCGGCCCTGCTGCATGACGACGATCTTGTCGGCGCGAACCACAGTCGAAAGCCGGTGAGCGATGACGACGACGGTGCGCCCGGTCATTGCCTCGTCGAGCGCCTTTTGCACGGCCGCTTCGGATTCGGTATCGAGCGCCGAGGTCGCCTCGTCGAGCAGCAGGATCGGCGCATTGCGCACCAGCGCGCGCGCAATTGACAGCCGCTGACGCTGGCCGCCCGAAAGCGTCACGCCATTTTCGCCGACCGGCGTGTCGTAACCCTGCGGCTGCGCTGCGATGAAGTCATGCGCATATGCAAGCCGAGCCGCGTCTTCCACGTCGGCATCGGTCGCTTCCGGTCGGCCGTAGCGGATATTGTCGCGGATCGTGCCCTCGAACAGGTAAGGCTGCTGCGAGACATAAGCGAGCTGATGGCGCAGTGATTTCTTGGTGATGTGGGCGATGTCCTGCCCGTCGATCAGGATCTCGCCCTCGCGCGGATCGTAAAAGCGCGGAATGAGGTTGATGACCGTGGATTTGCCGGCGCCTGAAGGACCGACCAGCGCCGTGGTCGCGCCGCCCTCGGCGATGAAGCTCACACCGCTCAGCACGCTCTCACTGCCGTAGCCAAAGGAAACATTGCGGAATTCGATCCGGGCTTGCGTCACCGTCAGCGGCTGGGCATCCGGCAGGTCGCGTTGGCGCGGCTCCATGTCGAGCAATTCGTAGATCATTCGCGCATTGACGACGGCCCGCTCCATCTGCACCTGCAGTCGGGCAAGCCGGCGGGCCGGATCATAGGCAAGCAGCAGCGCCGTGACGAAGGAGAAGAAGGCGCCCGGCGGCACATTGTAGTAGATCGAGCGGTAGGCGGCATAGGCCAGCACGCTGGCGACGGCAAAACCCGCGAAACTCTCGGTCAGCGGAGAGGTGCGTTCGGAAAGCCGGGCAATCCGGTTCGCCCTGTTTTCGGCACCCTTGATGAGCTTGGTGACCTTGCGTTCCAGCTCGTCTTCCATCGTGAAGGCTTTCACGATGGCGATGCCCTGGATCGTCTCCTGCATGGCGCCGAGAACGTGGCTGTTCAAATGCACCGCCTCGCGGGTCGCCGAGCGCAGCCGCTTGGAAACGTAGCGCAGCGCATAAAGCAGCGGCGGAGCCATGATGAACACCGCAAGGCTGAGCAACGGATCCTGGAGGATCATCACCGCCAGCAGCGACACGAAGGTCAAAAGGTCGCGCACCGTCGAGGTGATCGTCAGGTTGAGCACGTCGCGGATGCCGCTGACGTTTTGGCTCACCTGCGCGGCGATATGGGCTGAGCGCGCCTCGCTGAAGAAGCCGACTGACAGCGTCATCAGATGCGAATAGAGTCGGCGCTGGTAACGCGCGACGATGTCGTTGCCGACCTTGGACAGCGCCACCGCCTGGCCGTAGCTCGCAAAGCCGCGCAGCACGAAGGCGATGAAGATCGAAAGACAGATGATCCAGACGACATCGGCGCGCCGGTTGGCGAAGGCCTCATCGATGATCGCCCGCATGATCCAGGCGGTAAACGCCGTCGAAAGCGCCACGACGATCAGGCAGGCAATCGCAAAGACATAGCCCCAGAGATGGTCGCGGCCGTTTTCAGCGATGATGCGCTTGAGGATGCCGGTTACGGTATCGCTGCTGACGCTCTGCGTTCTGCTTTCCGCCGCTTCCAAATATCGGGTTTCCTGTCTCGCGCCAAACGCGGCGCAGGGTGCGACGCGTACTTTTGCCGGCTCTATAAAGAGTTGGGATTGGTTTGGCTAGAGCGCCGCCCGCCCGGATGGCGCGCGCGCCGGGCTCAGCGCCGCCAGCGGCGGCCTTCCGTCGAGACGCCGAAATTCGCCGGCATGCGGGCGTAGGAGGAAAGCCCGGCAAGCGCTGCCAGCGGATGCGTCACCACATAGGTCGGGATGGTGCGAAGCAGCGCCGTATGCGGCGCCTTGTCCTCGAAGGCCAAGCGGAATTCCGGCCTCCTCAGCGCCGGCAGGATCTTCTGCGAGATGCCCCCGGATAGATAAACGCCGCCGCGCGCCATGAACACCATCGCCATGTCGCCCGCCACCCGGCCGAGATAGGTGGCAAACAGCGAGACGGTCTCGACCGCTGCCTTGTCGCTGCCGGCAAGCGCGTGCGAAGTGATGTCGGCGGGATCCTTCATGGTCGGCTGGATGCCGTCGACCACGCAGATGGCATGATAGAGGTTGACGAGGCCCCGCCCGCAAAGGATCTGCTCGGCCGACACGCGCCCTTCGATCGTCTCGATGTGCGGGAAGATTTGATAGTCGCGCTTGCTGCGCGGTCCGAGATCGACATGGCCGCCTTCACCGGGAACCGGGATCCAGCTGTGCTGGGCATGCACCAGCCCGCCGACGCCGAGCCCGGTGCCGGGTCCGAGCACGACGCGCGACGCGATCATGTCGCCAGTGGCGTCGCCGATGCGTTCGCGGTTCTCATCCGAAAGGGCGGCGACTGCGAGCGCCTGCGCCTCGAAATCGTTGACGACCAGCACGTCCTCCATACCGAGGCCCTCGATCATCGTCTTTGGCCGCACCACCCAGGCGCAATTGGTCAGCGGGATCTCGTCATCGTTGATCGGGCCGGCGACGGCAAGGATCGCCGAGCGCGGCTGCACGGCGGTCTTGTCGAGCACCCCCTGCTGGATCGCCGCGTCGATCGTGGCGAAATCCGCCGTGCGCACGTTCGGAAACTGTTTCGGCTCGGCATAGGCATCGGTCAGGATGGAGAAGCGGGCATTCGTGCCGCCGATATCGCCGATCAGGATCGGGAAAGGCAGCGGAGCGGTGCTGTGGTTCGGTTTTGGCATGGCCGGTTCCGTGCTGATCAGGCTTCGAGTGTGGGAAGAAGTTTTATAGCGGTCGCGTGATTGAGCGCCATCGGAATATCGTAAACGATGGCGAGCCGCATCAGCGCCTTGACGTCGACATCGTGCGGCATTGGCGTCAAGGGGTCGACGAAGAAGATCAAGGCCCTGACCTCGCCGGTCGAAATCAGCGCGCCGATCTGCTGGTCGCCGCCGAGTGGTCCGCTTTTCAATCTTGTGACATCGAGATCCGGAGCTGCGACGAGCACGCGCCCGCCGGTCGTGCCGGTGGCGACGATCTTCCAGCGGGAAAGAATGTCGCTGTGGGCGCGGGCGAACGCCGCCATGTCGTCTTTCTTCTGGTCATGCGCAATCAATGCAAGGCATTTGCCGCCGGCCATGAATCCTATCTCCGCCCAAGCAATTCAATCGATTTGACCGCTTCTATACCAAGAGTTTGCGATTTGAAAGACAGCGCCCTTTCCGTCCGCCTCGGCCGTTCTCATTGGATCGCTGGCTTGTCGTTCGGAACCGGGCCGACATCCGGCAGTGCCTCATCGGGATCGGCGGCCGGCTCTGCTACCGGAGCAGCAGTCAGCGCGCTTGCGGCGGAGGGCCCGCCATAGGTGGCGGCCTGCATCGAGGCAACGGACGCGGCATCGAGCACGGCGGCACAGGCTTTCGGCAGGTCGGAAACCATCATTTCACGCGGCGGTTTCGGCGGCTTGGCGCCGGGCTTTGGCGGTTTTGGCGCGGCCCAGGGGGCGGGCGTGAACCACCAGGCGAGCGACTTGTCGCAGCCGTCGCCGGCGGCAACAGGCGCCTGCGGCGTGCATCCGGCAGCGCCGGCCGGGCATTTGATGCGGATGTGGAAATGCGAGTCATGACCGTATTCCGGCCGAAGCTTGCCGAGATTGGTGCGGTCGCCCGTCCAGGTGTCGCACATTTTCTTCTTGATCGCCGGGTTGACGAAGATGCGCTCGACCTCGGGATAGCTTGCCGCCAGCATCAGCAGCCGCGCCCGCGATTGCGTCCACACATTAGGGTCGACGGTCAGGAACTTGTCCTTTTGCAGCATGGTGGTGAAGGGCAGGTCCTCGCGTTCCTTTGCCGTCATGCGGCGCGCCGGCATCGGCGTAAACCAGACGTCGGCATCGAGGCCAATCTGGTGCGAGGCATGACCGTTGAACATCGGCCCGCCGCGCGGCTGCGCGATGTCGCCGACGAGAAGGCCCGGCCAGCCGGCATATTTGACCCCATCCTGTGAAAGACGTTCGAGCAGCGAAATCATCGCCGGGTTGCCCCAGCGTCGATTGCGCGAAAGCCGCATCGCCTCCCAGGTCGGCCCGTCGGCCGGCAGCGCCACCGCACCGGTCATGCAGCCCTTGGCGTAAAACCCGATCGGCTGCGCCGGTCCCTGAGTCGGCAGGCCGACGGCGCCGAACTGGCCCTTGGCGCTGCCGGGGCTCGGCGTCTTCTGTTCGGCCCCGACATCGCCGGCCGCAAGGCTCGCGCCGATTGCCCCGGCAAGCGTCAGTTTGCCGAATGTCTTGAAAGCCTGAGCGAAGCCGAAAGCCATGCTGTTTCCTTGAGAAGTGATTTGCGTTCGAATCTATCGTGAAAAGTGATTTTGGTGAATCGATGTTTTGGCTGGCGGGGATAGGCGGCGGCGGTGACGGATCGCCGCAGCGTTGCACCGCAAGTTGCGAGGGGGGTGACACCAACGGCTCAAATTTTCGCGAGTCCGGCAAAAACCAAACTCTCACCTGTTTTTCGCCTGTATTTTTCGTATTGTCGAACCCACCAATAATGAGGGGAAAGCGTGAATGGCGGCTTTGTGGTCGAAGATCGGTTTGTTTGTATCGCTGACGGGCGTCTTGGCGCCCATGACGGCAACGGGTCAGGACCAGCCGTTTCGGATCGGCAGTTCCGTCATCAGTGAGATGAAGTACAAGCCGGGCTTTGCGCATTTCGACTACGTCAATCCCAATGCCCCAAAAGGCGGAGACCTGCGCCTTTCTGCCAGCGGCGCCTTCGACACCTTCAATCCTATCCTTGCTAAAGGCCAGATAGCGGCAGGGCTCTCGCTCGTCTACGACACGTTGATGAAGCCGACCGATGACGAGCTCCTTGTTTCCTATGGTCTGCTTGCTGAGGGCCTGTCCTATCCGGATGACGTCTCAAGCGCGACCTTTCGCCTCCGCAAGGAAGCGAAATGGGCGGATGGCCAGCCGATAACGCCCGACGACGTGATCTTCAGTCTGGATAAGACGAAGGAGTTAAACGCTGCCACCGCGAACTATTATCGCCACGTGGTGAAGGCCGAAAAGACGGGCGACCGCGACGTCACTTTCACCTTCGACGAAAAGAACAATCGCGAGCTCCCGAATATTCTCGGCCAGTTGGTGATCGTGCCGAAACATTGGTGGGAGGGGCAGGGGCCGGACGGCAAGCCGCGCGACATCTCAAAGACGACGCTCGAGCCTGTGATGGGATCGGGGCCTTATAAGATCGCATCCTTTTCGTCCGGCGCGACGATCCGTTATGAACTGCGCGACGATTATTGGGGCAAGGATCTCAATGTGAATGTCGGCCAGAACAATTTCCGCAACGTCATTTACACCTATTTCGGCGACCGGGATGTCGAGTTCGAAGCCTTTCGCGCCGGCAATAGTGACTATTGGCAGGAGACAACGGCGTCCCGCTGGGCGACGGGTTATGATTTTCCGGCGGTGAAGGACGGACGCGTCAAGAAAGAAGAGGTTGCAAATCCGCTGCGCTCCACCGGCATCCTGCAAGCGCTCGTGCCCAATATGCGGCGTGACCTCTTCAAGGATGAACGGGTCCGTGAGGCGCTGAATTACGGCCTCGATTTCGAGGAGCTGAACCGGACCGTTGCCTTCAACAGCTACAAGCGCATCGACAGCTACTTCTGGAACACCGAACTCGCCTCCTCCGGCCTGCCGCAGGGGCGTGAACTGGAAATACTGCAGGCCATGAAGGACAAAGTTCCGCCTGAGGTCTTCACGACGCCCTACACCAATCCGGTTGGGGGCGATCCGCAGAAAAGCCGCGACAACCTCCGCAAGGCGATTGCATTGCTGAAAGAAGCCGGATGGGAGATCAAGAACAATCGCATGGTCAATAGCAAGACCGGCCAGCCGATGAGTTTCGAGATCCTGTTGTCGAGCCCCGTATTGGAGCGCTGGGCGGTGCCCTATGCCAACAATCTCAAGAAAATCGGCATCGATGCGCGGGTGCGCACGGTCGACGCCTCGCAAGCCGTCAACCGCGAGCGCAGCTTCGATTACGACATGATCTGGAATGTCTGGGCGGAGACGATGAACCCGGGCAACGAGCAAGCAGATTATTGGGGGTCGGGTTCGGTCGACCAGCAGGGCTCCCACAATTATGCAGGCATCGCCAATCCGGCGGTCGACGAGCTCATCCGCATGATCATCTTCGCACCCAATCGTGCGGAACAGGTCGCAGCGATCAAGGCAATGGATCGCGTATTGCTGGCAAACCACTACGTCATCCCGCTGTTCTATCGCGATACCTATAACCTCGCCTATTGGAACACGATTACGCACCCCACCGACTTCCCGACCTATGGACTGGGTTTCCCGGAAGCCTGGTGGTCCGCCTCGGCAAAATGAGCGGGCTTGCAATGCAGGGGCCGTGGGCTCCAAATGGCACGAACGAATCACGACACGCCGGCAGCGCCGGCAAGGGAAGGCTGGCGGATTGAGCGGCATTGGACTGGACGGCGGGCAGACAAGAATGAAATTTCCGGAGGCTGAAAGCTGATGGGCGCTTATGTCATTCGCCGCCTGCTTTTGATGATCCCGACCATTGTCGGCATCATGGCGATTTCCTTCATTGTCATTCAGTTCGCCCCCGGCGGGCCGGTCGAGCAGGTGATCGCCCAATTGACCGGTCAGGCCGATAGTGCCGATCAACGCCTGTCCGGCGGCGGCGATCTTCTCGGGGGCGGCGGCAGCGACGAAGGCTCCAAATATCGCGGCGCCCAGGGGCTCGATCCGGAGCTGATCGCCAAGCTCGAAAAGCAGTTTGGCTTCGACAAGCCGCCGCTGACGCGTTTCGGCGAGATGATGTGGAATTACATCCGCTTCGACTTCGGCGAGAGCTTCTTCCGCAATACCTCCGTGCTCAATCTCATCAAGGAGAAGCTGCCGGTGTCGATCTCGCTCGGCATCTGGATCCTGATCTTCTCCTATGCCATCTCCATCCCGCTTGGCATCCGCAAGGCGATCAAGGATGGATCGACCTTCGATGTCTGGACGTCGGGCGTCATCGTCGTCGGTTACGCCGTGCCGAGCTTCCTCTTCGGTATTCTCCTGATCGTGCTTTTCGCCGGCGGCTCGTTCTACGACTGGTTCCCGCTGCGTGGCCTGGTCTCCGACAATTTCGACCAGCTCGCCTGGTGGCAGAAGCCGCTCGATTATTTCTGGCACCTCACTTTGCCGCTGATCTCGCTGTCGCTCGCCGCCTTCGCCACGACGACGCTCTTGACGAAGAACTCGTTCATCGAGGAGATCAAGAAACAATATGTGGTCACCGCCCGCGCCAAGGGTCTGAATGAGCGGCAGGTGCTTTATGGCCATGTGTTCCGCAATGCCATGCTGATCATCATCGCCGGTTTCCCCGGCGCCTTCATTTCCGCATTCTTCACCGGCTCGCTGCTCATCGAAAATATCTTCTCGCTGGATGGCCTCGGCCGCCTCGGCTATCTCTCGGTGGTCAACCGGGACTATCCGATCGTCTTCGCCACGCTCTACATCTTCTCGCTGCTCGGCCTTGTCGTCAGCCTGATTTCCGACCTGATCTACACCTGGATCGATCCGCGCATCGATTTCGAGCGGAGGGATGTCTGATGGACGCCGCCGCAAATCCTGCTGTCGCAACACCCGTCAAGCCGCCGCGCAAGGGCCTGCTGTCACCGACCAACATTCGCCGCTGGCAGAATTTCCGGGCGAACGGCCGCGGTTATTGGGCACTGTGGCTGTTCCTGCTGCTGTTCATCCTAAGCCTGTTTGCCGAATTCCTCGCCAACGACCGGCCGATCGTCGCCTCCTACAAGGGCGAGATCCTGTTCCCGGTTCTGATCGACTATCCAGAGGAGAAGTTCGGTGGCTTTCTTGCCGAGACCGACTACCGATCTTCGGTGATCGCAGACGAGATCAATGCCAATGGCTGGATGGTCTGGCCGCCGATCCGCTATTCCTACCGCTCGGTCAACTCGAACATTCCGCATTCGGCGCCGACCGCCCCCTTCTGGCTGATGAGCAAGGAGGAGCGGTGCTCCGGTTATCCTGAAGGGGCGAACGATCCTGCCTGCACGCTCGGCAATCTCAACTGGCTCGGCACCGACGACCAGGCGCGCGACGTGCTCGCGCGCGTCATCTACGGTTTCCGCATATCCGTGCTCTTCGGCCTGGCGCTGACCATCTGCTCAGCGATCATCGGCGTGACGGCAGGCGCCGTGCAGGGCTATTTCGGCGGCTGGACGGATCTCCTGCTGCAGCGCTTCATCGAGATCTGGTCGTCGATGCCGGTGCTTTACATCCTGCTAATCATCGCCGCCATTCTGCCGCCCGGCTTCTTCGTGCTGCTCGGCATCATGCTGCTCTTTTCCTGGGTCGGCTTCGTCGGCATCGTGCGCGCCGAATTCCTGCGCGCCCGCAATTTCGAATATGTCCGCGCCGCCCGCGCGCTCGGTGTCAACAACCGCACCATCATGTGGCGCCACATGCTGCCGAACGCCATGGTGGCGACGCTGACCTTCCTGCCCTTTATCCTCTCCGGATCGATCACGACGCTGACCTCGCTGGATTTCCTCGGCTTCGGCATGCCGCCTGGCTCCCCTTCGCTCGGCGAGATGATCGCCCAGGGCAAGAGCAACCTGCAGGCGCCGTGGCTCGGGCTGACGGCCTTCTTCGCCATGTCGATCATGCTGTCCCTGCTGATCTTCATCGGCGAAGCCGTGCGCGATGCCTTCGATCCGAGGAAGACGTTTCAATGAGTGACATGACAGAACCGCTCCTTTCCGTCCGCGATCTCTCGGTTGCCTTTCATCAGGGCGGCCAGACCTCGCTTGCCGTCGATCACATCTCCTTCGATATCGCCAAGGGTGAAGTCGTGGCGCTAGTCGGCGAATCCGGCTCCGGCAAGTCGGTCTCGGCCAACTCGATCCTGCGGCTTTTGCCTTATCCTTCGGCCAGCCATCCCTCCGGCGAGATCCTGTTCAAGGGCAAGGATCTCTTGAAGGCGTCGGAGAGGGCCTTGCGCGAGGTGCGCGGCAACGACATCACCATGATCTTCCAGGAGCCGATGACCTCGCTCAATCCGCTTCATACGATCGAGAAGCAGATTGCCGAAATCCTGGCACTGCACCAGGGTCTGTCCGGCCAGCCGGCGCGTCAGCGCATCCTGGAATTGTTGAACCAGGTCGGCATTCGCGAGCCGGAAAAGCGGTTGAAGGCCTATCCGCACGAATTGTCAGGCGGCCAGCGCCAGCGCGTCATGATCGCCATGGCGCTCGCCAACCGGCCGGAATTGCTGATCGCCGACGAGCCGACCACGGCGCTTGACGTCACCGTGCAGGCGCAGATCCTCGAATTGCTCCGGCAGTTGAAGGCCACGCACGGCATGTCGATGCTGTTCATCACCCATGATCTCGGCATCGTGCGCAAATTCGCCGATCGCGTCTGCGTCATGACCAAGGGAAGGATCGTCGAAACCGGAACGGTCGAGGAGGTCTTCGCCAATCCGAAGCACGACTATACCCGCCATCTGCTTGCCTCCGAACCGCGCGGCGAGCCGCCGCTTGCCGACCCCGCAAAGCCGATGGTGATGGAAGGGTCCGACATTCGCGTCTGGTTCCCGATCAAGGCAGGGCTGATGCGCCGCGTCGTCGATCACGTGAAGGCGGTCGACGGCATCGATCTTTCGCTGCGTGCCGGGCAGACGCTCGGTGTCGTCGGCGAGTCCGGTTCCGGCAAGACCACGCTCGGCCTGGCGCTCACCCGGCTGATTTCCTCGCAAGGGCGGATCGCCTTTGTCGGCAAGGATATAGCCGGCTATTCGTTCAGCGAGATGCGGCCGCTGCGCAACCAGCTGCAGGTAGTCTTCCAGGATCCCTACGGGTCGCTCAGCCCACGCATGTCGGTCGGCGATATCGTCGCCGAAGGGCTGAAGGTGCATGAGCGCTCGTTGACAGCGGAAGAGCGCGACCAGCGCGTTTGCTGGGCGCTGGAGGAAGTCGGTCTCGATCCCCTGACCCGCTGGCGTTATCCGCACGAATTCTCCGGCGGCCAGCGCCAGCGCGTCGCCATTGCCCGCGCCATGGTGCTGAAACCGCGCTTCGTCATGCTCGACGAACCGACCTCCGCGCTCGACATGAGCGTTCAGGCCCAGGTGGTCGATCTCCTGCGCGATCTGCAGAAGAAGCATGACCTCGCCTATCTGTTCATCAGCCACGACCTGAAGGTGGTGAAGGCGCTGGCCAACGACGTCATCGTCATGCGTTTCGGCAAGGTGGTGGAGCAGGGCCCCTCATCGCAAATCTTCCGCGCTCCGAAGGACGAATACACCAAGGCGCTGATGGCGGCCGCCTTCAACATCGAGGCGGTGCCGACACCAGCCGTTCAGCAGTAAAGATCATCATGCCGACACCTCCTCCCGTTCTCGTCGATATCAAGTTCAATCCCGAAGGCGTTGCCCGCGCGCTGGAGACGGCCTTTTCCGATCGCGGCAGCATCAATCTCGCCGATCCGGCCGATCGGGGGCGTGATCTCAGCGAAGCAGAATATGCGCTGCTCTGGAAACCGGATGCTAACCTTTTCGCACGGGCGCCGAACCTCAAGGTGATCTTCTCGGGCGGCGCAGGCGTCGACCATATCATCGGCATGGACGGCCTGCCCGAAATCCCGATCGTGCGTTTTGTCGATCGCAGCCTGACGACCCGCATGAGCGAATGGGTGGTCATGCAGTGCCTGATGCATCTGCGCGGGCAATATGCGCATGACAGCCATCAGCGGCGCCGTGAATGGGCCAAGCTGATCGCGCCGGAGGCGGCCGAGGTGACGGTCGGCGTCATGGGCCTCGGCGTGCTCGGCCAGGATGCGGTCGCTAAGCTGAAGGTGATGGGTTTTGACGTCATCGGCTGGTCGCGCACCCGCAAGGAGATCGACGGCGTCGAAACCTTCGATGCCGGCGCGCTGGACGCGTTCCTCGGGCGGACCGATATCCTTGTCGGCCTGCTGCCGCTGACGCCTGAGACGACAGGTTTTTATGATAGCGGGCTATTTAAAAAGCTCCGCCGCAACGGCGCGCTCGGGAGGCCGGTCTTCATCAATGCCGGCCGCGGCAAGAGCCAGGTCGAAGCCGATATCGTTTCCGCCATCCGCGACGGCACCCTTGGCGGCGCTTCCCTCGATGTCTTCGAGGCGGAGCCACTTGGCCCAGACAACCCGTTATGGGAACTGGAAAATGTCTTCATCACGCCGCACGACGCGGCGGTTTCGGAAGAAAACGCGCTGTTCCGTCACGTCGAGACTCAGATCGCCCGTTTCGAGCACGGCGAGCCGCTGCAATTCCTGGTCGACCGCGGCGTCGGCTATTAGAGCATGTCGCGCAAACGTGTGCAGCGGTTTTCCCAGGCAAAGCGTGAAGCGCTTTTGCCGCAACGGTATGCGTACAAAACAATGGTCTAAAGCGCTAGAGCGAACCTGAACGATCGCGACGAGCTTTGGGCATCGGGAACCTTCGACACAGCCGACCGTTTTCTCTGCGGAAGTTCTGTGGGCCGGATCGGCCTGTCAAGACAGCGGAAGGAGACGATGATGGCGCATCAGACGGAAACACGCTGGGAAAAGTCCGACGGCAAGCTTCATAGGGAAGAGCAGATCCCGCCGGTGAAGGCAAGGCAGGGGCGCGCCGGCTATCGCATCCTGCTGGTGCTGCTCGCCGCACTGGTGCTCGCTTTCGTCGTCTGGATCCCCGTCGAGATTTGGGGCAAGCGCGAAGCAAACGAGGTGGCGCCGCAGCAGCCCGGCCAGCAGTTGCAGTCGCAGCAGCCTGCCACGGCACCTGCACCAACCCTGCAAAACGGCACTGCGGTTCCGACCGAGACGCAGAACACGGCACCGGCCGCCCCCGGTGTTGCGCCTGCAGCACCGGCCCAACCTGCGGCGCCGGCACAATAAATATTCGGTGGACGACGCTTTGCGTCCCGCCGCCATGCGCGGCGGGATGCTTGTTGTTTTGTCTGGACTTTGTCTGTCGATTTTTCGATAACAAGGCGCACGAGCCGGTTCGTGCGCCGGCCCGGAACTTGGCAACACCCGGGAGTTTGGCAGCACCTGACCGGAGTGGACAGGGGCAGGAATTTTATGGCCAGGACCGATATTGCAAGACGCGTCTACAATCACGCCTGGAAACTCGATCCGATCATCCGCAGCCTGATCGACACCGACTTCTATAAGCTCCTGATGCTGCAGATGATCTGGAAGCTTTACCCGGACGTGAACGCATCCTTCACGCTCATCAACCGCACCAAGCGTGTGCGGCTCGCCGATGAGATCGACGAAGGCGAATTGCGCGAACAGCTCGATCACGCCCGGACGCTGAAACTCTCCAAGAAGGAGATGATCTGGCTGGCGGGTAACAGTTTCTACGGCCGCGCGCAGATCTTCGAGCCGGAATTCCTTGCCTGGCTTTCCAACTTCCAGCTCCCCGAATATGAGCTGTCGAAGAAAGACGGGCAATATGTCCTGGATTTCCACGGGTCCTGGAAAGAAACCACCATGTGGGAGATCCCCGCACTCGCCATCGTCAACGAGCTGCGGTCGCGCTCGGCGATGAGGGCGCTCGGTCCCTTCACCCTCGATGTGCTCTATGCCCGCGCCAAGGCGAAGATGTGGTCGAAGGTCGAGCGGCTGAAGGAATTGCCGGGCCTGCGCATCTCCGATTTCGGCACCCGCCGCCGTCACAGTTTCCTCTGGCAGCGCTGGTGTGTCGAGGCGCTGAAGGAAGGCATCGGCCCGGCCTTTACCGGCACCAGCAATGTCTTGCTGGCGATGGATTCCGATCTCGAGGCCGTCGGCACCAATGCGCACGAACTGCCGATGGTGGCTGCTGCCCTCGCGCAAACCGACGAGCAGTTGCGCAATGCGCCCTACAAGATCCTGCGCGACTGGAACAAGCTCTATGGCGGCAACCTTCTGATCGTCCTGCCGGATGCTTTCGGCACTGCCGCTTTCCTGCGCGACGCGCCGGAATGGGTCGCCGACTGGACGGGCTTCCGCCCCGACAGCGCCCCGCCGATCGAGGGCGGTGAAAAGATCATCGACTGGTGGAAGAAGATGGGCCGCGATCCGCGTCAGAAGCTGCTGATTTTCTCCGACGGTCTCGATGTCGACGCCATCATCGACACCTACCGGCATTTCGAAGGCCGCGTGCGCATGAGCTTCGGCTGGGGCACCAACCTGACGAACGATTTTTCCGGCTGCGCGCCGACCGAGATCTCAGGCCTCAATCCGATCTCGGTCGTCTGCAAGGTCAGCGACGCCGACGGCCATCCGGCGGTAAAACTCTCCGACAATCCGCAGAAGGCGACAGGCGACCCGGCAGAGGTCGAGCGCTACCTGAAATTCTTCGGCGCCGAGGACCGGATCGATCAGACCGTTCTGGTGTAGGCAAGCGACACGGCGCCGCCATCCCGCGGCGCATTGCTATGCCCGGCCATCGCATCCTCGATCGACCAGCCGAAGCGCCAGGCGTCGAACATCGAGTACCATTCCTGGAAATCGGTGATCGGCAGGATATCCGGCTTCGACATCGGATTGTCGGCCAGGCTGCGGCCACGCGCACGGTCCCGTACGCCACGCTCCTGCATCTCAAGCAGAGTCTCGAACATCGTCACCCCCTTGGTCCTATCCGATAGATTTATGCAATCATTCTAATAAAGCATTGTCGAGTCCGGATACGATAATTGGAGTTTTTCACAGGATTAGCCCCAAATCGCTAGTTCAGGGGTAACGGCGACCGCAACGGCCCGGGCATACGATCACGATCAGCAAAAATTGCCTGACGGGGAGGCCCGGCTTCCTGGCTGGGGTCCGCCACCGAGCCTCCCGGCTAGCCGAGCTTGAAGAAGCCGGCAGCGCCGACACGTTGCCGCCTTCCGGCCGAAGCGATCCAACCAAGATGGTTAGCACGGTTAAAGGGCTGTTAATATCCACCGGACGTGTCCCGATCCTGCGTAATCCCGGACGTGGGCCGGCGGCATTCCTCTGCTTGTCAGGCAGCCAATCGCCGAAACCGGGTTCTGATCCGGTCGAGGTAATAATGGCCGGGAGACGGCGCCACCGCCATGGCGTGGGCTTCGGAGGACGGAACGCCTTCGAACAGCCGCTCCTCGCCATTCTTGAAGCAAATCCTCAGCCGCCCGTCTTTCTGGCTGAAATAGACGGATTTGATGATCTTCGATTTGACCGAAAGTTCTTCCACCTGTTTTATCTCCGTTTTTTAATTTGGCCGAAGATAAACCCAAACGTGCAAAGACGCGGTGAAGCCGCATGGTAAAAAATCAGGAATCTTGGCTACGTTGTCAGGACGTTAATCGGATACCGTCGCCACACCTCGATACTACCGATTGCTGGCTTCCGCGGCGTCGCGATACAGGCACTTGCTGAACAGAAAGATCGACGTTTGACAGCGCCATGTTTAATGACGATATCTTCCATCCGAAGGCGAAGAATGGCAGGGATGCAATGCTAGGTGAAGCGATTTCCTTTATAAGACGTAATCTATCTTTTGTGTGTGTTGTTGTTGCAGTCAATTGCGCACTGGTCGCTTTTGATGATTACAGCGGCGGAAACAAAAGTAATTCAGCGCAATATTTCGTTTCCTTGTCTTTTGCATTCTTCATTCAGAAAGCAATATTGAATGGAGACGGGAAAGTTTCAAACCTGACCGGCGGCATGCGTGGCTTTGGTGGCTACATCTGGAAGAACTTGCTTATCGTGCTCGTCGTGTTTGGAATCAGGATTGGTGGCCCTGTCGCATGCGGGGCCGCGTCTCTATCAAGGAATGTATTTCTACTCTTATGTCTTGCGGTGATCGCAATTATCCTGCCGCTGCTGCTTGCCCTTGTCGGAACCTGGCCTATCGCCGGAATTGCGGGCTCCAAAAGCGGTCTTTCAGCTGCTTTCAACCGGGGGAAACGCGGTTTGCTTCCCACGTTTTTACGGCTGTTTGCCGGACTTTTTCTGCCCTTCATCTGTGCTATGATATTGATGACGGCAGCAACATCGATGTCATACGAAGCCGATAGCATCTTTTCGGACGGAAAACTGAACCTCATCGCTTTGGCAATACTGGTGATTTGCCAATGGGCGTCGATATTCGGCCTATGCTACGTTTCGATCGTCCTGGCTCGCAAACTGCTGAGTTCCGCGGCTCCGCGGCATCCTATGGGAGGACGTCAGGGGAATGCGGTCGCAGCCACGAGCGTCTCGGAAATTTTCGAATAGGACCTACAGCGCCGCGGGCGATAACCAACGTCTTCTGGTATATCCATGAACATAACCGCCGTTCTTTCGACAGTATCCGCGCACATGGATGCTTCCGCCATAGCTCGGCCTCGCTCATGCTGCCAAGCCGAGAGGCCGCGCTCCGGACGCCGTAGCGGCGTCCGGCAGCACGAGGCTTCCGGCATCGGGCACCACCATCGGAACGACGTCTTCGAAAGCCGAACCCCGCGTTTGCGAGCCAGTTCATGCCCGGTGCGACCTTGCCAATCCGGCGGAGAAGGCCGTCAGCAAGGCCTTCCCCTGACCCCAGTTCTCAAGGCCGCTCTGCCCGTTGATATGGCCGAAAGGGCCGATCTCAACAAGACCGCTACCCCAGAGGTTGGCTCGCGTCCGGACATAGTCGAGCGAGCCGAAAGGATCGTCGGCGCTTGCGATAATCAGAGTGGGGAAGCGCATCTTTTTCGATGGTGGATTGCCGAATCCGGCCGCTTCGGCCGGGAATGAAGCGGACTTCGGATCCGGGACCGCCACAAGAAAAGCCCCGGCAACGTCAAGCGATGAGAGTTGCTGCCAATGAGCAACCAGCAGACAGGCAAGGCTGTGGGCAACGAGCAGCGGCGGGGTTGCCGATGCGCCCACAGCGCGATCGAGGGCCGAAATCCAGTCCGCCAAGTCGGGCTTGTCCCAGTCGGCTGGTTGAAAACGTCGCATTGCCGGGTTCGAGATTTCCCAGCGGGTTTGCCAATGAGCATCGCCTGAATCACCGATCCCCGGCAATATGATGATATCCTTCATATGTTTTCCTCTGATCATTCCTGCGGATGAAAATGATCCATTTTCATTTGCGCCGGAATGAATGATCATCGGAAAACGGCGTCCTTCTCCGATGATTTCAAGGTGTTCCCATGGCTTTTCAGGAAAACAATCGGGTGCTGCTTGATCCAACCGATGTCTCGATCATCGAGGCGTTGCAGGAAAATGGCCGCATTGCGATTTCCGAACTCGGTCGACGGGTCGGGCTTTCTCAGCCGGCGGCATCCGAGCGGGTCAAGCGGCTGGAAGACCGTGGTATCATTGTCGGTTACTCCGCCCGGATCGACCCCACCGCTTTGGGAATTGGAATGACGGCCGTGCTTCGCCTGCGCACGACGCACGAACATATCAAAGCCTGTCTGAAGCAGTTTGCCGAAATGCCGCAAGTCATGGAAGTCCTGCGCCTGACCGGAGAGGATTGCTTTCTCCTGAAGGTGCTGGTCCCGTCGCCGGGAGAACTCGAAACGATCGTCGATACGATCGCCCGTTTTGGATCGGTGACGACATCTCTGGTGTTGCGCAGCGAGACTCCGAAGCCGATCGGACGTGCCCTGCTGCAGCGCCTTTGAGATGCGGGGGGCGATCGGGACGTTGCTGATCGCGGTAGACCGACGAAAGACGCTTCCGCGTCCCGCTCTCGGCACGGTTTGAAATCGATATCGAAAACGAGGAGTATGGCGGACAGGGTGGGATTCGAACCCACGGTACGCTTTCACGTACACACGCGTTCCAGGCGTGCGCCTTAAACCACTCGGCCACCTGTCCTTCTTGGGCGTTCGCGCCTGGATAGGAGCAAATCGTCGGAACGGCGCGATATATACCGATGAATTTTTGTCGATCAACCGAAATCTAACAGTTTTTTGACTTCTTCCGATAAAACTCGCCTCCGCCCGTCCATTGTGCTTCACCCCATCGACGACTATGTAATTCTCAAGGTGGAGAATGGCGCGGCCGGCCGGGATTGTCCGGCATAACGAGCGTCGGAGGAATTGATGCGTTTCCTGTTGCGTCTGGCCAGCCTTGTCGCGCTTGCGGCGGCCGTTATTGCCGGGACCATCGATTCGATCCAGTCGGTTGCGGCGTCCTCGGTGGTGGTGACGCCGATCTCCGATGCCTGGCAGGATGTCAGCCCGGCAACCCTCACATCGCTGCAATCCTCCCTTTCCTATTATATCCATCCGCGTTTCTATACTTTCATCTTCCAGTGGCTGATGCTGCAGCCTGCCTTTGCCGTTTTCCTGGTGATTGCGCTGCTTCTCTGGATGATCGGCTATAAGAAGCCGCCGGTGGCTGGTCGCTTCACTGCATAGGCAAGCCGTTTTCCTCCGCGGATCGGCGGGCACTCCGATCCGGCGCCGATGTTTCCGTAGCCCCGGCGTGGCCGTTGGATTGGCTGGAAATTTGGCATCCAGGCGGCGGAGATGTCTAAAAATCAGCCCCCGGGAACGGATTTTCGGCAATCCCTGCAAATCTTTACCAGCCGAAAAATTTCTGGTGAATTTTTCCGTGAGCCATGCAAGGATGCGCGCAGCCAGGCCTCCGGGGGGAGGTCGGTGGTTCCGCAGACATGTCCGGAAAGGACTTGCGGGAGGACCCCTAACGAATAGCAACAACAGGGCTGCACAATGAAAAAATCCCTTCTCACTCTCCTTGCCGTGGCTGCCATGTCGACGACGGCGCTTGCCGCCGATGTCAAGCCGGCGCTGGTTTACGGCACCGGCGGGAAGTTCGATAAGTCCTTCAATGAGGCGGCCTACAACGGTGCCGAGAAGTTCAAGGCCGAGACCGGCATTGCCTATCGCGACTTCGAGCCGACCGGCGACACCCAGGGCGAGCAGGCCATCCGCAACTTCGCAAGCCGCGGATTCAATCCGGTGGTTGCCGTTTCCTTCGCCTGGACTTCGGCCATCGAGAAGGTCGCAGCCGAATTCCCCGACACCAAGTTCATCATCGTCGACTCCGTCGTCGACAAGCCGAACGTCCGCTCGGTGGTCTACAAGGAAGAAGAAGGCTCCTATCTCGTCGGCGTTCTCGCCGGCATGGCGTCGAAGACCGGCAAGGTCGGCTTCGTCGGCGGCATGGACATTCCGCTGATCCGCAAGTTCGAATGCGGCTATGAGCAGGGCGCACGTGCCGCCAAGGCCGATGTCGAAGTTTTCCAGAACATGACCGGCACCACGGGCGCAGCCTGGAATGACCCGGTTCGCGGCGGCGAACTCACCAAGAACCAGATCGATCAGGGCGCCGATGTTATCTACGCGGCAGCCGGTGCCACCGGTCTCGGCGTTCTGCAGACGGCTGCCGACAACAAGAAGCTGTCGATCGGCGTCGATTCCAACCAGAACCATCTGCATCCGGGCTCCGTCCTGACCTCGATGGTCAAGCGCGTCGACCTCGCCGTCTACAATGCCTATACCGACACCAAGAACGACAAGTTCACCGGCGGTGTCCAGGCGCTCGGCGTCAAGGAAGATGGTGTTGGCGCCGCGATCGACGACAACAACAAGTCGCTGATCACGCCGGAAATGCAGGCGGCTGTCGACAAGGCCAAGGCCGATATCATCGCAGGCACGATCAAGGTTCACGACTATACCTCGGACAACGCTTGCCCGAAATGATCCGCGCCCGGATGTAATCGACGATTGAGATCGGGCGTATGGCGGAGGGGATTTTCGCCATACGCCCTTTTCTTATTTGGAGCCTGCAGTGACAGATAAGCCCGCTATCGAGCTTGTCGGCATCGACAAGAAATTCGGTGCCGTCCATGCCAACAAGGACATCAACCTCACCGTTGCCAAGGGGACGATCCACGGCATCATCGGTGAAAACGGCGCCGGCAAATCGACGCTGATGTCGATCATCTACGGTTTTTACCATGCCGACAGCGGCGAGATCCGCGTCAACGGCAATCCCGTCAGCATCCGCGACAGCCAGGCGGCGATCGCCACCGGCATCGGCATGGTGCACCAGCATTTCATGCTGGTCGATAATTTCACGGTGCTGGAGAATATCATGCTCGGCGCCGAAGGCGGCATGCTGCTGGCGAGAGGCGTCGCATCGGCCCGCGCCGAACTCAAGCGGCTGGAAACGGAATACGGCCTCGAGGTCGATCCGGACGCGCTGATCGAAGAGCTGCCGGTCGGCCTGCAGCAGCGCGTCGAAATCCTGAAGGCGATGTATCGCGGCGCCGAGATCCTGATCCTCGACGAGCCGACGGGCGTGTTGACGCCGGCCGAAGCCGATCACCTCTTCCGCATCCTGAAGGTGCTGCGCGATCAGGGCAAGACGATCATCCTCATCACCCACAAGCTGCGCGAGATCATGGCGATCACCGATACCGTCTCCGTCATGCGCCGCGGCGAAATGGTCGCGACCCGCAAGACGGCGGAAACGACGGTGGAGGAGCTTGCCGAGCTGATGGTTGGCCGCCGCGTGCTGCTGCGCGTGCAGAAGGGCGAGGCGAACCCTGGAGCGGCTGTGCTCTCCGTCCGCAACCTCACGGTCAAGGACAATCGCGGCGTTACCATGGTGGACAATGTCTCCTTCGATGTGCGTGCCGGCGAGATCGTCGGCATTGCCGGGGTTGCCGGCAACGGTCAGTCCGAATTGCTGGAGGCGATTGCCGGCATCCGCAAGCCGGCCTCCGGCGAAATCCTTCTCGACGGCCGGACGATCGACAAGGCCGATCCCGCTCGCCTGCGCGAACTCGGCCTCGCCCATATTCCCGAGGACCGCCACCACATGGGCCTGGTTTTGAAATTCGAGGAATACGAAAATTCCGTGCTCGGCTATCACCGGCGACCGGGCTACAGCAAAGGTCCGCTGCTCGATCTCGAGGCGATCCGCAGGGATGCGATGGAGAAGATCGAAAAATACGACATCCGCCCGCCGAACCCGCGGCTGAAGACGGCGAATTTCTCCGGCGGCAACCAGCAGAAGATCGTCGTTGCCCGCGAAATCGAGCGCGACCCGAAGATGCTGATCATCGGCCAGCCGACCCGCGGCGTCGATATCGGCGCCATCGAATTCATTCACCGCCGGATCATCGAAATGCGCGATGCGGGCAAGGCGATCTTGCTCGTCTCCGTCGAACTCGATGAAATCCGCTCCCTTTCAGACCGTATCCTTGTCATGTTTGCCGGCCATGTGGTCGGCGAGAAGACGCCCGATGCCGGTGAACAGACCCTCGGCCTGATGATGGCCGGCATTGCCGCGTGAGGCCTTTATGAGCACTGCTTCCGTTCCGCTGCCAAACTGGATCAATTACGGCCTGATCCCGCTTCTGAACCTCATCGTCGCCTTCCTGATCTCCGGCTTCGTCGTCTGGCTGATCGGCGAGAGCCCGCTCGGTGCATTGTCGCTGCTGATCGAAGGCGCGTTCGGTAGCGGCGAAGGCATCGGCTTCACGCTCTACTATGCGACGAGCTTCATCTTCACCGGTCTGTCCGTGGCTGTCGCCATCCATGCCGGTCTCTTCAACATCGGCTCGGAAGGCCAGGCCTATGTCGGTGGACTGGGCTGCGCGCTGGTGGCGCTGGCGCTCGATCGTTACGTGCCGTGGTATGTGACGATGCCGATCGCCGTCATCGGCGCCGGGCTCTTTGGTGCTGCCTGGGCCTTCATCCCAGCGTTCCTGCAGGCCAAGCGCGGCAGCCATATCGTCATCACGACGATCATGTTCAATTATATCGCCGCCGCCCTGATGGTGTACCTGCTGGTGCATGTGCTGATCGTGCCCGGCAAGATGGCGCCCGAAACCCGCACGTTCCTCGAAGGCGGGCAGCTTCCCAAGCTTGGCTGGGTCATGAGCATCTTCGGCAGCAAATTAGGTGCTGCGCCGTTCAACGTCTCCTTCGTCATCGCCCTTCTTGCCGCCTGGTTTGTCTGGATTCTGATCTGGCGTACCAAGCTCGGCTTCGAGATGCGCACGCTGGGTGTGAGCTCGACGGCTGCCGAGTATGCCGGCATTCCCTACGCACGTATCGTCATTATCGCCATGCTCATCTCCGGCGCACTCGCCGGCATGATGGCGCTCAATCCGGTCATGGGCTCTTCCGCCCGCCTGCAGGTGGAGTTCGTCGGCGGCGCCGGCTTTGTCGGTATCGCGGTATCGCTAATGGGCCGCAATCATCCGCTCGGCATCATCTTCGCCGCGATCCTCTTCGGCATCCTTTATCAGGGCGGCGACTGGATCTCTTTCGAAATGCCGAACATCACCCGCGAGATGATCTTGGTCATCCAGGGTCTGGTGATCCTGTTCGCCGGCGCGCTGGAATATATGTTCCGGCCGGCGATGGTGCACCTCTATCGACAGTTCAAGCGAGCCTGAGGAGCGGACGATGGACTATTATGACATCTTCATCAGCGTTCTGAGCTCGACCATTCGCCTGTCGATCCCGCTTATTTTCACCGCTCTCGCCGGCCTGTTTTCGGAACGCGCCGGCATCTTCGATATCGGCCTTGAGGGTAAAATGCTGGGCTCGGCCTTTGCTGCCGCCTGTATTGCCTATCTCACCGGTTCGGCCTGGCTCGGGCTTGGTGCGGGCATCCTCTGCTCGGTGGCGCTCAGCCTGGTGCATGGTTTTGCTTCGATCACCAACCGTGGCAACCAGATCGTCTCGGGTGTGGCGATCAACTTCTTCATCGCCGGCATCACCATCGTGCTCGGCCAGGCCTGGTTCGGCCAGGGCGGGCGCACGCCGCAGCTGTCGCCGGAAGCGCGCTTCGCGCCGATCATCCTGCCGGGCGCAGATGCCATCCATAGTGTGCCGATCCTCGGCCCGCTCTATGCCAATGTCATCTCGGGCAACAATATCCTGACTTACCTTGCCTTTCTTGCCGTGCCGTTTTCCTGGTGGGTGCTTTACCGCACGCGCTTCGGCCTGCGCATGCGCGCCGTCGGCGAAAACCCGGGTGCGGTCGATACGGCGGGCATCTCGGTCGCCTGGCTGCGCTACCGCGCCGTCATGTGCGCCGGCATCCTCTGCGGCTTTGCCGGCACTTATCTGGCGATCGCCCAGTCCGCCGCCTTCATCAAGGACATGTCGGCCGGCAAGGGCTATATCGCGCTCGCCGCTCTCGTCTTCGCCAAGTGGAAGCCGGTGCCTGTGATGTTTGCCTGCCTGCTCTTCGGCTTCCTCGATGCGCTGGCCAATTTTATGCAGGGCAAGCAGGTGCCGTTGATCGGCGAGGTGCCGGTGCAGGTCTTCCAGGCGCTGCCCTACATCCTCACCTGCATCCTGCTTGCCGGCTTCATCGGCGTTGCGACCCCGCCGAAGGCCGGCGGTGTGCCCTATACGAAGGAGCGTTGATATGTCTCACGACCTGTTCGAAGCCGCTCGCGGCGCCATGGCTTTTGCCCATGCGCCCTATTCGAAATTTCCGGTCGGTGCAGCGATTCGCGCCGAGGACGGCAAGGTCTATACCGGCGCCAACATTGAAAACCTGTCCTTTCCGCAAGGGTGGTGCGCCGAGCCGACGGCGATCAGTGCCATGATCATGGGCGGCGCCAAAAAGATCGTCGAAATGGCGGTCATTGCCGAAAAGCTGCCGCTCTGCCCGCCCTGCGGCGGTTGCCGCCAGAAGATCTCCGAATTCGCCTCCAAGGACACGAAGATCTATCTCTGCGATGAGATGGGCGTGCAGAAAACCATGACGATGGACGAGCTTCTTCCCTTCAGCTTCGAGACCGAACTCGGATGAGGGCGACGGTCGATCTGCTCGCCGCATTGCTCGGCACCATTAACCCGCGCCACGGCATCGTGCTCGGCTCCGGCCTCGGCTCTCTCGTTGGTCAGCTGGACGGCGCCGTGCGCATTCCCTATCGCGATCTGCCGGGCTTTCCCGTCAGCGCCGTCTCCGGCCATGCCGGCGAAGTCGTCGCCGGCCGGCTCGGCGGCGAGCCTGTCGTCATGCTCTCCGGCCGCGTCCACTATTACGAGAAGGGCGATGCCAACGCCATGCGCCTGCCGATCGAGGTGCTGAAGGCGCTCGGCGTCGAGGCGCTGATCCTGACCAATTCGGCCGGATCGCTGCGCGAGGACATGCCGCCCGGTTCGGTGATGCAGATCACCGATCATATCAACTATTCCGGCATGAACCCGCTGATCGGCGAGGAAAGCGATCACCGTTTCGTCGGCATGACCAATGCCTATGATGCCGGTCTTGCCGCCGCGATGCAGAGGGCTGCGGCAAAGCTCAAGATCGAGCTGGCGCAGGGCGTCTATATGTGGTTCTCCGGTCCAAGCTTCGAAACGCCGGCCGAAATCCGCATGGCGCGCATTCTTGGCGCCGACGCGGTCGGCATGTCGACGGTACCCGAGGTGATCATCGCAAGAATGCTGGGCCTTAGGGTTGCGGCCGCCTCCGTTATCACCAACTATGGAGCAGGAATGACCGGCAATGAACTCAGCCACGAAGAAACCAAGGACATGGCGCCCATCGGCGGCGCCCGTCTCGCCGCCATATTGAAAGAGATGATTGCGGCCAGAACAGGATGATTTTAGGCCGGGTCGGCCTAAAATCTGAATCCTGTTCCACATTAAATAGTGAGAGCACGATGTCGTCCGAAAACCGCTCACACTTTTCGGCCTCATGCTCCAGAGGAAGTGAAAATGAATAGCCATTCCATCCGGGAAACGGCGGCTGTCGCCCTTTCCCTTCTCGATCTCACCAATCTGAAGGACGATTGCACCGAGGCGCAGATCGACGCGCTCTGCGCCCGCGCGCAGACGCCCTATGGCAACAGCGCCGCGATCTGCATCTGGCCGCGCTTCGTCGCCCAGGCCCGCAATATTCTCGGCACCGGCCATGCCGTGCGCATCGCGACCGTGGTCAATTTCCCGGCGGGCGAGATGGAAGTGGCCGATGTCGCCGCCGAAACGCGCGAGGCGATTGCCGACGGCGCCGATGAGATCGATCTGGTCATCCCCTATCGCAAGTTCATAGCTGGCGATGAGAAGGCGGTGACCGACATGGTCAAGGCCATCCGCGCAGAATGCACTGGGCCGGTTCTGCTGAAGGTCATCATCGAGACCGGCGAATTGAAGGAGGCGGCAATGATCCGCCGCGCCTCCGAACTCGCCATCGAAGCCGGCGCCGATTTCATCAAGACCTCGACAGGCAAGGTCGCTGTCAACGCGACGCTCGAAGCCGCCGACATCATGATCCGGGCCATTCGTGAAAGCGGACGCAAGGTCGGTTTCAAACCGGCCGGCGGCATCGGCTCGGTGGCCGATGCGGCGCTCTATCTCAGCCTTGCCGAAACCATCATGGCGCCGGATTGGGCGATGCCCTCGACCTTCCGTTTCGGCGCTTCCGGCCTGCTCGACGATATACTGGCGGTTCTCAGCGGAGCGCAGCCGGCATCGGCGGCGGCGTCGGGCTATTGAGATGATCCCGCAGGAGATCATCCGGCGCAAGCGCGACGGCGGCGAACTCGACGCTGCCGATATCCGGTCTTTCATCGATGCGCTTGCCGCCGGTCGATTGTCCGAGGGCCAGATCGGCGCCTTTGCCATGGCCGTCTGGTTCAAGGGCATGTCACGTGAGGAAATCGTGGCCTTGACGCTGGCGATGGCCGATTCCGGCGATCGGCTGCAATGGGCGGATATCGACCGCCCGATCGCCGACAAACATTCGACCGGAGGCGTCGGCGACAATGTCTCGCTGATGCTGGCGCCGCTCGCCGCCGCCTGCGGCCTCGCAGTCCCGATGATATCAGGCCGCGGCCTCGGCCATACCGGCGGTACGCTCGATAAGCTCGAATCCATTCCCGGCTATAGGATCACCCCGGATGCGGACCAGTTTCACAAGGTCGTGAAGCAGGTGGGATGCGCCATTATCGGTCAGACCGGCGCCCTGGCGCCGGCCGACGGCAGGCTCTATGCCGTTCGCGACGTGACCGCCACCGTCGATTCCATTCCGCTTATCACCGCTTCCATCCTGTCGAAGAAACTTGCGGCCGGGCTTCAAACGCTGGTGCTCGACGTCAAGGTCGGCAACGGCGCCTTCATGGCCGACCCTGCCCAGGCGGAGACCCTGGCGCGGTCGCTGGTCGAGGTTGCCAATGGCGCAGGCGTCAGGACCTCGGCGCTGATCACCGACATGAGCCAGCCGCTCGCCGATGCCGCCGGCAATGCCGTTGAAATGCGCAATTGTCTGGCTTTCCTGGCGGGTGGGAAGGCGGACACGCGGCTTGAGGCCGTCGTTCTCGCCTTCGCCGCCGAGATGCTGGTGAAATCAGGGATTGCCGCGTCCTCCGACGAAGGCGAGGGGATGGCGCGTCGGGTGCTGTCATCGGGAAAGGCTGCGGAGGTTTTCGCGCGCATGGTATCCATGCTTGGTGGTCCGGCCGATCTCATGGAAAACCCCGACAAGTACCTCGTCAGGGCGCCTGTGGAAAAGCCTGTCCTAGCCGCCCGATCCGGCTGGCTTGCCGCATGCGACGCGCGCGGCATCGGCGTCAGCGTCATCGATCTCGGCGGCGGCAGACGCCATCCGGCCGACCGGATCGATCATCGCGTCGGCTTCTCAGAATTGCTGCCGCTTGGCACCCGCGTCAGCGCGGGCGAGCCGATCGCGCTGGTTCATGCCGCCGACGACGCAGCGGCGGCAAGGGCCGCGGCCGCCCTTGCCGCGCACTACCGCATCACCGAAGACAGTCCGGAGCTGACGCCGGTGATTTCGACCCGGATCTGACGCGGTTATTGCTTGAGGCTGAGCGAACCGTCGGCGACGGAATAGGAGGCGAGCTTCTGCAGGAAGCTCATGCCGACCAGCGTCGTTGTCAGTGCATCGTCCTTGAGGACGAAGGCTTCGACGTCCCGCACGCGAATACCGCCGATTTCGACCCGGTCGAGCATCACATGCGCCGCCTTCGTCTGGCCGTTGGCCGTGTTGACGCCGTAGCGGAAATCGAGCTGGTTGGCCGTGTAGCCGAGCCGGCGGGCAAGCGTCTCGTTGAGCGCGACATAGGTCGCGCCGGTATCGATCAGGCCCTGCACCGGCTTGCCGTTGATCTTGAAGCTGCCGGTATAATGGCCCTGGGCATCCGCTTGCAGGCGGATCGCATTGCCGGCGGAAACCGGCGCGGGTGCTGCGGGTTTGTCGCCTTCGGTTGAGATGTAATTGGCGGAAAGAGCGTCGGCAGGCTGCTGGCTGGTGCTTCCGAAGAAGGAAGGCGCCTGTGTGGCCAGCACCGCGGCGATACTGGCGAATATGACGGTACGCACGAGCATGAAACAGAAATCCTTCCTGTATAAACCCCGCTTCATGCGGGGCCTCATTCTTCAAGCTTGCTACGCTCCAAGTGCTGACAAGTTGCTAATACCGACAATAAAAACGGCCCGGATTAAGCCGCCGGGCCGCAAACTCTTTCGATTTGGTAAAAGAAGGCTGAAGTTTACTTGGTGCCGTACATGCGGTCGCCGGCATCGCCGAGGCCGGGCATGATATAGCCCTTCTCGTTGAGATGGCTGTCGATCGACGCGGTGAAAACGGGAACGTCGGGATGGGCGGCGCGGAAGTTCTGGATGCCTTCCGGGGCGGCGAGCAGGCAGAGGAAGCGGATATTGTGGGCGCCGCGTTCCTTGAGCTTGTCGATTGCGGCGATCGAGGAATTGCCGGTTGCCAGCATCGGGTCGACGACGATGATCAGGCGCTCGGCCACATCTTCCGGCGCCTTGAAGTAATATTCGACCGGCTGCAGTGTCTCGTGGTCGCGGTAGACGCCGATATGCGAGACGCGGGCGGAGGGCACGAGATCCAGCATACCCTCGAGCAGCCCGTTGCCGGCGCGCAGGATCGAGGCGAAGACCAGCTTCTTGCCCTCGAGGATCGGCGATTCCATCGTCTGCAGCGGCGTCTCGATCGTTTCCATCGTCAGTTCGAGATCGCGGGTCACCTCGTAACAGAGCAGTGTGGAGATTTCGCGCAGCAATCGCCGGAAACTTCCCGTCGATGTCTCCTTGCGCCGCATGATGGTGAGCTTGTGCTGCACAAGCGGATGATCGATGACCGTGACGCCGTCCATGGGGAAGCCTTTCATTCTTTCTATCGAATGTTTCTTTCACGGAAATCGGCCCGACCGCAAGAGTGGCGGCCAATTTGCACCGATCTTCCCCAGCCTCGCTCCACATTTGGCCTCAAAGCCGGGCGAGCAGCGCCTCGCGTGTCACTTCGTCGACGAAGGCCGCTTCGATCGCCGTTCGCGTCATGGCATCGATCTCGGCGTCGCTGAAGCCGAAAGCCTCGGCGGCAAGTTCGTATTCCCGCGCAAGCGATGTATGAAAGAAAGGCGGATCGTCCGAGCTGATCGTCACCCGCACGCCGGCTTCCTTCAGCCGGCGCAGCGGATGGGAGCCGAAATCGGGAAAGACCCCGAGCGCGATATTGGAGCCCGGGCAGATCTCGAGCACGGTGCCGAGATCGGCTAGCCGCTTCACCAGATCGACATCTTCGATGGCGCGCACGCCATGGCCGATGCGCGAGGGGCGCACGGCATCGAGCGCGTCGGCGACGCTGAAGGCGCCGCAGACCTCGCCGGCATGGATGGTCAGCCCCAGTCCGGCATCGCGGGCGATATCGAAGGCCCTGATATAGTCGGCGACGCGGCCCATGCGCTCCTCACCGGCAAGGTTGAAGCCGGTTATCAAAGGATTGCCGGCCTTTGCTGCGTATTCGGCCGCACCGATCACGCTCTCCGGACCGAAATGCCGCTCGCCGGTGACAATCAGCCGGGCCTCGATGCCGCTCTTTTCCCTGGCCCGCCGGATGCCCTCGCAGATCCCTGATATATAGGCATCGGCGCCGAGGCCGATGCGTTTGCCATGATCGGGCGAAACGATGAGTTCGCTATAGATCGTATTGATGCCCGCCAGTTCGTCGAGATAGGTCTCGGTCAGAAGCGCATAGTCCTCTTCGGTCCTGTAGACCTCGGAAACCTTGTCGTAACATTCGAGGAAACTTGCGAAGTCATGCCAGACATAGGCTCCGCCGCGAAGCTCGCCGCTGATGTCGACGCCGTATTTGCGCGCCTGCGCCGCAGTCAGTTCTGGAGGAGCCGCACCCTCCAGATGGCAGTGCAATTCGACCTTCTTCAAATGCGACGTCACAGAAAACTCCTTCCATGCGGTCCGGCCGGAATGCCGAGATGGCGCGCAATGCTCTCGCCAATATCGGCATAGCTGCGGCGCACGCCGATTGAACGCGACCGAATGCCGGGACCATAGGCGATGACAGGCACGCGCTCGCGCGTATGGTCCGTTCCGCGCCAGGTCGGGTCGCAGCCGTGATCGGCAGTGAGCACGACGAGATCGCCCGGCTTCAATCTCTTGTGGACTTCGGCCAGGCGTGCATCGAAGGCTTCGAGTGCGGCGGCATAACCCGGCACATCGCGCCGATGGCCGTAAACCATGTCGAAGTCGACGAAATTGGTGAAAACCAGATCGCCGTCCCCGGCCTCGTCGATGGTGGAGAGCGTCGCATCCATCAGCGCCTCGTTGCCGTTCGCCTTGATGAGGCGCGAAATCCCTTGATGCGCGAAGATGTCGCCGATCTTTCCCACAGCGTGCACGTGCCGGCCGTGTTCGATCAGCCGGTCAAGCAGCGTCGGCTCCGGCGGCAGCACCGAGAAGTCGCGCCGGTTTCCGGTGCGCTGGAAGGTAGAGCCGGAATGGCCGACGAAGGGCCGGGCGATGACACGGCCGATATTGTAGCGATCGAGCAGTCCCCGGGCGACCTGGCAGAAGGCGAGCAGACGATCGAGGCCGAAATGCACTTCATGCGCCGCCACCTGGAAGACCGAATCCGAGGAGGTGTAGCAGATCGGCTTGCCGGTGCGGATATGCTCCTCGCCAAGCCGGGCAATGATCTCCGTTCCCGAAGCATGGCAATTGCCGAGAATGCCGGACACGCCGGCCTCCTTGCAGAGCGCCTCGATGAGTTCCTCGGGAAAGGCATCGCCCTCCGTCGGGAAATAACCCCAATCGAAACTGACGGGTGTTCCTGCGATCTCCCAATGGCCTGACGGCGTATCCTTGCCGCGGGAGATTTCGGTGGCGGCGCCGTAAATGCCGTAGACCTTCTCCGGAATCGGCATGCCGGCCGGGAACCGGCCGGAGGCGGAGCGGGCGATCTGCATCAGCCCGAGTTCCGACAGGTTGGGCAGGCAAAGCGGCCCGCTACGCAATCCGGCGCGATCTCCGGCTCCCGCCGCGCAAAACTCGGCGATATGGCCGAGCGTATCGGCCCCCTCATCGCCATAGGCCGCCGCATCCGGCGCTCCGCCGACGCCGAAGGAATCCAGAACGAAAAGAAAGGCACGCGCCATTTTACACCCGAAGAGCCGATCACCGCCCCGGAAACGTCGGAGGCAGCATAGCCTCAGCCATATAATGCTGCGGCCGGCTTGGCAAATTCGAGAAGGGGCGTCAGCAGTCGCCGCAAGGGATCGAGTCGCCTTGCCGCTGGCGGTAGAAATAGCTGCGGCTGATGGTGATCGTCCGCATGCCGTCCGGCATGAAGTTCGGTGCAAACAGGAACATCGTATAGGGGATGCTGAGTTCGGTGCGAACAAGGAAGCTGTTCGCCGTCTTCATATCGGACGGCACATTGCTCACGGCCGTGTTTTTGGCATAGGGCACCGTCCCATCCTGCGCCCAAGACCAAAGCACCTTCGCGTTGGCGCTGGCGTCGATGGTGATCCCGGTGATTTTCAGCGTCAGCGACGTCGTATTGTAGGGCACGAAGATCGAGTTTGCGACCGACGGCATCTGCGCAAGCGCGCTCTTGGTGACGGATTGCTGCTGGGTGACGACGTCGGCCACCGTGCTTGCGGCGCGTGTCGCCCGCTTGCTGACGCTGAGGCCGACCGTGATCTCGAAAGCGCCGATATAGAGCATAATGAGCACGGGAAAGAGGATCGCGAATTCGATCGCTCCGGCGCCCTTGCGGTCTTGTGCCAGCCGCCGCACCGTCAATACCAGCCTGATGAACGGGTTGAGAGGCACCATTATGGATACTGCTCGCTCTGGAAGGCCGCGGTGGCGACGATCAGATAATAATTCGGCATCGAACCGTCGGAGGGCCGTATCGTCGTGATATAAGGCCGGACCAGATCCGTGATGATTTCCCAGCGGTAGTAGGCGCGGACCATGTTGATGGTGCCGGCGCCGCCCGGTGTATATTTGAAGGCAGCCGTGTTGATGTCGGCATATTTGTCGGTGGAAAGCTTGGGAACCGTTGTCGGAATGGCCGAGAAAGTACTGAACGTCTGCACATCCACGTAGAGCTTGCTCGGCGTCGCCACTTCGGTCGTTGAGCAGCGGATCAGGATCGAGATCTCATTGCAAAAGGCCTGGCGGAACTGCGCCTGGTTCATATCGGTCGTGCGGCCGAGATTATAGGTGATCTGCCCGGTTCGCATCTTCCGGCTCATCGTATCGACGGCGTTGGAGACGAGCTCCTCGGCGGCAAAGGCGACGAAGGTTTCGAGGATGGCGAAAATCACCAGGAAATAGGGAATGGCGAGCAAGGCAAATTCGATCGCCGCAGCCCCCTCGCGCGAGCGGGCGAGAGCGCGAAACCGCAGGAATCGGAATGGCGCTGGGGAGTGCGCCTTATCCGTCTTCTGATCAATTACCGTCATTGCCTGGACCCGAGCGACATTCTCTGTCCGCCACACTAGGGTCCGTTCGTTGATTTTCCGTTTCAGTCTGACGCGACGATTTTAACGAATGGCTAAAGTAAGGGCGGGAAGCCGATCAGGGCGAGGTGGTGCCGGTCGCCGCCTGTTGCGCGTGCTGTTCGCAGTTCGGCGTGCAGGACAGCACGGAGCGTTCGGTCTGCCGGTAGACGCGCACCGTATTGCCCTCATCGATCGACACCAGAATGCGCTCGTCGAGGATGGCATTGCCGTCGGCATCAAGCAGCACCAGATTGGTGGTGCCAAAGCTGCGTCCTGTCAGCACGATGGTCTTGGCGTCGGCGACGGTCGCATCGGCGACCTTGGCATTGCCGACGATGACCTTGCTGACGGGGCGATCGAGCTTCAATACGCGCGCGTGATCCATATAGACACGCAGCATGTCATCGTCTGCGGCCGCGGAAACTCCCGAAACACCGAAAACGGCGATCATGCCGGCAAAGAAAATAGATTTGCCGCTCGATGACATTTGGTCCTCTTTCACGATCACAGCGCAATATCGACATAGAATGGAAAAAAATGGTGAACGAAGCCTTAAGCCAGCAGCCTTGTTCCGGAATGAGGCGCGATGATCCGATATGGCACGGCCTCTGAGGCGCACGCGGCGGTTGGACATCGTGCTATGTGCTATTTCCGGATGAATGGAGGTGGTATAACGGGAATATTGTTAAATATTGAGGTAAGCCCGTAAGAAAATACTTACTCTACAAAGGCATGTTGTCTCGTTCAAATCTCGTTAACTCTTTTCCTTAAGTCGATAGAAACGCCCATTCGCTAGGTTGCAGTCATCCGATCAACGGCAACAGTTGGCGGACGTGCTGAACATCAACTGGAGTTAGGAGTTACCATGACCAAGCTTTTTAGCCGTTTTCTGAAGGACGAATCCGGCGCGACCGCAATCGAATACGGCCTGATCGCCGCCCTCATTTCCGTAGCGCTCATCACCGGCGCAACCGCGCTCGGCACAAAGATCGGCAACACGTTCAACGGCTTGAGCACCAAGATGGACAGCGCCACTTCGGCGGCCAACTAAGACGAGCGTTGCCGACGCGGCCTCTGCCTAATACCGGCCGGATTTGCTTCGGCCGAACTATCGAGCGGGCTCACAGGCTGAACAGCCGTGAGCCTTTTCGCATCAAGTCAGGATCGGGTATACGCATGATCGCAGCTGCAGTCTTCGTGATACTGCCACTCTGCCTGGCCATGGCGGCCTTCTCGGATCTGTTCACCATGACGATCCCGAATCGCGTTTCCTTGATCCTCATCGCCTCCTTCTTCGTTCTCGCGCCCCTTTCCGGCCTTGGCTTGCAAGCGATCGGCATGCATCTCGCCGCAGCCGCCATCGTCTTTTCCGCCTGTTTCGCTCTTTTTGCCTTCAATGTGATGGGCGGCGGCGACGCCAAGCTGTTGAGCGCCACCGCGCTCTGGTTCGGTCTGAACGAATCCCTTCTTTTCCTGATGACCGATGTTGCCATAATCGGCGGCTTCATCACCTTGTTGATCCTGATGGTGAGAGCGCAGTCGAACACGATCCTCGCTATCGGCCTGCCGGTGCCGAATTCGGTCCTATTCGCCAAGAAGATCCCCTACGGCATTGCAATCGCGATCGGCGGCTTCATGGCCTTCCCGTCCTCGCCGCTCTTCCTCACCACGCTGGAAAGCCTGAAATAACGGCATTTTAAATGCCCGTTAACTTAAAATGTAAGCGTTCCATTAACCATAATTATACCAATTGCTGAGCATTCTGCAGGGCGAACATATCGTGCCCTGAGGAATGATCGATGAAACCGGCCCGCCTTATAATCCTAGCTGTCGCCGTGGTGGCAGCCGGCCTTGCCGGCTTCCTGGCGATGCAAATGGCAGGCAGTGGCGGTGTCGTCACCCAGGTTCAGTCGGTCATCGAGAGGGAGCCGACCGTCAACATCCTCGTCTCGAGCGCCAATCTGGCGGTCGGCGAAAGGCTTGACGATAAGTCGGTTCATTGGATGCCCTGGCCGCAGGGCGGTGTCGTCCCCGGCCTGATCACCGAAGCCGACAAGCCGGACGCGATCAAGGGTCTGCAGGGTGCCGTCGTGCGTCTGCCGATTTTCGAAGGCGAACCGATCCGGCCGGAAAAGGTCGCCGATTCCAACAGCCGCATCCTTTCCTCGCTCTTGCCGGCCGGCAAGCGCGCCGTCGCGACCGAGATATCGGTGGCAACCGGTGCCGGCGGTTTCATCCTGCCGAACGACCGCGTCGACGTCATCATGGTCCGCAAGGGTACCGAGGCCAATAAGCTCATCACCGAAACCGTGCTGAGCAATGTCCGCGTCCTCGCCATCGACCAGCAGATCCAGGAAAAGGACGACGGCTCGAAGGCCGTGGTCGGCACGACCGCCACACTCGAGCTTACGCCGGATCAGACCAAGGTTCTCGCTGTCGCCCAGCAGATGGCGGACCGGCTGTCGCTGGCGCTGCGCTCGGTCGCCGATGCGCAGGAGCAAGATACCAGCGCTGCGGACTATCTGCTGAGCGGCGACAACGGCAGTGCGAGCATTCAGGTCATCAAATCGGGCGCCATCGTCACCGATGCCAGCGCCGCGCCGAAGGCGGAGTAAAAGAACGTGCAAATGGGCAATTCAACGCGGCGCGCCGGGCTTCTCCTGACAGGTTTCTTCTCGCTGGCGGTCGGCGTCTCCGGTATTGCGCCGGCCTCTTTCGCGCCGTTTCTGGGCTCAAGCGAGGCGCGTGCCGATTCCGAAAACCTGGTCCGCATCTCGCAGACCGGCCGCGATGCCCATCGTCGGCTGAAGCTTGGGCTGAACAAGGCTGTTGTCGTCGATCTGCCGGAGGATGCGCATGATATTCTCGTCTCCGATCCGACCATGGCCGATGCCGTCACCCGCACCTCGCGGCGCATCTACCTGTTCGGCAAGAAGGTCGGCCAGACGAATATTTTTGTTTTCGGCGCCGGCGGGCAGGAGATCGTCAATCTCGACATCGAGATCGAGCGCGATGTTTCCGGCCTCGAAGTCAATCTCCACCGCTTCATTCCAGACTCCAACATCAATGTCGAAATCGTCTCCGACAACATCGTGCTGACCGGCACCGTGCGCACGCCGCAGGATGCCACGCAGGCGGCCGATCTGGCGCAGGTCTTCCTGAAGGGCGGCGAAGCGACGACCAGAACCGAGACGGCATCGGGTACCGGCGGCGACAGCTCGGTGGCGCTCTTTGCCGAAGGCCGCCAGACCTCGCAGGTCGTCAACCTGCTGCAGATCGAAGGCGAAGACCAGGTCACCCTGAAGGTGACGATCGCCGAGGTCCGCCGCGAGGTGCTGAAGCAACTCGGCTTCGACAATTTGGTTTCCAATTCCTCCGGCATGACGGTCGCCCAGCTTGGCAGCCCCAGCGCCGACAGCGCCACATCCGTCGTTGGCGGCGGCCTGGCGGCGCTGTTCAAGAGTTCGATCGGAAAATATGACATTTCCACCTACCTCAACGCGCTGGAGCAGGCCAAAGTCGTCAAGACGCTCGCCGAGCCGACGCTGACGGCAATATCGGGCCAGGCCGCGACCTTCAATTCCGGCGGCCAACAGCTTTATTCGACAACCGACAGCAACGGCAACGTCACCGTCGTGCCGTTCAACTACGGTATCAACCTCGCCTTCAAGCCGGTCGTGCTCTCATCGGGACGCATCAGCCTGCAGATCAAGACCAATGTCTCCGAACCGGTCGCCGGCAGCAGCGGCGCGACCTATCAGCGGCGCTCGGCGGAAACCTCGGTGGAACTGCCCTCGGGCGGATCCATCGCGCTGGCCGGCCTGATCCGTGACAACGTCTCGCAGACGATGGGCGGCACGCCCGGTGTTTCGAAAATCCCGCTGCTCGGTACGCTCTTCCGCCAGAAGGGTTTCGAGCGTCAGGAAACCGAGCTTGTCATCATCGCGACGCCCTATCTGGTGCGTCCGGTGGCGCGCAATCAACTCAATCGGCCGGACGATAATTTCAGCCCCGAGAACGACGGTGCGACCTTCTTCCTCAACCGCGTCAACAAGGTCTATGGCCGCCGCGAGGCGCCCGTCGCCGATGCACAGTTCCACGGATCGATCGGGTTCATCTACAAATGAGCGGGGCAGGATCGGCAGCAATGGAAGAGAACAGAGATCAGGCGATGGCCCATATCAATTCGACGACACCCCGCCTCGGAATCGAGAAGGGGCTTTTTGCCGCGGTCGCCATGGCGCTGGCCGTGCTTTCCGGATGCGCCGGCCCGCACGACCAGCTGACGACCGGCGGCATTCCCGACGACTATCGCGCCCGCCATCCGATCATCGTGACCGAAGCGGAACAGACGGTCGATATACCCGTCGCCTCCACCGATCGCCGGCTGACAAACGCCCAGCGCGACCTCATTCGCGGTTTTGCCGCAAACTATATCGCCCGCGCCTCGGGTCCGGTTTATGTGCTGTCGCCGCAAGGCTCGCCGAATTCGGCGGCAGCCTATCAGCTGCGCAATCAGGTCCGTGCCGAGCTGGCCTCAAGGGGAATCGCAAGCTCGAAAATCGTCAATACCTCCTATGCCGCGGTCGGGCCCGGCGATGCGGCGCCGATCCGGCTGAGCTTTACCGGCACCACTGCCATCACCACTCAATGCGGCCAGTGGCCGAAAGACATCTCGAACGATTTCACCAACCAGAATTACTATAATTTCGGCTGTGCCTCGCAGAACAACCTCGCCGCCCAGATCGCCAATCCGGAGGATCTGGTGGCGCCCCGCGGCATGACGCCGATCGACGCACAGCGGCGCAACAATGCTATCCAGGAATACCGGACGACCACGTCGACGATCGAAGAGGTCACCGGCAGCGACAGCAGCTTCTGAGACGGAACGGGATGATGAGCGCGATCGAATACGAAATCAAAAATCCGAGCGAGCTTCGCCACGCCGAGGAGGCCGTGCGCATGGCGGATTTGGAAAACATGCGGCCGCTGCCACGCATCTCCGTGCATGCCTTCTGCGAGAGTGAGGCTTTGCAGCAGGTCATGGAACGCTGCGCCAATGATCGACGTGTGGCCAAGGTCAGCCTGCGCATCACCAGCGGCGGCATCGCCGCTGCCGCCAATATGTTTTCCGGCGCCCCGACGCCGAACCTCATCATCCTCGAGACCAAGGCGAACGCGGGCAGCCTCCTCGCCGAGCTTGCGCCGCTCGCCGCTGTCTGCGACCCGACGACCAAGGTCGTCATCGTCGGCTACTACAACGATATCGCGCTTTATCGCGAACTCATCCGTAACGGCATCTCCGAATATATGGTCCAACCGGTCGCCATGCCTGATATTCTGACGGCGATGGCCTCGATCTTCGTCGATCCAGAAGCCGAGCCGCTCGGCCGCAGCATCGCCTTCATCGGCTCGAAAGGCGGCACCGGCGCTTCGACCATCGCGCATAATTGCGCCTTCGGCATTTCCAATCTCTTCTCCACTGAAACGATCCTGGCCGATCTCGACCTGCCATATGGCACGGCGAACATCGACTTCGATCAGGATCCGGCGCTCGGCATCGCCGAAGCGGTCTTTGCGCCCGATCGTCTCGACGAGGTCTTCCTCGACCGCCTGCTGACGAAATGCTCCGAGCATCTTTCCCTGCTTGCAGCACCCTCGCTGCTCGACCGCGCCTATGATTTCGACGGCCATGCTTTCCAGCCGGTGCTCGATGTTCTGCAGCGCAGCGCGCCCGTCACCGTGCTCGACGTTCCGCATGCATGGTCGGAATGGACACGCTCGGTGCTGTCGAGCGCTGACGAGGTGGTCATCACCGCCGTTCCCGATCTCGCCAACCTGCGCAATGCCAAGAACATGCTGGATGCGCTGCGCAAGATGCGGCCGAACGACAAGCCGCCGCATCTCGTCCTCAATCAGGTCGGCATGCCGAAGCGCCCGGAGATTTCACCGTCGGATTTCTGTGAGCCGCTGGAGATCGATCCGATCGCGATCATCCCCTTCGACATCAATCTTTTCGGCAACGCCGCCAATAGCGGCCGGATGATCTCGGAAGTCGACCCAAAATCGCCGACGGCGGAGACCTTTTCGCAGATCGCGCACATCGTCACCGGCCGTGTTGCAATCAGGAAGGCGAAGAAGGGCGGCTTGCTGGGCCTCCTGAAGCGTAAGTAGACGATGAGCAATTCCAGCAAAACTGTGCAGCGGTTTCGCCAGGCAAATCGCGAAGCGCTTTTGCCGGGAATTGCGTCAAAACAAAAAGATAGAGCATTTCCGTGACTCGGAGAAAACGGAAACGCACTAGAACAAGCAGATTGGATTAAGCGGCATGTTTGGAAAACGCGGAAATGAAGGGTCCGGAAAGGTCGGAGGGGCGATTGCTCCCCCGCCGTCGGCTCCGGCTGCCGCCCCTGCGGCCTCTTCCCCCTCCATTCTGGTCGAACCCTCTCGCGAACCCGCACGCCAGCAGGTGACGCCGCCGCCGATGCAGACGCCGCAGCGCAAGCGCCCTGTCCGCACTGATGAATATTACGACACCAAGGCGCAGGTCTTTTCTGCGCTGATCGATACGATCGATCTCTCGCAGCTTTCCAAGCTCGACGGCGAAAGCGCGCGCGAGGAAATCCGCGACATCGTCAACGACATCATCACCATCAAGAACTTTGCGATGTCGATCTCCGAGCAGGAAGAACTGCTCGAGGATATCTGCAACGACGTCCTCGGCTACGGTCCGCTAGAGCCGTTGCTGGCGCGTGACGACATCGCCGACATCATGGTCAACGGCGCCGGCCAGACTTTCATCGAAGTCGGCGGCAAGACGATCGAATCGGAGATCCGCTTCCGCGACAATGCGCAACTTCTCTCGATCTGCCAGCGCATCGTCAGCCAGGTCGGACGCCGCGTCGACGAATCGAGCCCGATCTGCGACGCCCGCCTGCCTGATGGCTCGCGTGTCAACGTTATCGCGCCGCCGCTGTCGATTGACGGGCCTGCGCTCACCATCCGCAAATTCAAGAAAGACAAGCTGACGCTCGATCAGCTCGTCCGTTTCGGTGCGATCACGGCTGAGGGTGCGACTGTGCTGCAGATCATTGGCCGGGTGCGCTGCAACGTCGTCATTTCGGGTGGTACCGGCTCCGGCAAGACGACGCTGCTGAACTGCCTTACCAACTATATCGACAGGGACGAACGCGTCATCACCTGCGAGGATACCGCAGAACTGCAGCTGCAGCAGCCGCATGTCGTGCGTTTGGAAACGCGCCCGCCGAATATCGAAGGCGAGGGCGAGATCACCATGCGCGATCTCGTCAAGAACTGCCTGCGTATGCGTCCCGAGCGCATCATCGTCGGCGAAGTGCGCGGACCTGAAGTTTTCGACCTGCTGCAGGCGATGAACACCGGTCACGACGGCTCGATGGGCACCATCCACGCCAACACGCCGCGCGAATGCCTGAGCCGTATCGAATCGATGATCGCTATGGGTGGCTTCACTCTGCCGGCAAAGACGGTGCGTGAGATCATTTCCAGCTCGGTGGATGTGATCGTCCAGGCGGCGCGCCTTCGCGACGGTTCGCGCCGCATCACCCAGATCACCGAGGTGATCGGAATGGAAGGCGACGTCATCATCACCCAGGACCTGATGCGTTACGAGATCGAAGGCGAAGATGCCGGCGGCCGCCTGATCGGCCGGCACATGTCGACCGGCGTCGGCAAACCGCATTTCTGGGATCGCGCCCGCTATTTCAACGAGGAAAAGCGTCTTGCCGCCGCCCTCGACGCGATGGAAGCGAAATCGAAGGACTAGGCGAAATGTTCGGGTTCGATCCGATAGTGCTGGCAATCGTCGTCCTCGCCGCCGTATCCGCGGCGGCAGTCGCCTATGCCCTGATGTATTCCCGGATCGAGGCCGACAAGAAATCGGCAAGCCGCATCGACCGCGTCAAATCGGCCGAAAGCGACCGGGTCAAGGTCAAGGCTGCCCGCGACCGGGTGCAGGAAATGTCGAAGCGCCGAAAATCGGTGCAGGACAATCTCAAAGATCTGGAAAAGCGCCAGCACGAAAAGACCAAGAAGACCCTGACGATGAAATCCCGGCTGGTCCAGGCCGGCCTGACGATCACGGTCGGGAAATTCTATCTCATCAGCGCCATCTTCGCCTGCGTGCTGCTGCTCATGGCGTTCATCATCGGTGTATCGTTGATGGTGATAATCGGGATCGCCGTCGTCGCCGGTCTCGGCCTGCCGCGCTGGATCGTCGGCTTCCTGATCAAGCGCCGCCAGAACAAGTTCCTCAATGAACTCCCCAATGCGCTTGACGTGATCACCCGCTCGATCAAATCAGGCCTGCCGCTGAACGATGCGATCCGTCTTATCGCCACCGAAGGCACCGAGCCTGTGAAGAGCGAATTCCGGCGCGTAATCGAGGCGCAGCAGGTGGGTCTCAGCATCCCCGACGCCTGCGCCCGCATGACGGCCCACATGCCGCTCCAGGAAGTCAGCTTCTTCGCCATCGTCATCGCCATCCAGTCGCAGGCCGGCGGCAATCTGTCGGAAGCGATCGGCAACCTTTCCAAGGTGATACGCGAGCGCAGGAAGATGAAGGCCAAGGTCTCGGCGCTGTCGATGGAAGCCAAGGCGTCGGCCGTCATTATCGGTGCGTTGCCCTTCATCGTCGCGACCCTCGTCTATCTCACCTCGCCGAGCTACATGATGATCCTTTTTACCGATCCACGCGGCCATTTCATCATGGGCGTCTCGGCGATCTGGATGTCGATCGGCATCTTCGTCATGCGCAACATGGTCAATTTTGACATTTAGCCGGAAGGACGCCCCATGTCGCAGGACCTTGCCGCAACCCTGACCAATCCGAGCATGCTGATCGCGCTCCTCGTCGCGATTGCGGTCTTCGCCACGTTTTATACGATCGCTGTCCCCTTCTTCGAGCGCGGCGATCTCAACAAGCGTATGAAGGCCGTTTCGACCGAGCGCGAGCAGATCCGCGCACGCGAGCGCGCCCGTATGAACACCGAAACCGGCGCCGGCAAAGCCTCGCTCAGGAGCCAGAACAATCGCTCGGTCCGCCAGATCGTCGAGCGTTTCAACCTGCGCAAGGCGCTCGTCGACGAGAATACCGTCAACAAGCTGCGTGCTGCCGGTTTTCGCTCGGAGAATGCGCTGAATACTTTCCTCGTGGCGCGTTTTCTGCTGCCGTTCCTTTTCCTGGCGCTTGCCGCCTTCTGGGTCTTCGGCCTCGGCAATCTGCCCGAAAGGGGCATGCCCATCCGCCTCTTTGCCGTCATCGGCATCGGCTATGTCGGCTTTTACGCGCCGAACATCTATATCTCGAACCGCATGGGCAAGCGTCAGCACTCGATCAAGCGGGCCTGGCCGGATGCGCTCGACCTGATGCTGATCTGCGTCGAATCCGGCATCTCGATCGAGGCGGCGATGCGTCGCGTGTCGGAAGAACTCGGCGAGCAGTCGCCACCGCTCGCCGAGGAGATGGTGCTGACCACGGCCGAGCTCTCCTTCTTGCCGGATCGCCGCGTGGCGCTCGAAAATCTTGCCACGCGCACCCAGATCGAGCTTGTACGCTCGGTCACGCAAGCGCTGATCCAGGCCGACCGCTACGGCACGCCGGTGGCGCAGGCGCTGCGCGTTCTCGCCCAGGAAGGGCGCGACGAGCGCATGAACGAAGCGGAAAAGAAGGCGGCCGCCCTACCGCCGAAACTGACGGTGCCGATGATCCTGTTCTTCCTGCCGGTGCTGATCGCCGTCATCCTCGGCCCGGCCGGCATCCAGGTGTCAGACAAGTTCTGATCTTGCCGCCGGTTAAATCGATTCCGATTTAAGGAATAATGCGATACCTTCGATCTCGAACGAGGGTTCTTGAATGTCTTCCGCAGGCGTTTTCATCAGCATCATGGCAGCCTTGGTGGTCGGAGCGATGAGTCCCGGCCCGAGCTTCGTGGTCGTCTCCAGGATTGCCATTTCGCGGTCGCGGCTGGATGGTCTCGCGGCCGCAATCGGCATGGGCGCCGGCGGCGTGGTTTTTGCCGTATTGGCGCTCGCCGGTCTGACGGCGCTGCTGTCGCAATTCGAATGGCTCTATATCTTGCTCAAAGTCGCAGGCGGCGCCTATCTCATCTATATCGCCGTCAATATCTGGAGAGGTGCTGGAGAGCCGCTGGAGGTGTGCGAAGCCGGCGATAGCCACCGCGCACCGAGGCGGAGCTTCATGACCGCGCTACTGACCCAGCTCAGCAACCCGAAGACCATTATTGTCTATGCCAGCCTCTTTGCCGCGCTCCTTCCGAGGACGGTGCCGCTCGATCTCATGATTGCGCTGCCGCTCGGCGTCTTTGCGGTGGAAGCGGGGTGGTATTCGATCGTGGCGCTGGCCTTTTCGGCCCGCCATCCGCGGCGGCTCTATCTCGCCGCGAAGAGCTGGATCGACCGGACCGCCGGCGCCGTCATGGGCGGCCTCGGATTGCGTCTTATTCTGTCGGGCCTGAGCGCCCGCTAGAGCATGATGCCGAAAAGTGTGAGCGGTTTTCGGACGACATCATGCTCTAATTTTTGTCTAAGACCATTGTCAGTTGGTGTTGCTGCCGTCCGCGGCACCCGGCGACTTGTCCTTGGCGGCAAGCTTCTGCCAGGAATTCTGCTGCGAGAGCATGCCGCGGAGATAGGCGACATTGGCATCGGCCTGTTGCGGCGAAAGTTCGCGCCGCGCGATCTGCTCGGCTTCCGGGAAACGTCCCTGTAGGCCGACGACGAGCGCAAGGTTCTGCCTGACGCGGCTGTCGGCTGTCGGTTGGCCGGCGGCGGAGCGCAGGTAGGTTTCGGCGGTGCGCAGATCGCCGGTCAGCACATAGGACATGCCGAGGTTGGAAAGGATGGAGGGCTCGTTCGGCTGAATGTCGAGCGCGTCGCGGTAGCGCTGCCGGGCATCGCTTGCCCGGCCCATCTGGTCGAGGATCGCGCCTTCGGCCGAGATCAGTTTCCAGTCCGGACGATCCGGTGTCTGGGCGCGACCGATCGTGTCGAGCGCCTGCTGGAACTGGCCGGCCGCCGCCTGCGCCTTGCCATAGGCGGCCAGCACGTTGCGGTCGGCGGGATTGCTGATCGCCACCTGCTGCATGACGGCGAGCGCCTGCGCATCACGGCCGTTCATGCGCAGCAGATTGGCGTAGTTGACGCCGGTGACCGGATCGCGCGGGTTCTTTTCATAGGCCTGGCCGAGGCGGTCGGTTGCCGAGCGCAGCTCGGTCGCGTCCATCTCTTCAACCGGCTTGGTGAGCTTCGGCACCGAGCCTGTCGTCATCCGATCCTTGGTCGTCGAGCAGCCGGCGAGTGCCAGGACGAGCAGCGATGCGGCAACGCCCTGCAGGAGACGATGGGTGAATGTGGTGGTGAGCGAGGCCGGCATGACGCGTTCCCTGGATTCCGAAATCGGCGCCTGACCTCGAACGCGGAACAGGGAAAGGTTTGACGCAATCTTCGCTCCAGCAATAGTCTGTTAACCCTAACAGACCGTTAAGGAGTGATTCCTTACGACCGCCGAAGGACAATCATGGCCCCCTATCAGTTCATCGAGAGACCGACCCCTTTCAACACGAAGGGCGGTTCGACGCTGCCGATCTTTGCCGTCACCCCTGCCCATATTGAGACTGGCACGATTGATCCGATCGCGCTCGATTGGGCGCAGAGGGCGGGTTACAAGGCCGAAAGCGGGTCGCTGCTGCTGATTCCGACGGCCGAAGGCCATCTCGGCGGCGCGCTTTTTGGTCTCGGCACCAATCCGTCCGAGCAGCCTTACATCACCGGCAGGCTCGCCCGGGCGCTGCCCGCCGGCGACTGGCACATCGAAACCGCACCGCTGACGGCAAATCGCCTGGCGCTCGGCTTTGGTCTCGGCAGCTACCGCTTCGACCGTTACAAGTCTGAAAAATCGCCGGCGGCGACGCTGATGATCCCCCGCGATGCCGACAGTGCCGACATCAAGCGCCAGCTTGCCGGCGTCTTTCTCGCCCGCGACCTCATCAATACGCCGACCAATGACATGGGGCCGAACCAACTCGAAACCGTGTTCCGTGGTTTGGCTGCACATTACAAGGCAGAGGTTTCGGTTATCACGGGCGACGAGCTGCTCGAGCAGAATTTCCCGCTGGTTCATACCGTCGGCCGCGCCAGTGCCGATGCGCCGCGTCTTCTAGAGCTGCGCTGGGGCAAAAAGGGCCATCGCAAGGTGACGCTTGTCGGCAAGGGCGTCTGCTTCGATACCGGCGGCCTCGACATCAAGCCCGCCGCCTCCATGCTGCTGATGAAGAAGGACATGGGCGGCGCGGCGAATGTCATGGGGCTCGCGCTGATGATCATGGACGCTAAGCTGAAGGTCGATCTGCGTGTCATCGTCCCGGTCGTCGAAAACGCCATCTCGTCCAATGCCTTCCGCCCCGGCGACATTTATAAGAGCCGCAAGGGACTGACCGTCCAGATCGACAATACCGACGCCGAAGGCCGTCTTATCCTTGCCGATGCGCTCGCCTATGCCGACGAGGAAGAGCCCGATCTCCTGATCGACATGGCGACGCTGACCGGTGCGGCCCGTGTCGCGCTGGGTCCGGATCTCCCGCCCTTCTTCACCGACGACGCCAATCTGGCGCATGACCTGACCGAAGCGAGCCTGGAAACCGACGATCCGATCTGGCGGCTGCCGCTCTATTCCGGTTATGACAAGGATATCCGCGCCAAATTCGCCGATCTCACCAACGCGCCGGCCGGCGGCATGGCGGGAGCGATCACCGCGGCGCTCTTTCTCAAGCGTTTCGTCGGCAAGGCGAAGAGCTGGGCGCATTTCGACATTTACGGCTGGGCCCAGTCCGAGCGGCCGCATTCGCCGGGCGGCGGTGAAGCACAGGCCATCCGCGCGCTCTTCCATCATATCCGCGAGAGCCTGCGCTGACGGCTGCAAACGAGGGCTGAGGGGCGGTGGCATGACTTTTCATGCGCTGCCCCCGCTGTCGATCGTTAAAATTTTATTCACCCTGCCGGGCGGCAATTGCTGCCGCCTCTTGCATGTCCATGGCAACTGCCGGAAAATGAAACGTTAGCGTAACGATTTTCCGGAGGGGCCGTGCCGATCGAACTGACCGCCTCGCAGGCGCTGGGGCTCTGGCATGGCGTGGCGCTCGATCAGGTCCGCCACGATGACCGCGATTTGACGTTGCGCCAGATGGCGATCCTGCTGCATATTTATCTGGTGCCGCCGCCGCATACGGTGCGCGGGCTTGCCGCGACACTTGAGGTCACCAAGCCGGTCATTACCCGCGCCTTGGACACGATGGGCGAGATGGGCCTGGTCGATCGTGTGCGCGACGATGCCGACCGGCGCAGCGTGATCATCAAGCGTACCGTCGGCGGCGCGCTATACCTGGAAAAGCTCGGCGACCTCGTCCGTGATCAGGCCCGCCGGCTGCCGCTCTGAGAGGCCAATTGAAAAGGAAACTCAATGACGATGCTCGACCGCCGCCTGCATGCCTATCGGCCGGATCTCGCTGAAGCGGGACTTGAAGGCAAGGTGGAGGCGTTGCGCTTCGTCGAAGGCGCCCCGGCCCGCATTGCCGTTCCGGTCGCGGCCTTGCGCCCCGAACCAGACCTTGCGCGCGGCATCGATACCGAGGTGCTGCTTGGCGAGGATGTGACGGTGTTCGATCGCGCCGACGGCTGGTGCTGGGTGAAAGCCGCTTCGGACGGCTATGTCGGTTATCTCTCCGCAGAAGCGCTTTCGGAAGGCAGGCCGGCGCCGACCCATTTCGTCACCGTCCAGCGCACCTTCCTTTATCCGGAACCGGAGCTGCGCAAACCCCACCAGGCGATCCTGTCCATGGGAAGTCGCGTCCATGTGGCCGGCGAGGCGGAAGCGCGCGGTAACCGCTATGTCGTGCTGGAGGATGGAACCGCGATCTTCGCCAAACACGTCCAGCCGATCGGCACGCTCGACGGTGCCGATTACGTCGAGATCGCAGCCCGTTTCCTGGAAACGCCCTATCTCTGGGGCGGACGTTCCGGCCTCGGCATCGATTGTTCCGGCCTCGTCCAGCTGGCGATGCTGATGACGGGCAGAGCTGCGCCACGCGATACCGATATGCAGGCGGCAGGCCTCGGCCAGCCGATCGACCGATCCGAAATCCGCCGTGGCGACCTGGTATTCTGGAAGGGTCATGTCGCCGTCTTCGAAGATCCGGAAACCATTCTGCACGCCAACGGCCATAGCATGACGGTGGCGCGCGAGAATTTCGAGGCCGCGGTCGAGCGCATCGGCTGGCTCTACGAGCAACCGACCGGGTATCGCCGCCCGGTCAGCTGATCGGAGGCCGCGGCCAGGATCTTACCCCACCCGTCCAGTCCTCGAAGGCTTTCGACAGTCTGAGCACCCGCATGTCGTCGAAGCGCGGCCCGACGATCTGCAACCCGATCGGCATGCCTGAGCGGGAGAAACCGCAATTGATCGAGGCGGCCGGCTGCTCCGACATGTTCCACGGCACCGTGAAAGCGATATGTTCGAACGGCAGGGCCGGATCATTGGTCGGAGATGCCCATTCGGCCGGATAGGAGATGATCGGATTGGTCGGCGAAAGCAGGGCGTCGACCTCGGTGAAGAACCGTCCGCAGCTCTTGCGCATCTCGATCGTCTGGTTGAAGCCTCTGACCGCATCGACGCCGCGGATGTCGGCGCCACCCTTCGCCCAATCCCTGATATAGGGCAAGATGCTGTCGCGCCGCTCCTCGTCGAGATCAGCAATATCGCCCCAGAGCCGGGATCGCCAGAAATTGTCGAGCCCATCCAGCATTGCACGTGTCAGCACTGGCTGGACCGATAGAATGGTCGCGCCGGCCGCCTCGAATTGTTTCGCCGCCGTTTCGACCGCGGCCCTGATCTCGTCGTCCACCGCAAGCCCGCAGCCGGCATCGAGCATCAACCCGATCGTCATGCCCGACAGGTCGATGTCGAGATCCATCCAGTTGAAATCGTTCGGCGGGAGGCTGGTGCCGTCGCGCCAGTCCGGCCGTGACAGCGTCGCCATCGAAAAGGCCGCATCCTCGACTGTGCGTGCCATCGGCCCGACGCAGCGCCCGACATAATAGGGATCGGCCGGAATGCGGCCATGGCTTGGCTTGAAGCCGAAGATGCCGGTCCAGCCGGCGGGAAGGCGCACCGAGCCGCCGATATCGGTCCCGATATGCAGCGGTCCGTAACCGGCCGCTGCCGCTGCGGAAGCCCCGGCGCTCGATCCGCCGGGATTCTGCGTGGTGTTCCAGGGATTGCGGCTGAGAGGATGAAAGCTCGAAAGCCCGGAGGAAAGCATGCCGTAATCGGGGCAGGTGGTCTTGGCGAAGATCACCGCGCCGTCTTCCCGCAGCCGGGCCGCGGCCGGCGCGTCGGCCTCTGCCGGTTTGAGTTCCACTGCCCTTGTGCCTGATGGCACCGGTTGGCCCTTCGTGGCGATCAGTTCCTTCAGCGTCACCGGGATGCCGTCGAGGGGACCTAGCGTTTCTGCCTTCGCCCAGCGCTCCGTCGAAGCTTTCGCTTGGGCGCGCGCCGATTCCGGATCGTAGAGGTAGAGCGCCGAAATCGACGGCTCCCAGGCGGCGATATGGTCTTCGAGGGCGAGCCAGTATTCGAGAGGGGAAAGGCTTTTATCGGTGAAACGCTGCCTGAGTTGGCGGATGGTGAGGTCGGTTTCGGTCATGGCATGGTCTTTCGGGCTTTTCGTCTTGGGAGGACATCAGCGGCTCGCCTCGCGCGGGTCGAGCAGATCGCGCAAACCGTCGCCGAGCATGTTGAAGCCGAAGACGGTCACAGCGATGGCAAGGCCGGGCAGGATCGCCAGCCAGGGGGCGAGCGCCAGATAGGTTTGCGCATCGGCAAGCATCCGGCCCCAGGTCGGCGCCGGCGGCGCCATGCCGAGCCCGAGGAAGCTGAGACCCGCTTCGGTCAGGATCGCCAGCCCCAGCTGGATCGCACCATGCACGATGATCTGGCTGATGATATTCGGCAGTACATGGCGCAGCGAAATGGTCAGGCGTGTATTGCCGATCGCGCGCGCCGCCGTCACATAGTCGCGGCTCCAGGCCTGCAGCGAGGTCGCGAGTGTGACACGGGCAAAAACCGGGATCATGAAGACGGCGATCGCGGTGATCGCGGTGAACCGCCCTGGCCCGAGAAAGGCGCCGAGCACCATGGCCGACAGGATCGGCGGAAGCGCGAAGATGACGTCGCAGATCCGCATCAGCAACGCCTCGAAGGGACCGCGGATTGCCGCCGCCGAGATGCCTGATATCGAGCCGAGCGTCCCGCCGATCGCAACCGCAGTGATGGCGATCGACAGTGAATTCCAGCATCCCGCCATCAGCATCGAAAGCACATCGCGGCCGAATTGGTCCGTGCCGAGCAGGCCGAAGGCAAGCGGCGGCTGCAGCTTGTGGATGATCTGCATTTTCGCCGGCGGCAGCGGTGTCCAGACGAGCGACAGCAGCGCAACGGCGACCAGCAGGCCGATGATGACAGACCCTGCAATCAGGTTCATTCGCCGGCTAAATCTAAAGACCCGGCGGCGGCTGATGATTGCGATGGATACGATCGGTGCCATGCGTCAGGCCGCCTTTCTCATCCTGGGATCAATCGCCAGATAGGAGAGATCGACGATGAAATTCATCACGATGACCAGGCCTGCGAAGAACAGCACGACATCCTGCATGACGATGATGTCACGCTGGGAGAGCGCCTGCAGCGCGAGCCGCCCGAGGCCGGGCAGGTTGAAGACGTTTTCCACCAGCACCGCGCCGGCGACGAGAAAGGTGAATTGCAGCCCGATCATAGTCAGGATCGGGATCAGCGCGTTCGGCACGATATGCCGCCAAAGCACTGCACTGCGTGACAGTCCCTTCGCCACGGCGGTGCGGGCAAAATCCTCATGCATCGTATCGAGCACCGCCGAGCGCGCCACCCGCGTCAACACGCCCGCTTGCGGCATCGCCAGCGCGACGGCGGGCATAACCAGCGCCTGCAATGCCGGCAGCAGACCGGAGCTCCAGCCCGGGAAGCCGCCGGCCGGCATCAGCCCGAGCATCGTCGAAAATAGAATGATCAACAGCAGTGCCACCCAGAAGGCGGGCACGGCGATGCTGATCTGCGAAAACAGCGTTGCGATGATGTCGAAGACACCGCCGCGGCGCGAGGCGGCCAGCACCCCGAGCGGCAGGGCAATCGCCACAGAAAGCATAATCGCCATCAGCGCCAGCGGCAGCGTCACCGCCAGCCGCTCGACGATCAATCCCGCGACTGGCACGCCATAGGTTAAGGAATTGCCGAGATTGCCGGAGAGCACGCCGGTCAACCATTGCCCGTAGCGCAGCAGCAGCGGCTGATCGAGCCCGAGATCGTGGCGCAGTGCGGTAAGCGTTTCCGGTGTTGCCGAGGTGCCGAGCATGATCGAGGCGGGATCGCCGGGCAGAAGGTCCATGACGGCGAAGATCAGCAGCGAAACGACGGCCAGCGTGACGAGAAGACCGGCGAAGCGGCGGGCGAGGAGGGTGATCATGCGTGCCACGCTTTCGATGCGGCACGGCGGCTTCCCCGCCCTCCCTCATTCCTGTGCTCGTCACAGGAATCCAGCCACGGCGCATCTGCGCCGTGAATAACTCTCGTCCAGGCACGGAAGTCTCCCGCGCCCAAGGACTTGGGCGCGCTGGATTCCTGTGTCGAGCCCAGCAATGAGGGACGGAGAGGGTTGCGACCAGCATTGAGCGTTTCGCTATGCAGCTTCCCTGCGCTCATCCCATGCCTCTCAATCCGCACGAACTCGCCGCCTACTCGTCCCAGGAAACGCCGGAGAGTACGTTGGAAGGGATCGGCTCGTTCTCCCACAGCCCCTTCAGCTTCTTGTCCCAGACGCCGAGTTTCGGCATGACGAAGAGGTAGAGCGCCGGCACGTCCTCGGCGAGGATCTTCTGCGCTTCGCCATAGATCGCATTCTGCGCGGCGGGATCGGTCGTCTCCTGGACCTTCTTCATCAGCGCGTTGAAAGCGGCGTTCTTGTAATTGAAATAATAGGGATCGCGGGCATAGATGTCGATGTCGAGCGGTTCGGCATGGGCAACGATCGTCATGTCGAAGTTGCGGTCCTTCATGATGTCCTGGACCCATTTCGCCGGAAATTCGGTCGGCTCGATATTCATCGTTACGCCGATCTCGGCAAACATCGCCTGCATCACCTGGGCACTGCGCGGCGCATAGGCCATCTGCGGCGATTTGATCGTGAAGGTGAAGCCGTTGGGATAGCCGGCTTCGGTCAGCAGCGCCTTCGCCTTTTCGACGTTGTAGGGCAGCACGCCGGTCATGTCCTGATAGCCTGGATCGTTCGGCGTGTAGTGGCTGCCGATCGGCGTGCCGAGGCCGGACCATGCGCCGTCGATTACCGTCTTGCGGTCGATAGCCATCATCAGCGCCTGGCGGACGCGTTTGTCGTCGAACGGCTTCTTGGCATTGTTCATGCCGGCAACGACCTTGAGCTCTGTATTGCCGATCCTGGTGACCAGCCTCGCATCGCCATCGAAGGAACTCATCAGTTCGGGTGCTGCAAATTCCGGAAAGGCATCGAGATCGCCGGACTTCAGCGCTGCCGCCTGCGCCTGCGGATCCGCGATGAAGCGGAAGGTCACCGTGTCGAGCTTGGCGGCCGTATCCTTGTTCCAATAATCGGCATTCCTGGCGAGTTCGACCTTGTCGCCCTTCGCCCAGCTGGCGAATTTGAAGGGGCCGGTGCCCACTGGCGTCGTCTTGTCGTCGGCAGCCGTCTTCGGCGCGACCATCACCGAGGCTGGCCAGCCGAGCCAGTAGATCAGGCTGCCGGTCGGCGCCGAAAGATGCAACACCAGCGTTTCGGCATCGGGCGTATCGATCGAGGCGATCGAGGCGAAAAAGCGCTTCTGCGGATTGATCGAATCCGCGCCGCGGGCGCGGTCGAGCGAAAACCTGGCGGCAGCGGCATCAAAAACCTCGCCGTCATGAAATTTGACGCCGGTCTGCAGCTTGAACGTATAGGTCAGGCCATCGGGAGAGATCTCCCAGCTTTTCGCCAACTGCGGCTGAATCTTACCAGCCTGGTCGATCGTCACCAAGCCCTCGAACACGTTCTGCCAGGTCACCTGGCCGATCGCGACCGGTGCTGCGATCGTCGGATCGAGACCGGTCGGCTCGACGCTCATGCCGAGATTAAGCGTGGTCTTCGCCGCCTCGGCCGGCGTCATTGCCGTCATCACCAGGCCGGCCGAAAGCGCAGCACCGAGCGAAAGCCGCCGGGCGAAACGCGCTGAAGGCGCAAACGAAAGCTTGATCATCATGTTCCCTTATCTGGCCGCGCGTCGATGACGAAGACCTTTTGCGAGGAGAGTGACACTATGCCGGTGCACACACAATGACGATTTTGTGTGCTCAGTGTAGCCGAAAAAGCTACACCGTAAATCTGGGGGCAATGCAAGCTCGAAGCGTCAGTCCTTCGTCTCGGCCCGGCGGTTCGTGCGCTCGCGCATGAACCTTTCGATGAAGTCGAGCAGTTTCGTCGCGGCGAAGGACAGCTGCCGGTCCGGTGCAACGCAGAGATCGACATGGGTGCGGATGCCGGTCTTACCGGCGAGCGGAATAGCAAGGAGCTGACCCGCCTCGATCTCGCGGCGGACAGTCAGCGCTGGCAGCAGCGTGGCCGCAGCCCCGCTGAGCACAAGTTCCTTCAGCATTTCGAGCGAGCTGGTGACGAAGACGGGATCGAGGCTCAACCCCTCCTTCTCGAACAGCGCATCGAAAGCCTGGCGGAAGCCGAAGGATTGATCCGGCAGCGCCAATGCGTAGTCGGCAAGTTGCCCGATAGGGATCTCGGTATGCGCGGCGGCCGGATGCTGCGGCGTGACGATGAGATCATAGGCAATCTCGGAGCGCAGCCGGACCTTGGTGCCGGACATCGGTGGCGCAAACAGCGTCACCGCAATATCCGCCTCGGCGCTGTTGACCGCATCGACCGCCTGCCGCGCGCTGGTGATTGTCACGGTGAAGCGCAGCTTCGGATATTTCAGGCTGAATTCGGCAAGCGCCGGCGCCAGCAGATTGGCGACGGTCGCCCCATTGGCATAGATGCTGACACGGCCGCGCTGCAGGCCCTTCAGGTCTTCGATCAGCTGCTGCACGTGATCGAGTTCGCGCAACGTCCGGCCGGCGCGGGCGGCAAGCAGTTCGCCGGCGGCCGTCAGCTTGACGCCGCGGGCACTGCGTTCGACGAGCGGCGCGCCGAAATGATATTCGAGGTTCTCGATCTGCCGGCTGATCGCCGTCGGCGCGACATTGAGGTTTTCGGCCGCCTGGCGCATCGAATTGGTCCTGACCAGCTCGTCGAAATACATCAGCGCCCGGATCTGCATTCACGTCTCTCCGCCATTCGGCATATTGGATCTGTAGAGAGTCTGACCCTATTCAATCAGCCGCCGCTCGGATAGCGGTCGCGCCAGGCCTTTTGTGCGCCCTCGACCGGAAGGGCGGTCGCGGCGTAGACGCCACGGGCGATCGCCCGGGCCATGACGATGGTCGCGAGGTGGCACAGCTCCATCAGGCTCGCCATGTCGTCTCTTCGATGCTTCGCCGTCGAAGCGGCAAAGACGGTGTCGCCGTCGAGCGGCAGGTGCGCCGGCAGCAGGGCTCGGGCAAGGCCGTCATGGCCGGCGAGCGAAAGCCGGTGCGCCTCGGCCTTCGTCAGCTGCGCATCGGTCACCACTGCGCCGATCGTGGTTGCCGGCGTGTTCATGCCCTTGAGCCGCATCCGGTGGTCGGCCACCGCAGGCATGCCGAGCCCGCCGAATTCCGCATCTTTTTCAAAAGGCGCCGCCCAGAAATGCGGCCCGTCGCCGATCGTTGCCGAACCGAGCGCATTCACGGCGACGATCGCCGCGACGCGATACCCGGCGCTGCTGACGGCGCTGGCCGAGCCGAGCCCGCCCTTGACGGTGGCCGTCGTCGCTCCCGTCCCGGCACCTGTCGTGCCGAGCGCGAATGTGCCCTTGGCCGCAGCCTGGAGTGCCGTGTAACCCATGTCGCGATAGGGCGAGTGAAGGCCCCAATCCTTGTCGCCGCCGTTCAGCAGGTCCATCAGGATCGCCTGCGGCACGATCGGAATGCGCACCGACCCGACGGCAAAACCGCGGCCGAGCTCGCGCAGGCCCGCCTGCACGCCGCCGGCGGCATCCAGCCCGAAAGCCGAGCCGCCGGAAAGCACGAAGGCATCGACGGCATTGACGGTCATCGACGGATCGAGCAGGCCGGTGTCGCGCCCGCCGGGCGCACCGCCGAGCACCGTGCCGGAGGCGACGGCCGGTTCGTCGAAGACGATGACCGTGACGCCGGAACCGAGCGCAAGGTCGGTCGCATGGCCGACGGAAACGCCTTCGATGTCGGTGATGAGGTTCAGAAGATCGGGCAAGGGCGGATCCTTATGCGGATAGGCCGCCGATAGGACTGCAATTGCTCTTAAAAAACAAGACCGGCCCCAAATGGCGGGACCGGTCGGACATCGAAAAAAGCCGTGAATGCTATTGCCGGCCTCATGCCCTCAGGCATGAAGCGGCTTCGGATGACGGCGGGTCATCAGATCGTGGATGGCCAGCCGCACCTCATCGGGCGAGCCGAAACGCTGCTCGTCGAGGTCGTGGACATGAAACTTCACGGCGATGAACTTCAGCCGGTCTTCATCGGGAATGACGATCCCGACGGGAACGCCTGCATATTCGATAACTTGCTTCTTCATAGATAGAACTCCTGCCGCGCGACATGCGCAGCCATGGCGAATTGACTTGTCTGGTACCGTTGAAAGGAGGACGAACGTCACATTCGACAGTTCGGGCGGGAGAGGGCGCCCGGACGGTCATTGCCAAGCACAGATCGCCCAAGGTCGGCGAGAATATCGATGTCTATCATGCTCGTTCCTTGCGTTGGCGTTGCACTTGAGAGGTCCCGGAAGAGCCCGGGACCGGCGATGGCTGCCACTGATAAATCTACTAACTTGGTAGAGATTACCCTGCAGCCTGTCAGAAACATATTCCGAAACGTGTCAAAATATCGACGATCTGAAAAAATCCATTCCATCCCAGCCGAACTTTACGGAAAGAAACATATCAGCTCTTCGTAAAATTCGCATGACAGAATCGAAACTCTTTCGACCGCCGCAGCAGAGATAGGAAGCCCGGCTGATTCAGGCAATGGGCCGTTTCATTAAAAATCGAAGTGCCCTGAAATGAACGATTTGGTTAAGGCCGCAAGCCCTTGTCACCAGCCTTCATCGAGCACCTTTTCCAGCATGTCCGCGAAGAAATCCGCGCTGTCGATGCCGAGGCAGAGCGGCGGTTTGATCTTCAGCACATTCTGGTGATCGCCGGTCGGCTGCATGATGACGCCGAGGCTCAGCAGCCGGTCGCAGACTGCTGCCGTCTCTTCGGTCGCCGGCTCCAGCGTCGTCCTGTCGCGGACGAATTCGAGCCCGAGATAGAGGCCCATGCCGTGCACGGCGCCGGCGATCGGATGGCGGTCGATCAGTGCGGCAAGCCGCGCCTTCAGATGATCGCCGACCTCTCGCGCATTTTCCTGCAGCTTTTCCTCGGCCATGATGTCGAGCACCGTCATGCCGGCGACGCAACTGACCGGGCCGCCGCCGGTGGAGGAAAAGAACGTGCCCTCCTTCTCCAGCGACCTGGCGATCTCCCGCGTGGTGATGACGGCGCCGAGCGGATGGCCGTTACCCATGCCCTTGGCGATGGTGATGATGTCGGGCACGACCCCTTGCTGTTCGAAGCCCCAGAAATAATGGCCGAGCCTGCCATAACCGACCTGCACTTCGTCGGCGATGCAGAGGCCGCCGCGGGCGCGCACCTGTGCATAGACCTGGGCGAGATACCCGTCCGGCAGCGGAATGCCGCCTGCATTGCCGTAGACCGATTCGCAGATGAAGCCGGCAAGGCCTTCGCCGCCAGCGTCGATCCCCTCCAGCACCGGCGTTATCGCGCCGAGATAGCCGGCCGCCGTATCGGGACCTCGGAATGCGCCGCGATAGGTATTCGGCGACGCGACGGCATGCACCCAGTCCGGCCGGGTGGTCAAAGCCTCAGGATTGTCGGCGATCGAGGTGGAGACGGCGTCACTTGCCGACGACCAGCCATGATAGGCTTCGAGCAGGCAGAGCATGTTGCGCGCGCCGCTATGAGCCTGCGCCAGCCGGATCGCCAGATCGTTCGCCTCCGAGCCGCTATTGACCAGGAAGACCGTATCGAGCCCGTCGGGCGAAAGTGCTGCGAGCCGCTCGGAAAATTCCGTGATCGCGGCATAGTGGAAGCGTGAGTTGGTGTTGAGCCGCAGCCATTGGGCGCTGATCGCCGCCGCAAGCTTGGGATGGCCATGGCCGAGAATGGAGACGTTGTTGACCATGTCGAGATAGGCGCGGCCCTCGACATCGAACAGATGCTCCTTCCAGCCGCGCTCGATCTGCGGCGGCGCTGCGTAATAATTCTTCTGTGCCCCGGCCAGATGTGCCTGCCGCCTAGCGAGCAGCTCGGCGGTTTCCGGTTTCGGCGCATCGGCCCCAGGGCCGAGAAGCAGCGAGGGAGAAGGGCAGAGCACCGACCAGGCCGCCGCCTCGCGCGGTGTAGCAAAGAGCGGCGGCTCGAGCCCCGCGATGCTGCAAAGCTGGACGCGCAGCCCACCGAGCGATGAAGCCTCGCCGACGACCGCGCCGAGCGGCTCGCCGCCGGCAACCTCGGCGCCGTCCTCGACCGAGAGGTCGAGCCCGTCGAGATGCAGGGTCATGCCGTCGCCGGTCAGCGTCAGATGCTGGTCCTTCCAGCCGATGCGGCCGGTAAAGGGCGCGGCAACCGCGCTGCCGGCGGCAAGGCATATATCGATATGCAGGGCGCAGGTCGCCTGTCTCCCGGCGGTTCCCGCCCGGGACAGCCGATATTCGCCGTAGCGCGTTGCTGCCGTGCCGTTTTCGGTTGCAGCCCGGGCAAGCAGCCGCCAGTCCATGTCGGCATTCAGCCAGTTGCCGGCGGAAAAATGCGGGCTGCACACCCCAAGGTCGACATAGGCGATCCCGGTGGGATCGATGTCAGGCAGCAGCGGCAACCATCCTGATGTTTCCGGGGCAGCGACATTCCCGCCGGCTGCCTGGAGGATTGCTGCTTCCATCAATTCGAAGGGAACCGACATCGCCGTATCGAAGATCGCCCGCTCGCGATCGAGATTGCCGCGGACATAATCATTGTCGGGATCGACCGAAATCTGCTGCTCGCTGCTGGCGACGAGGATGACCGCGCGGGCGACGATCAATGGCCAGAGCGCCTTCAATTCCTCCTCGGTCAGCGGATAGATCGCCTGATAGGCAGTGACGGCAGGCAGGATATGAAAAGGGTCGCCCTCGGCGTGATGCAGCAGCGAGGCGCAGGTGACGGCGAGGTCGCCGACCAGCCAGCCGCGGATGATGTCGCCGAAATCGATCACTCCGTCGGGAATGATTTGGCCATGGGCACTGCGATGACCGACGACATTATCGCCGGTGACGTCGTGATGCACCGCCTGCAGCCGAAGCGACGGCGCCAAGGGCTGGATGCGGCGAACGGCCATCACCATGGTCTTGGCGATCCGGTCGCGCGCGGCACTGTCGGTGATGGCGGAAAGCAGTTGCACCGCGACCGGGCCGGCCCGCCTCAGATCCCATTGCAAGCTGCGGTCGAGGCCGGGATGGTTGAAATCGGCAAGCGCCTGCGCCAGCTTGGCGCAGAGCGCGCCGAGCGCAGCAACGGAAGCCGGCGCCAGGTAGGTCAGTTCCGTCAGCCCTTGGCCTTCCAGATATTCCAGCAGCCGGACTTGGTAGCCCTGCCCGCGCACCGTCAGCACGACGATCTCCCGCCCCTCATTGCTGGCAATCACATTGGGAACGCGTGGCGCATCCTGCTTGCACTTGAGGTGATGGATCGCTGCATTCTGCGCTTCGAGTTCGCGGGTCTCGTAAGCGGCATGGCAGATCTTCAGGACGTAGCGGCCGCGATCGCTATCGACGCGGTAGTTCCGATCCTGCTGACTGCCGAGTTCGGCGATGGTGCCTGACAGGCTGTAATGGGCAAGAAGGATCTCTTCCGCGTCGGCAACGGTCACGTTGGGACGCGGCAGTGACATGCGATCAACAAGCGCCTCGTCGGTCATGACACCCCTCCCGCAGCATGATTCGATTACCTATTGAAGGCGATAATCAAATACTTGCTGCTGGCAGGCAACGGGAGATTGTCGTCTGTCAGCAAAAGAGATGTGGGTCTCGACCGCGTTCAACCCATGCGTTCGGAAGCGTAGCTGCCGGGGCTTGCCGGGAAGACCACGGTTCTATTGCCGTTGATAAAGGTGCGATGGTGGATATGGGCGTGGATGGCGCGGGCCAGCACCTGGCTTTCGACGTCGCGGCCGATCGAGACGTAGTCGTCGGGCGACTGCGCATGGGTAATGCGCGCCGTATCCTGCTCGATGATCGGGCCTTCGTCGAGGTCGGCGGTGACGTAATGGGCGGTGGCGCCGATCAGTTTGACGCCGCGGCCATAGGCCTGCTTGTAAGGGTTGGCGCCCTTGAAGCTCGGCAGGAAGGAATGGTGGATGTTGATGATCTTGCCCGACATCTTCTGGCACATCTCGTCCGACAGGATCTGCATGTAGCGGGCAAGCACGATCAGTTCGGTCCCGGTCTGCTCGGCCACCTCCATGATATGGGCTTCGGCCTGCACCTTGTTGGCCTTGGTGACCGGAATATGGTGGAAGGGGATGTCGTGGTTGACCACGACCTTCTGGTAGTCGAAATGGTTGGAGACGACGCCGACGATGTCGATCGGCAGCGCGCCGATCTTCCAGCGGTAGAGCAGGTCATTGAGACAATGGCCGAAGCGCGACACCATCAACAGCACCTTCATGCGGCTTTCGCTGTCGTGGAATTCGTATTCCATCGAAAAGGGCGCGGCGACGGCGGCAAAATCGGCGCCGATCTCTGAGCCGGAAAGACCTTCTTCGGAGATGAAGGAGACGCGCATGAAGAACTTGCCGGTATCGAGATCGTCGAACTGCGAGCTGTCGATGATGTTGCAGCCCTTCTCCGCCAGATAGCTCGAAATCGCCGCAACGATGCCGCGCGTCGACTTGCAGGATACCGTCAATACATAGCTTTTCATGTCTCTCCCTCTTCCCTCTTCAAGGCCGCGGCCGTGCTTAGATCAAAGCCTGGGCCGCGAACAGGCCGGTGCACTTTCATTCATGCGACAAATTGCAAGATGACCCATCATGTTTGTGCAAGTACTCTCGCTTCCGGGTCTTTATGTCTCGCATGTCGTTATCGCAAAACCGCTGCACAGTTTTGCGCGACAGGCCTTAGCTTAGGAGAAGTTACGCAAAAAACTGTGCCGCCAGCGCCGTGGGCATGCGTATTCTCGCCTTCGATGGGCGAAGTTAGGCCGGCGGGCGGCTCGCCAGCGCCACTTTCCGCCGCGGTGTGGTGATTTCGTGGATGATGGCGCCACCGATCGACGAGAGCACCAGCGACAGGATCACGAAGAGCACCGGCTGCTGCAGGATGCCGATCGGCAGCCGGTCGGCAGCGACCCTCAGAAACGCCAGCGTGAAGGCGTGGGTGATATAGATGCTGTAGGAGCAGTCGCCGAGATAGTTCAGCCAGCCGATAAAAGGCAGCCTGGAAAAGTCGATCGAGACCGCCCCGTAGACGATGAAGATCGCCGGGATTCCCCAGGCGTAGAACCGGCTTTCTGGCCGCATCAGCGCCTCGTTAATAAAGAGGAACGCAAAGCCGATGGCCAGCGCCGCCCATGCCCAGCGGTTCGGCAGAAGCACCTTCTGCCGGTAGAGCCAGCCGAGCACGGTGCCGGCGAGAAACTCCAGGATGATCGGCTCGCCGTAGAAGCGGGTGGCCGTCGTTTCCGGCAGCAGCCGGCAGGCGATCAGGATGACGGCGAAGACGGCAAACATTGCCGGGATGCGGCGGATTTCCGAGAGCGGCAGCAGCAGCGCGAAGATGAGATAGAAGAACATCTCGTAATTCAGCGTCCAGCCCGGCACGACGACGGGGGTGATCGTGCTCGGATCGGCGGCATTGGCCCATGGCAGAAAAAACAGCGAGGCGATCAGATGCGGCAGGTCGAACACTGTCGATTTCAGCAATGATGGGGCCACCAGCGCCACGACAGCCGAAAACAGCGTTGCCAGCCAATAGAGCGGGACGATGCGTTTGATTCGCCGACGGGCGAAATCGATGGGGCTCATCGCCCGTCCGCTTGTCGTCAGACACATCACAAAACCGCTGAGCACGAAGAAGATGTCGACGCCGGTCTCACCATAGAGGAAGGCAGTGGCGTCGAGCGCAGGATTGACCTTGGCAAGCTGCAAGATCGCGTGGAAATAGACGACCATCAGCGCCGCTACGGCGCGAAGATATTGAAGCTGGACAAGCATCGAGCATCTTGCTCCCCAGAGCATGATGCCGAAAAGTGTGGGCGGTTTTCGGACGACATCATGCTCTATTTCTTTGATTTAGAACAGGATTCAGATATTAGGCCGATCCGGCCTTAAATCATCCTGTTCTAGGGCTCGCGCGGGCGCCGTGCCGCTGCGGTCAACTCTCTACATCCGCCGCACCATCCTGACGGATGCGCGGGCTGTCGTGGAAACGCATATATCCGACGACGAACCACAGGAGCCCGGCGATCTTCATCGAGAAAACGGCGGTTCCCCCGATCATCATATTCAGAAAAATGAAAAGAGAAAGTGAATGGGCGCAACGCCGCTGCGCCGCCGTGCGCCCGGCGGGAAAGAGGCAGACGAACAGCCATAGGGCGATAACGCCGAAGATCGTCGCCGCGTAGATCAGGTAGACATAGCCGCTGTCGGCGAATTCGGCGACCCGGTCGACCGAAAGCCCGAGGATGGCGAGCGGATCGAGCTCCATGATCTTCTTCATCGTCAGGTTGATACGGCCGGTGAAATTGTCGCCGGTCGCATTGGGTTTTAAGGTGTAGACGAGGAAACCGGCGGCGACGATCAGCGGCATCAGCGCCAGATTGAAATTCCTCGGGATCTTCGGAAAGACGAAATAGCCGACGATGCAGGCAAAACAGAAGATCAGCATCGTGCGGGTGTCGTTCGTCACCAGGATCAGCACCGCGGTGCTGACGAACAGCAGCCGGTCCCAGCGGCCTATCCTTTCCCACATGGAAATCAGATAGATCGCGATCACGCCGCAGAAATTGGCGAGCGACACCTGTTCGAGGAAGATCGACGACGAGCGGTGGTCGATGATGCCGAAGGAGAAACGCTCGGGAAAACCGAGCGCGTTCTGGAACAGGCCCGTCGTGTTGTAGCTCAGCGGCAGCAGCCCGCGGGTATTGGCGAAATAATCGGACGGATGCACGATGCTGACATAGAACGGCACGCTGACGATCTCGAAGATCAGGAAGATCATGACGGCAAGGCTTGCCCAGCGAAAGGCAAGCTTCATCGTCTTCTCGTTGCTCCAGCCACCAAGGCCGGAAAAGCAGAAGATGATCAGAACGTTGCGGAAATGATCGACGAACAGCATGCGGTTGAGCACGCTGACATAGATCGTCACGACAAGCGTGAACAGCAGGAACAGGAAAGCCGGCAGATCGGTCTCGTAGATCCCCTTGTGCAGGATGTAGAGGATGGCGCTCGCCATGATCAGGCCTTCGCTGGCGGCGACATGCGTCAACGAGAGCGGCATGATGTTGTGGTTGATGAAGGCGAGAATGCCGTTGTAGAGCACCGACAGCAGTCCGAGCCAGAGCACGAGATAATCGGTCCGCGCCGCTTCGCTGGCTGCACTGCCGGCCATAGAGAAAGCTGCCTTCTGGTCGAGGACCGCCACCATCAATTCCCCGCTGGCTTGACGCTGGCGCAGGCGCCGGCTTTCGCTTTTGCCGAATTGGAGAGAAGCCGCATCTGCGGCCGCTCGGTGCCCTTTCGCGGCTGGACGTTGAACGGCTCGTCGGCCGGCCACCATTCGCCCGCGGCCCAATAAGACCAGCCAAGCCAGGCGTCGCCATTATCGGACATGGTGGAATAGATCTCGGTCAGCCCGCTCATGCAGTCCTTGTCGGCGGCGGCGCCGAACTCGCCGAGAAAGCCGCGCTTGTGGTTCGTCTTCAGCCAGGCGGTGACGCCGGCGATCGCTTCGACAGCGGCGGTGGCACCCTCGCAGGTCGGATGGGTTCCGGAGGAATCGACGTCGAGATACTGGTGAACCTCATAGGCGTAGAAGTCGAGCGGATCGCGCACGCCAAGCATCACCGTGCCATTGGCGCCGCCGATCACATCCTTCTCCCAGCTGTGAGCGCCGCTCCAGGCCGTACCCGGCACCAGGATGAGGTTGCGGGCGCCGACGGCGCGGATGCTACGAATCGCCGCATTGGCGGCATCGAGCCAGTCCGTCGCCTTGATATCGTGCGGCTCGTTCATCAGGCCGAAGAGCACGCCATCCCGATTGGCGAATTCGACCGCGAGCCTTGCCCAGAAGTCGGCGAAGGCCGCGTCGGTCGCCGGCGCCGTGCCGACCTGCGTCTTGTCGTAATAGCCGAAATTATGCGGGTCGAGCAGCACGGCCATGCCGTGCTTGCGGATCAGGCCGACCGTATCTTTGATCCGCTTGAGTTCGTCCTCGTCTAGCCGTCCGCCGAGCGCCGGCTGCAGCCGCTCCCAGCGAAAGGGCAGCCGGATGATCGAGATGCCCTTTTCGGCGAAATAGCCGATCGTGTCTTCGCTGGGATAGGTATAGTTCGTGCCGTAGACGCCGTCGCGGTCGCCATATTCGCCGCCGGAAAGATTGACGCCGCGATAGCAGGGTAGGTCGGCCGCGAGGGTCGGCGAGGGGACGAGAGCAACCGCAAGCAGCAGCGCCGTCAGATGTCGTCTCGTCCTCATGGCTGTCCTCGTAATCCAGGCAAATCGCAACATCGGCGTCGCTGAGATTATTTTAACGGTCCGTTAGCTAAGAATTTCTAAAGTCTGAGCACCTCGGCTTCAGTCTTTCACGCTGGGCAGGACACGAGTGCGCGTATGAACCAGTATGACAGGAACAGGGTAAGCCGGCTCCCTGGCTGGCGCAGTTATGAGTCGTCTCAGACTGCGCCGGAAGGCGTGCGCATGCGCAGTCCCGTGGTCCGTCCGGACGATTTTGTTCCGCCGGCGCCAGAACCCGCCCCTCCTGCCTTTGTGCCGCCGCCGGCAAGTGTTGCGCAAACGCGCCAATCCGAGCGCCCGGCGCCTCCGTCCCCGGCCACACCCCCGGCGCTGCCCCCGACGGCGCCTATGAAACAGCCGGTCGTGGACGCGGCGTCGAACGCGGCGCCCGCGCCTGCCGCACCGCTTCTCGACCTCCACTCCAGCGTCGCCGCGATCTGGAGCCGTCGGTTGGTCGTGCTTGGTCTTGCCCTTCTCGGCGCCGTTGCCGGCGGGGTGGTGGCGCCCACCATTGGGCAGAAATTCACCGCCGTCAGCAGCCTTTATTTCGATCCGCGCCAGATCGGCCTTGCCGATGCGGGCGGGCAATCTTCGGGGCCTTCGCCGGAAATGATCTCGACGTTGATCGACAGCCAGGTGCAGATCCTGACATCCGGCAATGTGCTGCGCCGCGTCGTCGAGACCATGAAGCTCGACCAGGATCCGGAATTCACCGGCGGCCGCACCGATGGCGCCGCCGTGATCGGCACCCTGCAGAAGGCATTGGTCATTACCCGCCAGGCCAGCACCTATGTCGTCTCGCTCGCCGCGACAACCAATGATCCAGAGAAATCGGCAAGGCTTGCCAACCAGGTCGTCACCTCCTTCACCGAGGAAGAAAACAGCGCTTCGAACGGCATCTACGAAAACACCTCCTCGACGCTGGACGGACGTCTCGACGATTTGCGCCAGAAGGTGCTGGAGGCCGAGCAGGCTGTCGAAACCTTCCGCGCCGACAACGACATGGCCGCGACCGAGGGCAATCTGATTTCCGATCAACGGCTCGTCTCGCTGAACACGATGCTGGTGACGGCGCAGGAAAAAACCATCCAGGCCAAGGCCCGCGCCGATGCCGTCGCCAATCTCCGCGTCGAGGATATCGTCGCCGGCAACCAGGCGGAGGGTGGTGTCACCTCGCCGCTCGTCAGCCTGCGGCAGCAATATGCCACCCAGGCCGCCGCCGTCGGCAGCCTCGAAAGCCAGATGGGCACGCGTCATCCGCGCTTGCAGGCGGCCCGCTCCTCGCTGCAGAGCATATCAGGCGAAATCAAGGGCGAATTGCAGCGGCTCGCCACGTCGGCAAGAGGCGAATACGAGCAGGCGAAGGCCGCCGAGGACAGCATCGCCAAGGAGCTTGCCGTCCAGAAGGCGCTGCAGGCGAGTACCTCGGACAAGCAGGTGGAGTTGAACGAATTGCAGCGCAAGGCGACGGCGGCGCGCGATATCTACGAGACGGTGCTGAAGCGCTCCAGCCAGACGAGCGAGGAGCAGAACCTCAACCAGAGTAACATTCGCGTCATCTCGCCGGCCGAGCCGCCTGTGAAGGCCGACGGCCCGGGAAAGAAGATCCTGCTCGTCGCCGGCATCATCGGCGGTCTTCTTGCCGGTTTCGTCGTCGGCGCCGGTTTTGCGATCCTCGCCGGCCTTTTCAGCCACCCTGTCATCAGAAGTTATTTCAGCAAGTCACCCGCGACCGCCGCTTGATGACGGTCGGCGGTTTCCCTACATCCTGTGAGTGCCCTATTGCCGGCAGGAGAATTCCCATGCGGCCTATGATGATGCTTCTGATGTCGCTCGTTGCCGTGTCCAGCCTTGCCCCTGCGTCCGCCTTTGCCGTCGCCTGGACGAAATCCCTCGATTCCGGCGTTCAGCCCCTCTACCCCTACAAGGGCCTGCCCGGCGTCAAGGCGCAGCCGGACAAGAAGGAGGAGGAATCGTATAATTGCCGCACCGAAACCGTCCAGATCCGCCGCCGCTACGACGAGATCTTCCGCTCCGGCGGTATGCCGACGCTGATGTATGTCTGCGAACGCGACGGCTTCATCTCGATGGACGACAAGGTGCCGCTGCGCGGCCGCTATCAGCCGGTGCGGTAGGCACTTCAGCCGGTCGGCAAAGCCGCCGGATGTACCTGTCGGAAATATTCTCTCGGAAGCTCCATCCTCAGATAGTCGAAGCCGGCATTGGCGTCCGGTCGATCGACGAGCGAATATTTGACTGTGCCCTCTTTCTCGGTGCGCCGCAGCGGCAGGCTTTCGGCCACTGCAAAGCCCAGCCGCCTGTAGAGGCCGATCGCTTTTTCATTGTGGGAGAAGACGTGCAGTTCGGCCGTTTCGGCCCCAAGTCCTGAGAACATCCACTCCAGCATTGTCATGCCGCAATGGAACATCAGGTTGCGGACGTCGCTCGCCCTGCCGCGGATGACGTTGTCGAAATCGGCGGCGCCTAGCCGGATGTTGCAGAGGCCGAAGTTGCCGAGCCGGTTTCCGCCGTGATCGCAAATGACAAACAGGATTCGGTCGGCGGCCGGCAGTGAGATGGTTTCGAGCCAACGCCGCGTGCGTTCCTCGGTGGCGCGGAACTGAGTGAGGAAAAACGGCATCGACTGGTTGCGCCACGTCGTCAGGTCGTCGACCAGGCCGCGCTCGTCGAGCATCGACCTGTCGATGCATTGCAGGTCGCCCACATGCATGCCGCTATCGTCCCTGATCGGGAGTCGGAGCCGTCCGGCCGGATCCGCATTGTCCTTGAGGCTGACGATATCGACCTGCGTCATGAACGACGATCCCTGATTGTCCGCTTACGCCTTGCGGCAGACGCAGTAGCCGCCCGGCGAAGAAGACAGCACAAGCTTGCCGTTCAGAACCGGATCGACTTCGAAACGGTCGGTTTCCGTCAGATAGTCGGTAACGGCCTTCAGTGGCTCATTGCCGCGCAGCCAGACCTTGGAGCGTTTTGTGAAAGCCTGTTCTTCGGTCAGATGGCCGATGAGCGTATCTGCGACGACGAGATAGCAGCCTTCCGTTACCAGCGCACCGTAGGCGCGGCACTCGGCCAGAACGTGCTCGTAGGAATGGTCGCTGTCGAGCACCACCATCACCCGGGCACCCGGTGGAATCTCGGCTTTCACGGCGGCAAGCACGTCGTCGTCGACGGAACCGCCCTGGATCATCTTGATTCGGCTCGACATGGGATGGGATTCGATCGACTCGCGATTATGGGCGCGGATGTCGATGTCGACGCCGACAACTTTGGCCTCGTCGTTGCCCATGGCGGCGAGGATCGACGCCATGAAGATCAGCGAGCCGCCGCGCGCGATGCCTGTCTCGATGATGACATCGGGCTTGGTCGCCCAGATGACTTCCTGGGTTGCCAGGATATCGACTGGAAGCTGTATGATCGGCACGCCCATCCATGACCACAGATAGAAGTAGTCGAATTTGTCGAGCCCGATCAGCGTATTCAGCGATTGCTGGAAACTTGCCTCGTCCTTGCCGAGCGCAAGTGACATTTCCCGCTTGTGGGCTTCGAATTCGAGACGATCGTCCTTCGTGGTCATGACTGTTCTTTGTCCTTCGCTGTAGGGCTGTCTTAGATCGACTGCCGCAATGCTGTATTGTTGTGGTAGATCCGCCCGGCCGCCACATCGAGCAACGTTGCCGCCACCCGGTCGATATCGGCTTCGCTCATGTCGTGATAGCTGGGCAGGTTGATCGCGCGGCCCGGAATGCTCCAGGCGTTCACGTTCTGTGGCCGATCCTCGAACATGTCGAGGCTGGACAGGGGATGGAAGAAGACGCGCGCGTCGATATTGGCGATCTCGAAGGCCTGCTGCATCATCTCGCGGGTGGTACCCGTCGACGGATGAAAGACCGCGGTCGGCATCCAAGCGCCATTGATCGTGCCGCTGTATTCCGGGTTCATCGAGATGCCGGGCAGGGCGGAAAGCCGCACCATGTAGGCTGCAAGGATCTCCCGCTTGCGGGCCACGAGTTCTTCGATGCGTTCCAGCTGTGCGCAGCCGATGGCCGCCTGAATGTTGGACATTTTGTACTTGAAGCCGATCGCGTCGGGCCAGAATTGCTTGGTCTGGCCGCGAGCCCGGCCGTGGTTGCTGAGCGTCAGCACCCGCTCGTAAAGCGCGGTGTCGCTGGTGACGAACATGCCGCCTTCGCCCGTCGTCAACGTCTTCGTACCGTGGAAAGAGAAGGTACCGAAGGCGCCCATCGAGCCGGCACGACGGCCATTCCAGACGGAGCCGATGGCTTCCGCCGCATCCTCGATCACCGGGATGCCGGTGCGCTTGCCGATGTCGAGCAGCGCATCCATGTCGCAAAGATTGCCATAGATATGGGTCGCGATGATCGCCTTGGTCTTCGGAGTGATGTGTCGCTCGACCTCGCGAGGATCGATGCACCAGGAATCCGGCAGTACATCGACGAAGACTGGCTTGGCGCCGAGATGGACAACAGGTGAAACTGTGGCGACCCAATTGGTGTCGGCAAGGATGACTTCGTCGCCTTCGCCGACGCCGAGCGCGGCCAGGCCCATGTGCATGGCGCCGGTGCAGCTCGATGTCGCGATGGCAAAGTCGCTGCCGAGATAGGTCTTGAAGTCGCGTTCGAAGCGATTGATGTAGTCGTAGCAGCGTGCGCCCCAGCCGGTCGCTGCCGCATCCGTGGCATAATCGGTTTCAAGCTGGGTGATGGAAGGCTTGGTGTAGAAGATCCTGTTTGTCATGCCGCTAATTTCTGTTGAATTGAAATCAAGACGCAGGCGCCCGTCACGACGCTAGTTTTTGAAACTGGTGCGAGGCTCACATGATGATGTGCCGGGCAAGATCGTGCTCGTGGAACACCAGATTGGGCAGATAGCCGAGTGCTACGAAATATTCCCGGTCTCTGTCGACGTTCACGAAGACGGCGGTGCTATCGAGCGCACTGTCGCTGAGTTCTGTCGTCACCCTTACCTTTTCGCGTAGGCCGAGTTCGCGCATCAGCTCTTCGAGCGCCGCGATTTCCGTAAAGCCGGCGAGAAGCAGCGTATCGATGCCGATCGCCGAATTCACTTCGCTCACAAGCGTCTGGATGACGACCATCAGGGGCAGCGTTTCACGGAAGGGGCGGATTTCCGGGTGATCGAGCATCCCGCCCCACATGATGCGGGTATAGAGCTCATACGCCTTGATGTAATTCTTACTCACTGCCCAGAAGCGGAAGGCGACCGCCATGCGATTGAGCGTGAAGATCTTGCACATCTCCTCATATTGGAGACGCTTCTCTGGCGTAAGGGGCAGCGCCCCGCGCCTGACGCCCGTATAGAGAAAATATTCGAGCCCGCCACGATAGCGATCCCAGCTCGTCATGACGTCGTTGGTGCCCTCCTGCTGGCGATCGCGGGTGATCACCGAATTGGTGATCGAGCGGTAGAACGGCCGCTGCAGGAAGGTAACCGCGCCCTGATCGAGAAAATGCGCAAGGAATGGGAACGGGTAGAAACAGAATTCCCGCGGGATCCAGGCCGACCGCAGGGTTGACGAGCGGTAGATGGCGATTTCCGGAAAGATGTGGCGTTCGCAGAGATATTGGAAGACTTCGCCGAAGCTGCCGTGCGGAAACTTTCGATCTTCCTCGACATCGTAGAACTTCATGATGTCGGTTTTGGCGACCTCGTCGTAGAGGAACCACGGTGCATGGGCGCAGGTCACTTCCCGATTGTTGTCGAGATATCTGATGGTGTCGGCCACCGCCCCGGCAATTAGGATATCATCGTCGGCCAGGTAGATGAGATATTCGCCCTTGCTGAGGCGCATAGCGCTTGTGACGTTCGCCGCGGCGCCGGCGTTGGCTTCACGCTTATAGTAGCGGATCGGCAGCCCGCGGCCGATGAATTCCTCGACCACGTGCTGCGTGCCGTCCGTGGAGGCATTGTCGCAGATGACGACTTCGAAGGGAAAGTCGAACTTGTAGTCGTTCTCGCAATAGGTCAGCGAGTTTCTGAGATAGGCTTCACGATTGTAGGTCGGGATGCAGATGCTGAGTTTGATGCCGCTCAAACGCTTGCTTCCTGGCTATAGCTTTCAAGCGCGGCATCGCGCTCGCTGATGACGCTCGGCGTGAACGGCCAGGCGATGGAAAAGGCAGGATCGTCCCAGCGGACCCCACGGGCAAGTTCCGGCACGTAAGCTTCCGACATCTGGTAGAAGAGTTCGCACTCATCCTCGAGCGTCAGGAAACCGTGTGCGCATCCGGCCGGTATGTAGAAAGCGTTGCAACTGGCAGCATCGAGCTCGACGGAAGCCCATCGGAGATAACTCGGCGAATCCGGCCTCAGATCGAGCGCCACGTCGAAGACCCTGCCGCGCGTGGCGCGCACGAGCTTCACCTCCGGCCGCGGTTGGGCCTGGTAGTGCATGCCGCGCAGCGTCCCGCGCCTATGGTTCCGCGAGACGTTGCATTGCGGATAGACCGGCACGAGACCGCGGTCGGCAAAGGTCCGCGCGTCGAAAGTTCGCGCGAACATTCCCCTGTCGTCGGAGCGCGCGTCGACTTCCACGACAAAGGCGCCCGAAACCGGGGTCGGAAGAAATTTCATCCGAGCACCGTCAGTTCCGGCACCGCAACGGCGAACCGTCCGCCCCAGGCGCCGACCCTGCTGTTGGCCGCAACGACTTCGTTCTTGATATTCCAGGGCAGGATGAGCACATAATCCGGCTGCGTCTCGTCCATTTTCTCAGGCGCGTAGATCGGCAGCTTGCTGCCCGGCAGGTAATGGCCCTGCTTGTGCGGGTTGCGATCGACGACATAATCGATGAGTTCGGTGCCGACACCGCAGAAGTTCAGCAGCGTGTTGCCCTTGGCGGCGGCGCCATAGGCAGCGACACTCTTGCCGTTCTGCTTGGCTTCGTTGAGGAAGGCAAGCAGCCCGTCCTTGATCGGCGCTACACGGCTCTGGAAGGCCTCGTAGGTTTTCGTCCTGTCGAAACCGGCGGCGGCCTCATCGGCGCGCACTTTGGCAAGGTCGGGGCCGGTTGGGTGAGCCGTGGATGTTGCGCGGCAGGCAAGCACGCGCAGGCTGCCGCCATGGGTCGACAGTTCCTCCACGTCGAATACTTTGAGGCCGTGCGCTGCGAACACCTTTTCGACGGCCAGCAGCGACAGATAGTAGAAATGTTCGTGGTAGACGGTATCGAACTGGATGTTTTCGATCAGCCGCAGCAGGTGCGGGAATTCGACGCTGACGACGCCATCCGGCTTAAGAACGGCAGCGAGCCCGCCGACGAAGTCATTGATATCGGGCACATGCGCCAGCACGTTGTTGCCGATGACAATGTCGGCGGCAAGGCCAAGCGAGACGAGGTCGGCAGCCGTTTCCTTGCCGAAGAAGCGCGCTTCGGTGGGAACGCCGATTTGCCGCGCCACCTCAGCGACATTCTCAGCCGGTTCGATGCCGAGCACGGGCACGCCGGCCTCGACGAAATGCTTCAGCAGATAGCCGTCATTGCTTGCCACCTCGATGACCTGCGATGCCGGGCCGAGGCCGAAACGCTCGCGGGCCGTGACGGTGAACTGGCGCGCATGCTCCACCCAGCTGTCGCTATAGGAAGAGAAATAGGCGTAGTGGCTGAAGATATCCTCCGGCGGAACGAAGGCGTCGGCCTGCACCAGCCAGCATTGCGAGCAGACGAAAGCGCGCAGCGGATAGGAAGGTTCCGGCTGCTTGAGCTGCTCTTCGGTCAGATAGGCATTGGCGAGCGGCGTCGAGCCGAGATCGACAAAGCGGTGCGTCAGCGGAGCGCTGCAGAATCGGCAATTATGCGCTGTCATGATACTGTTTCCTCATAGGCCGCGATCTGGCCGAGCGAGAAGGCGCGCATGTCGGCTCCCTCGCGGTTGGCCTTGTACCAGGCGGCTGTCCAGTCGATAGTCTGCTGCAGGCTGAGGCGCGGACGCCAGCCGATTGTGTCGAGCGCCAAGGCCGAGCTCAGCGTCAGCGCCGGCGCTTCCGGCAGATGTTCGCCTGGCGCCGGCCGCCACACGTCTCCGACGCTGTGCGCGCGTCCGAGCGCCTCGGCAAGTTCGCAAACGGTCGCGAAGCTCTCAGGGTGCGGACCGAAATTCAAGGCATCAGGCAGATCCCTGCCACGCTCCTCGGTCAGCACCTCGGCGAAACGGAGATAACCGCCGAGCGGTTCCAGCACATGCTGCCAGGGGCGGATAGCCTCGGGATAGCGCAGCATGATCGGTTCGCCGCCTTCGAAGGCGCGGATGAAATCCGGGATCAGCCGATCCCTGGACCAGTCGCCGCCACCGATGACATTGCCGGCCCGCACTGTGGCGAGCCTGAGATCGCGTCCCTTGAAGAAACTGTCGCGATAGCTCTGGCAGACGAGTTCGGTGCAGGCTTTGGAATTGCTGTAGGGGTCCTTGCCGCCGAGCGTATCGGTCTCGACGAAAGGTATGCCGCTGCCGCTGTTCGCGTAGACCTTGTCCGAGGTGATGACGAGCACTGTCTTGACGGAGGGCGTGTGCCTGACCGCGTCGAGAACATTTGCCGTTCCCAGGACATTGGTCGAAAAGGTCTCGGCCGGGTTCTCATAGGAGCGCCGCACCAGCGCCTGTGCCGCCATATGGATGACGATCTCCGGCTCGAACCGCCGGGAGAGCGCAAGCAGCGCCTCGGCGTCGCGGATATCGACGATATGGTGGCCGCGATCATCCCACGGAGCAAGCTTCTGGTAGAGCGACGGTTCGGTCTCGGGTGCCAGCGACACAGCGGCGACATCGGCGCCGAGCCGCTCCAGCCACAGGGAAAGCCAGGAACCCTTGAAGCCGGTATGCCCGGTTAGGAAAACCCGCCGCCCTTTCCAGAAGTCCGTCAGGCCCATAGCTTCCACGGCGCCTTTCCGGAATTCCAGAGTTCTTCCAGATGGGTGCGCTCGCGCAGCGTATCCATCGGCTGCCAGAAGCCGTCATGCTTGAAGGCGGCAAGCTGGTTGTTGGCGGCAAGCCACTCCAGCGGCCCGGCTTCCCAGATCGTGTCGTCGCTTGTGATGAGATCGACCACTGAAGGGTCGAGCACGAAGAAGCCGCCGTTGATACGCTGGCCGTCGCCTCTCGGCTTCTCCACGAAGGAGGTGATGTACTGGCCCTCGATATTCGTGGCGCCGTACCGTCCGGGCGGGGTCACCGCGCACATCGTCGCCTTCAGGCCGTGATCGCGATGGAAAGCGACTTCGGCGGCAATGTCGATGTCGCCGACGCCGTCGCCATACGTCATGCAGAAAGGTTCGCCTGGTGTCAGATGGTCGCGAATGCGCCCGAGACGGCCGCCGGTCATCGAATGCATGCCGGTATCGACGACGGTGACGCGCCAGTTCGGCCGTTTGCCGCCGTGATAATTGATGCTGTTGGCGCCGAGGTCGACCGTGATATCGCTGTGGTGGAGAACAAGGTTTACGAAATATTCCTTGATCATATAGCCCTTGTAGCCGGCGCAGATAATGAAATCATCGAGGCCGTGATGGGCGTAGATGTTCATGATATGCCAGAGGATCGGCATGCCGCCGATTTCGACCAGAGGCTTAGGCCGTACGCTGGTCTCCTCGGCAAGGCGCGATCCGAGACCACCGGCGAGAATTACAACTTTCATCCCAAGCGAACTCCAGAGTCTTTGGAAGCGATTATTGTCTACGGCCGGCGCCCGGCGAGGCCGCCCGGCATGCGGGGGCACTCACAGGTGGAACGGCCGTATGGTCATCCTGGTCCCGGTATCCGATTTCGTTCTTGTGCGAGGCTTGCGGGGGTGTCGACCAGGTACCGCGCGCGCTCGGCAGGCCGTTGAAACGCTTCCTGCCGTCCCGGCACGCTTCTTGCATTGTTACTAATATTCTAACTCTTGGGGAGAAAGTGCCATGCAATGGAACACATCGGCGGATTTTGCGCCTCTCGTTCTCTTTCTCGGCGACCGGCACAAACGCAAGATCGTCCGGACGCTCCGAGACGCCGCTGAAGTTCTGATGACCGACTGGCCGTTTGAGGATGGAGAGGAATATGTTGCGGCGGTGAAGGTTTGCGCCGATGCCGTCATGGGGCAGGCTGGGATGGACGAACTCAGGGAACTGCTTCTGAGCGCCGCCAGAGAAGCCGGCATGGGAGTGCTGACCGTCATTCCCGACAGCAGGAAGACCCATATGGCCGCGTGAAGGTCGTTAACCCTGCCCGATCGACGGCCAGGCATCTGGATCAAGCTGGAGTGGACTGCCTTCCGTTTCGGGCGATCTCAGGCTGGCAGTTCCGAAATCAGGGCAATTAAGGAGGCTGCGCACTATTTCAGTTTAATGCCAGCAGCGACGTACCGGTTCGAATTCGTCAAGTATGGAGAAAATCTCTTGCACATAGTCCGTCGCGGTCCATTTGCGCGCACGAATATGACCCTTTTCGATCATCTGTTGCCGCAGTTCGGGGCTTGCCTGCAATTGTCGAACCGCAGCGGCGATTGAGTCCGGCGCCAATGCGTCGACGTATAAGGCCGCATTCTCCAATTGTTCGCGGGCACCGTCATAGTCTGATGCAATCACCGGGCAGCCAAGGGCAAAGGCTTCCAGAGGCGGCAAATTATCCGGTCCGAACAGGCTTGGATAAGTAAGCGCGAACGCTCCCTGATAAAGCGCAGTCAGGTCTTCACGAGCGACAAAACCGAGGAACAGCACCTGCTGCTCTACACCAAGGGTGCGCGCCAGCGAGCGCAAGTGGTCCAGATTACCGTGATCGGAGCCGACCAGCGCGAGCTGGAACGGCTCGGTCTCTCCGTCATTGATCAACCGTAATGCGTGCAACAAATTGGCGTGGTTCTTGTGGGCCCAAAACTGTGCTGGATAGTATAGATACCGGCTGGTAATTCCCAGCGCCCGGAGCCGGGATGCGGTGTCGGCCGCAGGTGGATTGAAGCAGAAGCTCGGCGTCGGCAAGGGAAGGACACGGATGCGCTTTGCGGGAACGCGGTAGAAGTTTTCGATTTCGCGCCGGCCCTCTTCGGTGCCTGTGATCACATAGGCAGCACGTCTGACATAACGGCTGAAGAATTCTTCGCGGATATCCCACAGGCTGCTCAGGCTGACTTCGGGAAACCAGGGCTGCAGCCTGTGCTGGAGGTCGAACACGGTGGTAATGTAGGGCACGTCGAAAGCCTCATGCTCATAGTGCCCGATCGACCAGGTGAACTCGATTTCATTGCGAACCAATACCGCGGCGGCCCGACTGATTTTTGGCCCCTTTTCGATCGCTCTCTCGCCTTTTCCCAATAAGCGCCGGACGAAAAGCTTGACGCGGCGGCGTGGCGTCAGCGGCGGCTCGGGAGCATCCATAGGGGAAATATGGACATTGTCGGGCCGGCCTGGAAGAGCAGAAAAATCCTCTTGCTTGTGGTGCTCACAAATCACGTGGAATTCGTGATGCGACTTTGCAGCCAGTTCCAGAAAGGACCTGAATATATCCTGCTGATAGGTAAACACGCCGCCAGAGTGCGGGGAAGGGTCATTGAAGAAAAAACCGATCTTCAAACTGCGCTCCGTTGTTGGCCCTGGTCAGTAGCCGTAGGCCCGCCCGACATTTTCCGCACGACGTAGGTCATGTTCCAGTCGCCGCTGGAGACGGCCTTTTCCGGCTGCAAAAATGGGCACCGCAGAAGAACCTCAAAGCCGAGCGCCTTCAGCAAATCGACCATTTCCTGCGGAAAATAAAACCGCACGCGATGGTTCTCACTGAAATGCTTCACCACCCCGTCGGCATACTCGACCTTGAATTCAAAATTGACGACGGCTTGTTGTGCGACCGTATCCAAGGTGGTACGAGAAACGCGCTCAACCTTGCGTTTGTCGTCCGCTTCCTGCCTTACCTTGTGGGGAGAATATTGCGGCAGCACTGCCGTGCCGTTCCACACATCGAAAATGAAAATGCCGCCGGGCGCCATTTTCTTTGCGATATTCTTCAAGGTCAGCTCAAAATCGGCAAAGTCGGTGAGGTAGCCAAGTGCCGCGAACATGGCCAGGACGACGTCGAAAGTACCCTGGATTGCGTCGGCCGTCTGAAACGAGCACTCATGAAATCGCACATCCAGCCCACGTTCGGCCGCGCTGTTGCGCGCCACCGCCACCATTCCCGATGAGATGTCGCTGCCTTCGACAACATAACCCTTGGCCGCCAGTTCCATGGCGTGGCGCCCGGTCCCACAGGCGAGATCCAGAACCCGAATCGGTACATGGTTTTGACGCGGCGCATGCTGCTCTATCAGAGCCGCGACAAAACCAGCCTCGCCGGCATAGTCCTTATCGCGGTATATGAGGTCATAGATCGCGGAATATTCACCGAACGGAATCGGTTCCTGCTCTTTGCCTGTCACGGGCGCATCAGCACTCATTGGTCCAAGACTTCGATCAGGCTCTGACAGACATAATCAATGTCATCATCAGAGATTGCCGGGCCACTCGGCAAGTAAAAGCCGCGCAGGCCAAGGTCGTTCGCAACCGGGCATTCATCGGCGCTGGTCCAACCGCGTTTGATAAAAATTTCCTGCATGTTGTAAGGCAGGAAATTCTCGCGGCTCTCGACGCCTTTTTGCGCCAGCGCATGCATCACCTCTGCGCGCCGACCGGCGTTGCGTCCGCTGACGAGCACCATGTACATCCAGTGAACGTTTCGGGCATACGGCTTTTCCATCGGCAACTGCAGGTCGTCGCGCCCACCAAGGCGTTGTCCATACGCGTTCGCGATGGTCCGTTTGGCGTCGATGATCTGTTCGATCTTGCCGAACTGGGCATGCCCGATCGCCGCCTGCAGATTTGTCATCCGGAAGTTATATCCGATGTCCTTGTGCATGAACTTGTTCTTGTCGCCGAACGCCAATCCCTTGAGATTGCGTGCGCGATCGGCCCACTCGCCGTTATTCAGTGTCAGCATTCCGCCTTCACCGGTCGTGATCACCTTATTGGCGTAGAAACTGAAGCAGCCGATGTCGCCGATGCCGCCGACCTTGCGGCCTTTATACAGAGCGCCATGAGCCTCGGCACAGTCCTCGATGACATAGAGATTGTGCTCGCGAGCGACTTCCATCACAGGATCCATGTCGACCGGGTGACCAAACAGGTGCACCACCAGGATCGCCTTGGTTTTGGATGTGATCTTTGCTCGCAACAGCGTTGGATCGAGATTCAAAGTATCGGCTTCGGAGTCGATCGGCACAGGATGTGCGCCCTGGTACAGCACGGCGAAAAACGTTGCCATATTGGTCAGCGAGGCCACCAGCACCTCGTCGCCGGGACCGATGGACAGGGTCGCCAGCGCCAAGTGAAGTGCCGTGGTTCCGCTGGAAACCGCCACGCCATGGGCACAATCGCAATAGGCCGCGAATTCCTGCTCGAACATTGGCAGGTAGTCGCCAAAGAAACCCGAGATAGCGCCTTGGGCCAAGGCATTGTTGACGTGATGGGTCTCTTCCGCCCCCAACAATGGCTGCGAGACGGGCACGCGACGTGTGGACACGGGCGAATCCTGACGTAGAGGGTTTATCGACATGGGTTAAGCACCGGCTGCCAAAGGAACGTCGAGACGGAACGTGTCGCTTTCGTATTCCTTGCCGCCACGCGGTCCACTGGTAAAGACCAGCAACTCCGCCTCATCCAAGCCGACGAGGGCGTGACGCACATGCGGCTTCGTAACGGTGAAATCGCCGGGATTCATCACCGTCTCGACCACTGGCTCGCCGGGTACCTGACTGACCAGCTTGATGCTGCCCGAGATCAGATAATTCCACTGGGTGGTTTCCTTGTGGTAGTGGTTGCCGCGCACGGCGCCTTTGGAAAAGGTGATGCGGGTAATCGCGTTGATGTTCTCGTTTTCGAGAAGATCGGTGATTTCGCCACGAGCATCCTTGAATGCGGGGACCAGCGAGATTTTCGCCATTGCGTGCTCCTTAAGAGTAATCAGTCGACGATTTTGGGGAAGGGGATCGGGATAATGAATTTGCCTCCCCGGCGCCGAAATTCATGCAGGTTCCCGATGATTTCGTCGGCGAAATTCCAAGCCAGGAGCAGAGCATAGTCAGGCTGATGTTTGAGCAGTTCTTCGTCAGAGACCACCGGAATGTGCGCCCCTGGGGTATAGCGACCAATCTTCAGCTTTGATTTCTCGGTGACGAAATCAAGTATGTCGGCGTCAAGCCCGCAGTAATTGAGCAAGGTCATGCCCTTGGCGGGAGCGCTGACGGCTGCGATCCGTTTGCCTTCATGTTTCAGCGAATGAAGCATCCAGGTCAGTTCGTCCTTGTTGCGCCGCACGGCCGCGGCAAACTCGGCAAGTTTGTCATGGCTGTATATGCCCATGTCCACCTCTGCCTGCGCCATCCGTTCTGCGTCCGGCGAGGCAGGCCACATGCCGATCCTGCCGACATGCACACGGAAAGAGCCGCCATGGATATCGCGCTCCTCGATATGAAATATCTCCAGGCCGTGTTTACGGAAAAAGGCCAGCAACGGTTTGACCGACAGGTATGAGAGATGCTCGTGATAGATAGTGTCGTATTCATTGTGCTTGAGCAGATTGACGAAATACGGCGCTTCGAAAATGAACACACCGCGTTCGCTGAGCAATTCCTTGACACTCGATATGAAGCTGTCGAGATCATCCACATGGGCAAATACGTTGGTCGCCGTCACCACTGATGCATGGCCTTTATCAGCAACGATGGTGCGAGCGGTATCTTCATTGAAAAAATCACAGATCGTGTCGATGCCATTGGCCTGCGCGATCATGACGATGTTTGCCGCAGGATCGACTCCCTGCACCCGCAAGCCCTGGCTTTGGAAAGCTCCCAGCAGCACACCCACATTGCTGCCGATATCCACCGCCAAGTCCTTCGGCCCCAATTGCAGGCGCGCAACCACACTGGCGGCGAATTCGGACCAGTGCGCCTGGCCGGTGCGGGTGGTGGAGGATTCGTAGGGATAGTCGTTCCGGTATAAAACTTCTGGAGATACGACATGACTCAACTGAGCCAAACCACAATCGTCACACATCATCACCTGCAAGGGATAATGAACGTCCGGCTCGCGCGATTGATCCTTGCGCCGGAATTGGTCGGCCGGAGGTGTAAAACCCAAGTCGAGAAATTTATGCAACTTGGTGCTGCCACACATACGACAATTCATGGGTGATATCCCTTTATTTCCTGTAGTCCGAAACCCAACCGGCGATGCACTTATTTGACAGCAGACCGCCGAATTCAATTGATCAAGGGTTTGCGAAATCGGTGTACTGAATATTGAACGGACGACGGCAATGCAACGAAGTTTTTCCGATCCGAACGGCGTTCCCGCACTGATCTCGCCCAAAAGTCGATCATCTCAGCGACATTCTTCCTCGACGCATCGTCGGCATGAGGCTTGCCTGATGGTTTCGGAGAATCGGACTCAAGGCCGCTTACGCAACAGGACGGTTGCAACGAGGTTGCCGACGTCAGCTTTCAGCTGAGGGCTGCACCTGAGCTGTTGGAAAACAAGGCGCGAAATCTATCCTGCGAAATTCGCCCAGTTCGCCGCCGATCCGAACAAAGCGGCCGATCGTTCCGGACAGGGCAAAAACCGCACTTCGGAATCCCGAAATTCTGCCGCTTCGGGATCCCGAAATGCGCCGGGTTTTGCGAGGTGTCGCCGTCGGGAAACGTCGAATGATTTCAAGCCCGCAACCAATTTCGGGATTACGAAGCGCTATATTGATTATGATAGGGAGTTCCGGCGATCGCCGCCAGTACTTGTCCCGAGAGGACGGTTAGGTCTCGAGATCAAGCTGGAGCGGAGTGCGGGTTGCTTCGGCGACTTTACGCTTCCGATTTTTTGCCGCACGGCGTGGCGGCTTTATGATCCCCGGCAGTCGATGGCGGCCCGCTATCGGCGACCGAGAATACGCGTCAATGTGGATTTTGAAAGTCCTTGAAATTGAGCAGACAAGCCTTGAGCGCTTTGCCGCGGGTCTTTTCCACAGGCACAAAATGCGTAAATTTTGGAAAGGCTTAACTTCTTGATCCGGTAGTGATCAAGAATGGAATGGTGCCCAGAAGAGGACTCGAACCTCCACACCCTTTCGGGTACCAGCACCTGAAGCTGGCGCGTCTACCAATTCCGCCATCTGGGCGACGGAGAGCGATGTAAGGGGGCGGCTCCTGACTGTCAACCGGGTTTTTGAAGTTTTTCTGACAGTTGGCGAAAAACAATTGATCACATGCGAGGGAGTGGCCGGAGGGCAGGCATAGCGCTTCTCTTGGTACGCCCTATATAGAGAAAATATCGAAAGGAATGCCTCATGCCCGTTGCCCGCACGCTTCTGTTCGCCGGTCTTCTTGCTGTTTTCGCGCCAGCCGTGGCCGGCGCTGATTCGCTGAAGCTGGGCAAGCCGGGGGTCGGGCCGCTCAACACCGGATCGACGCTGTGCGATTTTCGCGGCTGTTTCGGTTTCGGGCCGCAGCAATGGCATCGCCCCGCTTATATCCAGCCGAATTACCGGCCGCGTGGCGCGACGGGGCCGACCTATTATCAGCCGGGTGCTGCCGGGCGGCCGCAGCTGACCTATGACCCGCCGCCGGTGCGCCGGGTGCAGCCGAACGCTCCGAACAAGCATATCGCCTGGTGCACCAATGAATACCGCTCCTACAATCCGAGGACGGATCATTTTCTCACCTATGAAGGCGTCTACAGGGTCTGCCGCTCGCCCTATCGCTGAGGCTGCTGCGGTCAGCTTTCCAGCGAGGCGCGGTCGACATGGCCGAGATCGCGGCCGGGCTCGATAATGTCGCGGACCCGCTGCTTCAGCTCCTTCGGCCCGGGAAAGCCGTTGTCGCGCTTGCGCTCCCAGATCAAATCGCCATTGACGCGGATCTCGAAATTGCCGCCGGTGCCGGGGATCAGCGCCACCTCGCCAAGGCTGTCGGAAAAGGTGTGCAGCAGCTCCTGCGCCATCCAGGCGGCGCGCAGCAGCCAGTTGCACTGGGTGCAGTAGAGGATCGAGACGCGGGCTTTTTCGGTCATGGTGTTTCCTTTCATTCGCGTGGATTTAAGCCCTTGCGGCGTGCTCACGCAATGGCGCGCAAGCATCTTGCGCGTCGTTCGCCGGCATGGTCTCTTCCGTCGTCGGTCACACCGGGGAGAGCCCATGCGAGTCGCAGTCGTCGAAAATATGCGCAATACCGGTCTTGGCGCGCTTGCCACGGCACTCGACGAGGCGGGAGCTCATATCGAGTGGTTCCGCGTGTGGCAGGACGGCATCCTGCCGCGGGATATAGTCGGCCATGACGCGCTGGTCGTTCTCGGCGGCGAGCAGAGCGCGCTGGATGATGAGACGCATCCTTACCTGCCGGAGCTCGTGCGGCTTTCGCGTGCCTTCGGTGATGCCGGCAAGGCCGTGCTCGGCATCTGCCTCGGCAGCCAGATCCTCGCCCGCGCCTATGGCGCCGACAATCATCTCGGCACCGCCCGCGAATTCGGCTGGCACAAGATCGGCGTCACCGCCGAGGGCCGGGTCGATCCGCTACTGTCGGCGCTTGGCAGCGAATTCACCATCTTCGAATGGCATGCCGACACGTTTTCCCTTCCCGAAAGTGCGGTGCGTCTGGCGACGAGCCTGGTCGCCGATAACCAGGCCTTCCGCATCGGTCGCGCCGTCTACGGCACCCAGTTCCATTTCGAGGCCGGCCGAGCAGTCGTTGAGCAATGGAAGGCGGAATTCCCCGATACGATCGAGCGCATCGCTCCCGGCTGGCTAGAGAACCATGCCGAACTGGCGGCAAGACATGGCGGTGCCGCCGATGCCGCGGGCCTTGCCATCGCGCGTGCCTGGGTCAGCCTGATCGAACCGGCAGAGATCGGAATATTGTCCGAGGCCTCGGTTTGAGAGGCGACTCGATGCCGGCGAGCGAATATGAAAAGATGGCGGCGGGTGAGTGGTATTGCTGCCTCGACGACGAACTCGATGGCCTACGCCAGCAGGCGCGCCGTGCCGTTCACGCCCATAACACGCTGCCGCCGGATAAGCGCGGGGCTGTCGCCCCGGCGCTCAGAGCGCTATTCGCTGGGGCGGCGCCCGATATCTTCATCGAAGCGCCGTTTCACTGCTCCTACGGCATCAATATTACCCTTGGCAAGCGCGTCTATTTCAATGCCGGCTGTACTATCCTCGATTCCGGCCGCGTGGCGGTCGGCGACCGCACGATGTTCGGCCCCGGCGTGCAGATCTATTGCGCCGAACATCACAAGGATGCCGCCTTTCGCAGCGCCGGTATCGAGATCGCCCGGCCGGTTGCGATCGGCAGCGATGTCTGGATCGGCGGTGGCGCCATCATCCTCGGGGGAGTGATGATCGGCGATCGTGCGATCGTCGGCGCTGGCGCCGTTGTGACCAAAGACGTGCCGACGGGCGCAACCGTGGTCGGCAATCCGGCGCGTCGGATAAACGCCGTCTGAAACTCGGGCTGCCGCGTCTCCCTCGACAATGGCGCCGGCTCCGCTAGATCAGGTGGCGAAAGGGGAGAACTATCATGACAGCACAGAACCTACCCATGGAAGGCGGCTGCCGCTGCGGCCGGGTGCGGTTGAAGATCAGCGCGCCGCCGCTGCTGACCATGGCTTGCCATTGCACGGGCTGCCAGAGGATGACAGCAAGCGCCTATTCGCTGAGTGCCGCCATCCCCAGCGAAGGTTTCGAAGTGGCGAAGGGCGAGCCTGTCATAGGTGGCTTGCACGGCACGACGAAACATTATTTCTGCCCGCATTGCATGAGCTGGATGTTCACCCGCCCGGAAGGCATGGACTGGTTCGTCAACCTGCGCGTGACCATGCTCGATGACCCCAGCTGGTTCACCCCCTTCATCGAGACATGGACGAGCGAGAAACTGGCCTTTGCCGAGACCGGCGCGGTGCACAGCTACACGGCACTGCCGGAGATGGCGGCCTATGAGGGGTTGGTCAAGGAGTATATGGCGCGAGGTTGATCTCAGAAGCCTTGGAAGAGGAAGTCCAGGGCGCTGATGATACGATCGCTGTCGGCCGTGAGATCGGCGGCTGCGACGCCTATCTCTTTAACGGAAATCGCACCGATAAATTGGGTCGCCATAACGTATGGCACGCCGTTGATCACGAATTGCGGGTTGAGCTGACGCATGATTTTGGGAAGAGCTTCCAGCGGAAGCATTGGCGCCATGATCCGCGTCGTGAGGTCGCCATGCAGGTCTGACTGCAGATCAAGCGCAAGCGCATTCGTATGGATCAAATTGTAGACATGAAACCGAGCCATCAGAACTGTCGATATTTATGAAACGGCAGGCCGTGCTTTTCGACATAGGCATTGGAGGCGGCAATTGCCTCCGCGTTCTCGATACGCCATAGCCGTTCGCGTTCCGCCTTTATGGCCTTCGCGATCCCATCTTCCGCCGCCCGGGATATGTTGATCTTCAGCTCACGCGCCTGCGATACGAGTCCCTCATCGAGAGAGAGGTTTGCCGCTTTCCTTGCCTGCTGTGCCATAACGATCTCCTTATGCGCAGATCATATGCGCATAAGGTGCCATTGAGAAGCGTTATTCGTCGCCCATCTTCAGCGCTGCGATGAAGGCTTCCTGCGGAATCTCCACCTTGCCGAACTGGCGCATGCGCTTTTTGCCGGCCTTCTGCTTGTCGAGCAGCTTGCGCTTGCGGGTGGCGTCGCCGCCGTAACATTTCGCCGTCACGTCCTTGCGCAGCGCCGAGATCGTCTCGCGGGCAATGACGTTGCCGCCGATCGCCGCCTGGATCGGGATCTTGAACATGTGCTTCGGGATCAGCTCCTTGAGCTTCTCGCACATGTCGCGGCCGCGCTTTTCGGCGGCGGTGCGGTGCACCATCATCGACAGCGCGTCGACCGGCTCGCCATTGACGAGGATCGACATCTTCACGAGGTTGCCCTCGCGGTGATCGGTCAGCGTATAGTCGAAGGAGGCATAGCCCTTGGAGATCGACTTCAGCCGGTCGTAGAAATCGAAGACGACTTCGTTGAGCGGCAGGTCGTAGGTCAGCATCGCGCGCGTGCCGACATAGGTGAGCTCGATCTGGATGCCGCGCCGGTCCTGGCAGAGTTTCAAAATGCCGCCGAGATAATCGTCCGGTGTGAGGATCGTCGCGCGGATCCACGGCTCGTGGATTTCCGAGATTTTCACGACGTCGGGCATGTCGGCCGGGTTGTGCAGCTCGCGCTCGGAGCCGTCGGTCATGAACATCTTGTAGACCACCGACGGGGCGGTGGCGATCAGGTCGAGATCGAATTCGCGCTCCAGCCGTTCCTGGATGATTTCAAGATGCAGCAAGCCGAGGAAGCCGCAGCGGAAGCCGAAACCGAGCGCCGCAGACGATTCCATCTCGAAGGAGAAGGAGGCGTCGTTGAGGCGAAGCTTGCCCATGGCGGCGCGCAGATCCTCGAAATCGGCGGCATCGACCGGGAACAGGCCGCAGAACACCACCGGCTGCGCCGGCTTGAAGCCTGGCAGCGCTTGTGCCGTCGGCCGCTTGTCCTCGGTGATCGTATCGCCGACGCGGGTATCGGCCACTTCCTTGATCGAGGCGGTGATGAAGCCGATCTCGCCGGGGCCGAGGCTGTCGACGGTGACCATCTTCGGCGTCAGCACGCCGACGCGCTCCACCTGATATTTCGCATCCGTGCCCATCATGCGAATGGTCTGACCCTTGGTCAGCACGCCGTCGATGATGCGCACGAGAACCATGACGCCGAGATAGGTGTCGTACCAGCTGTCGACGAGCAGCGCCTTCAGCGGCGCCTTGTCGCCGCCCGGGCTCTTCGGCGCCGGCAGCTTGTGGACGATCGCCTCAAGAACATCGGGAATGCCGAGGCCGGTTTTCGCCGAAATCAGCACGGCCTCCGAAGCGTCGATGCCGATCACTTCCTCGATCTGTTCCTTGATACGGTCGGGTTCGGCGGCCGGCAGGTCGATCTTGTTGAGGACGGTGACGATCTCGTGGTTGTTGTCGATCGCCTGATAGACATTGGCGAGCGTCTGCGCTTCCACGCCCTGGCTGGCGTCGACGACGAGCAGCGAGCCCTCGCAGGCCGACAGCGAACGCGAGACTTCATAGGCGAAGTCGACGTGACCGGGCGTGTCGATCAGGTTGAGAATATATTTCTCGCCATTGTCTGCCTGGTAATGCAGGCGCACGGTCTGGGCCTTGATGGTGATGCCGCGCTCGCGCTCGATATCCATATTGTCGAGCACCTGCTCGGACATTTCGCGCTCGGCAAGGCCGCCCGTCGTCTGGATCAGGCGGTCGGCCAGCGTCGATTTGCCGTGGTCGATGTGGGCCACGATCGAAAAGTTGCGGATATGGGATAGCGGAGTGGTCGAATTGGTGCTCATGCGCGCCATATAGCAGCGCCGCCCCCTGCCGCAAAGCGGTAATTATCCCGCCGTTTACGCTATTTTGCGGGCCGGTCGGCGGCGTGTCAGACCGGCCAGGTCTCCAGCCGCCAGGCCGAATCCCAGAACATCCATTCATATTGCGAGGCGCGAACGAAGACATCCATCATTTCGGCGCGCTCCACCGGCGATGCAGCGCGGGCGGCGATATCGGTCAGCGCGATCACTTCGCGGGCGCCGGCGGCAAATTGCGGATCGCCATAGGTGTTGATCCAGGCCTGGAATGCATTGCCCTCGATCGCCGGCCGGCTCTTGATCGCCTCGCCGACATGCCAGTAGATCCAAAAGCAGGGAAGGATGGCGGAAAGTGCGACTGCATAAGAGCTGTGATAGGCGGTGGCGAGCAGGAAATTCGTGTAGGCGAAACAGGCAGGCGACGGTTCGGCCGCTGTCACGTCTTCGGAAGTGATGCCGAACTGGGTGAGGAAGCCGGCATGCAGGCCCTGCTCGACGGTGATCGCCTTCTGCGCCGAACCGAGAAAACGCAGCACCTGCGCATTGTCGGGCGCCTTGGCCGCGACGATCGCCAGGCAGCGTGCATAGTGCTTGAGGTAAAGCGCATCCTGGAGAATGTAGTGCCGGAAAACCTCAGGCGGCAGCGTGCCGTCCGAAAGACGCGTGAGAAGCGGCAGCACCTCGATCTCGGCCATGACGGGCGCGATCCTGTCCCAGGCGGCGGCCGTGAAGCTTCCCGTCAGTTCCATGCTCTGCGTGCTGGCGTCCATCACTATCTCCAATCTCAATTGCGCTGCCATATATCTGCGAGGCTGTGGCGAAAGCAAGGTTGGTTTGCCCCCTGCGAGGCTTGATTCCATCATCAGATCATGTATTTCTCTTATAGTAGAATCAGGGATCGGATATGGAAGAGCAACTGGAACAGGCAATCGGCATCCGTATCCGCAAGCTGCGGCTGGACAAAGGATTGACCCTTGACGATCTCGCCACGGCTTCCGGCGTCAGCCGGGCGATGATTTCGCGCATCGAGCGGGCGGAGGCGAGCCCCACCGCCTCGCTGCTGGCGAGGATTTGCGCCGCGCTCGGCCTGTCATTGTCTGCCTTCTTCGCGGAGGAGGGGGAGCAGGCCTCGCCGCTTGCCCGCCGGCAAGAGCAGCAGATCTGGCGCGATCCGGAGACCGGTTATCTCAGGCGGTCGGTCTCGGCACCCGGCACCGCCTCCGACGTCGATATCGTCGAAGTCGAATTCCCCGCTGGTGCCCGCGTCAGCTTCCCCCCGCATGCCGCCTCCCATGGCATGACCCAGCATATCTGGCTGTTCGACGGCGAGTTGGAGATGACGGCGGGCGAGGTGGCCTACCGGCTGCGCCCAGGCGATTGCCTCTTCATGCCGGTCGGCGAAGGCCATGTCTTCCACAATCCCGGCAACACGCCGGCACGCTATTGCGTCGTGCTCGATCGCGGCGGCCGCTAACAGCTTCAGTTCAGGAGAAGACCATGCCCGATATCTGTATCCTTTCCGCCGAGGAGGCGCGCGCCGCCATTCCGGGGCTTGCGCAAGTGCTTGCAGATTGCGTCGCCGGCGGCGCCTCCGTCGGCTTCATGCAGCCCTATGGGCCAGACGATGCCGAACCCTATTGGCGCGATGTCGCCGATACCGTCGCCACCGGCGGCAATCTGTTGCTGGTCGCCAAACTGGAAGGCCGGATCGTCGGCACGGTGCAGGTGGGGGCCGCGCAGATGCCGAATCAGCCGCACCGCGGCGATCTGAAGAAGCTCCTGGTGCATCGCTCCGCCCGCGGGCGCGGCTTCGCCCGGTTGCTGATGGAGGCCGCCGAACGCGAGGCGGCACGGCGGGGCAAGACCCTGCTGGTGCTCGACACGGCGACTGGCAGCGATGCCGAGGCGATCTATCCGCGCCTGGGCTGGCAGCGGGTCGGCGTCATCCCGGATTATGCGCTGTGGCCGGAAGGCGGCTTCTGCGACACCACGCTGTTCTACAAGCGGCTCGCCTGAATGCGCCGGCCGGCTCATCTCAGATGGCTCATTCCGGATGGCTGAAGGCGGAAAGCGTCTCGTGGAGCCTGGCCCCAGCCGTCCATTGCGCCGCGTTCCAGCCGAACTGCCGTGCCGCTTCGATATTTTCCTCAATATCGTCGATGAAGCCGATCTCGCCGGGCTGGACGCCGGCACGCCCGGTCGCCAGCCTGAAAAAATCCGGTGACGGTTTGCGGTGTCCGAGTGCTGCGGAATAGAGGATGTCATCGAAATGAGCGTTAAGACCCAACTGCTGCATCAGGTGGCGCGCCCGTCTGTGCTCCTGATTTGTCGCCAGAAAAAGCGTGACGCCGCTTTGCCGGAGAGCAGCGAGGTCCTCTAGGAGAGTGAGATCAAGTCGGGAATCGTTCTCGAACCAGTAATCGATCATCGTCGCGGCGCTGAGATGCGGCGCGATCTTTTCCAGTACTTTGGCGAGGCTGGGCTCCAACGGCTCACGGCCAACGATGATGTCGGCCCAGCACGTCTGGAAGAATTCCCGAGCGGCAGGCCGTCAGCCGGCCGGCCATGAATGAGCACACCGTCGACATCGACCATCAGCACTTTCATGCGGAGAATTTCCTCGTTCTCAAAACAGCGAAGGTGGCGCTATTGCTCTGGATGATCAAGAGCTCGCTTCGCCGCTTTTTTGTCGCGGCAACCCCGTGTAAATCTCGATCGTCAATCAACGGCAGGATCTGAAATGCGCGTCATTTATTCCGAAGACCACAAGCTGCGCGATGCCAAAACCGAACTCTATGCCGGCCAGCTGGTGACGCCGTTCGAGGCGCCGTTCCGGGCCGAATGGATCCTGGCGGCGGTCAAGGAGGCGGGTTTTGCCGATGTCGTGGCGCCCGAGGCGCAAGGGTTGGAAACGGCCAAAAAGGTGCATGATCCCGCCTATCTCGATTTTCTCGCCACGGTCTGGGACCGCTGGGTGGCAGCTGGTTTCACCGGCGAGGCGATTGCCAATTCCTTTCCGGTGCGCCGCACCAGCCAGCGAGTGCCTGACAATATCGTCGGCGCGATCGGCCATTACGCCAATGCCGCCGACACCTCGATCACCAAGGGTTCCTACGAGGCGGCGATCGCCTCGATGCGCTGCGCGGTGACGGGCGCCGACTGGCTGGGTGAGGGCAATCGTTTCGCCTTCGCGCTTTGCCGCCCGCCCGGCCATCATGCCGGCATCGATCTTTTCGGCGGTTATTGCTTCATCAACAATGCGGCTGTGGCGGCGCAGCGGCTGCTCGATCGCGGCGCGAAAAAGGTCGCCGTGCTCGATGTCGATTTCCACCATGGCAACGGCACGCAGGATATCTTCTATCATAGAGGCGATGTCTTCACCGCCTCGCTGCACGGCGATCCGATGCAGGCCTTTCCCTATTTCCTCGGCCATGCCGACGAGGAGGGCGAGGGGGCGGGCACCGGCGCCAACCGCAACTATCCGATGCCGCCGGGCACGCCCTGGAATGTCTGGTCTTCGGCGCTTGCCGACGCGCTCGCCCGCATCAGGGCCTTTGGCGCCGAGGCGATCGTCGTCGCGCTCGGGGTCGATACTTTCGAGCGCGACCCGATCTCCTTCTTCAGCCTGACCTCCGACGATTTCACCCGCATGGGTGCGCTGATCGCTTCAGCCGGCCTGCCGGTGCTCGTCTGCATGGAGGGCGGCTACGGCGTGCCGGAAATCGGCCTCAACGTCGCCAATGTTCTCAAGGGTCTTGAAGCCTGATCGCTTGATATGAACGACGAGACTGGTCCATCCGATATCCCGACACCGCGCATGCTGAGCTGGGCGCGCAACTCCGCCATCTATCGCCTTGAGCGGCGGATGATGACGGAAAAGCAGCTCTTCGACGCCATCACCCGCAAGGCCAAGGAGAAGTTCGAGGATATCAGTGCCGCACAGCTCAAGGCGGTTGCCGATTTCGCCGTCAAATTTGCCTATGACAACAAGGTGCTCGACGATAGCGCCTATGCCGAGATCAGCACGCGCTCGGCCGTTCGCGGCGGCAAATCGAAACGCGCGATTGCCCAGAAGCTGACAGCCAAGGGCGTCTCCGGCGACAGGGTCGAGGCGGCACTTGCGGACGCGGACGATCTTTATGCCGCAGCGATATTCGCTCGCAAGCGCGCCTTCGGCCCCTTCCGCCGGGTCGAGCTCGACGACAAGCGAAAGGCGAAGGAGCTCTCCGCTTTTGCCCGCAATGGCTTCAGCTTCGAGATAGGCAAGAAGGTCTTCGATATGAGCTTCGAAGATGCCGAAGAGGTCATCCTCTCCGGCCGCCTTTGATGCATCAGGTCTTTTGCTGCCTGCATCAGAAGTTTGAATTTGCCGGTTTCAAGTCGCCTCCGTATGAACAGCGCTGAAGCGGAGATGCACATGGAAGACAGAACGAGTGACGGTTCCGGCGTGCTGGCAATGAAAGCGCCCGCAGCATCCGGCGGCCTGGCGGCTGGCGCGCTGATGTGCCTGATGTCCATGTCCTCGATCCAGTTCGGCGCGGCACTTTCCTCCTCCGCCATCGCCGCCTATGGACCTGCCGGCGCCAGCTGGCTGCGCCTTGCCTTTGCCGCTCTCATTCTAGCCGTCGCCGTGCGTCCGCGCATATTCAGCTATACGAGAGAGCAATGGGCAAGTGCTCTGGTTCTCGGCACGACGACGGCGCTGATGACGATGAGTTTTTTCGCGGCGATCGAGCGCATACCGCTCGGTCTTGCCGTAGCGATCGATTTTCTCGGCCCGCTTTCGGTCGCGACCATCGGCTATGGCCTCAGCCGGCGCCTCGTCTGGCCGTTCATTGCCGCGCTCGGCGTTCTGGCTCTTGCCCATGATGGTGAAGGCTGGGTTGGGAATATCCAGGGCATTCTCTTTGCCTGCGGCGCGGGAACGGGTTGGGCGATCTACATCGTGCTCACCAAGAAGATCGGCGCAAGCTTCAAGGGGCTGGAAGGGCTTTCCATGTCGCTGATGGTCGCCGCTGTCGTCGCCACGCCCTTCGGCTTCGCAGGCGCCGTGCCGGCGCTCGATAGCTATGGCCTGATCGAAATGGCGGGCCTTGCCGTTCTCGTGCCGCTGCTGCCCTACACGCTGGAGCTGATTGCCCTGCGGCGCATGCCGACAACTTCGTTCGGCATCCTCATGAGCCTCGAGCCGGCCATTGCGGCTCTTGCGGGCTTCGCCATTCTGACACAGCCCATGACCCTTCTGCAGCTGGCGGGAACGGCGCTGGTCGTCGCAGCAAGCGCCGGCGCCACCTTCTCCGCAAAGCAGTAAGGGATCAGCCCATCTTTCTGGCGGGATCGTCGAGGGCGGGATTGTAGAACAGCGAGAGCGTCAGGCTTTTGGCGATCCGCTCGGCCGTCGCCATGAACCAGGCCTTTGCCTCCGGTGTTGGCGCGATATCGTCGAGGGTTGCGGCAAACAGCGACAGCCATTTCGGAAAGAGATCTGGCGTCAGGTTCTGGACGCCGGTATGCGCCTGTACCGGCTTGCCGCCATAGGCGCCGCTGCGGAAAGCGACCGCCGACCAGAAGCTTTTCATCTTCTCCATATGCGCCGGCCAGCGGCCGGAGAGCCGGGCGTCGAACACCGGGCCGAGATCGGGATGAGCAAGCACGCGGGCGTAAAAAGTCTCGACCAGCCTGCCGATGAAGGCCTCGTTGACACCCATTTCCAGCATCTCGGCCTCCGCCCTTTCGCGGATCGCCGCGACATGGGCAGGGCGCCCTTGAATCTCATTGTCCATCATAAACCCCGGCGCCGCGTGATGCGGCAGCACTCATATAGGTGTTTACGACAGCGAGCCAAAGGCGTTCGTGCCCGCTTGCGGCAATCTGTCAGCCGGCCTTCGCACGCTCTTGACCCTCATCCCCTCCTTCTTTAGATTTAGAATAATTCTAAATTTGGAGAAAGTCATGTTGGCGCGGTTTTTCAGATCCTCGAAACGATCGTTCGAATCGCTGTCCGAGCAGGAGATTCTCGCTCTCGCGATCGCCTCCGAGGAAGACGATGCCCGCATCTATCTCGCCTATGCCGACAGGCTACGCGGCGAATTTCCGGCCTCGGCCAAAGTCTTCGAAGATATGGCCGAGGTCGAGGACACGCATCGCAAGTCGCTGTTCGAAATCCATCGCCAGCGTTTCGGCGAGCGCATTCCGCTGATCCGGCGCGAGCATGTAGAGGGCTTCTACGAGCGCAAGCCAGACTGGCTCAGGGCAAATCTTACCCTGGAGGCGATGCGCCGCGAAACCGAGGCGATGGAAGAGCAGGCTTATCGTTTCTACGTCGAGGCGGCAAAACGCACCTCGGATGCCTCGACGCGCGAGCTTCTCGGCGATCTCGCTCTTGCCGAGCAGGGGCACGAGGACATCGCCCGCATGCTGGGCGACAAACACACGCCTGAAGATGTCAAGCATGACGAGGACGCGACGGTGCATCGGCAATTCGTGCTGACCTATGTGCAGCCGGGCCTTGCCGGGCTGATGGACGGCTCGGTCTCGACGCTGGCGCCGATTTTCGCCGCCGCCTTCGCCACGCAGGATACCTGGCAGACCTTCCTCGTCGGCCTTTCAGCTTCCGTTGGCGCCGGCATTTCGATGGGCTTCACCGAAGCCGCACATGACGACGGCAAGATCTCCGGCAGAGGCTCGCCGGTCAAGCGCGGCCTTGCCTGCGGCATCATGACGGCGCTCGGCGGTCTCGGCCACGCACTGCCCTATCTGATCCCGCATTTCTGGACGGCGACGATCACCGCTGCCGTCGTTGTCTTCTTCGAACTCTGGGCCATCGCCTTCATCCAGAACCGCTACATGGAAACGCCATTCCTGCGCGCCGCCTTCCAGGTGGTCCTCGGTGGCGGCCTGGTGCTCGGCGCGGGGATCCTGATTGGGAATGGGTGAGCTGCGGTCGGGCGCAGCCCGAGCAATCGATCCGTGAATCGATTGCAGCAGCGAACGCCCGGAGCCATTCGGAGGGCCGGGAGACGGTGCGGCAAACGCAACCCATTTACAGTGCCGCAAACCCCACGACGATTTTATATCACCGCCGCAGGCACAACAATCGGCCCTTATCGTGAGGCGCCCCGCGCCGGGCTGGAGAGAGGGCCCGCCGGCATCCTTGCCCTTCGCTTGCGCTCCGTGCATTCGCGGCTTTGCCGCTCCCCCCCTCATCTGCCTGCCGGCATCTTCTCCCCGCTGGGGAGAAGGGACTCGCGGCACCGTCTCGATCCTCTTGAGACCTTTGATGCAGGAATGATGCCCGTCAGGGCAGATGAGGGGGTGAGGAGCGCAAGCGACGAACGCCTTGAGCGTAGCGAAAGGCAGGTAGCGGCAAACACCACAGTTCTCCGGCATAGAAAAAGACACCGTCCACCCAAAAAGCAAAAGGCCGGCTTTCGCCGGCCTTTTCCCACGCCCCCCAAAACTCTTAACGCAGTGCGCCGACCAGAACGTCGCGGCCGTTCTCGATGGTGACCCAGCGGCCGGAATTGTAGCTCGACTGGCGCTTGACGAAGGAATAGGGCGTCCCAAACCACGGCTTAACGTCGGAAGCGAGGTTGTCGAGCACGAAGTCGCCCTCGGCGGTGCGCAGCGTCAGCACGGCATGGCCTTCACCGTCGGGCTTGCGCACGACGGTCATCAGCAGATCGGCGGCCGAAAAGCCGCGCTGGATCAGCATGCGGCGCTTCAGCAGCGCGAAATCCTCGCAGTCGCCGGCAGTGGTCGGATAGGCCCAGACTTCATCCTTGCCGTATATTTCCTTGTCGGTCATCGGTGTGATCGTGCGGTTGACCGTGGCGTTGACCGAACGCACCAGCGACCACTTTGCCGGGGTCATCTCGACCGGGCCGGAATTGCGGTTTGCCCCGCATTCGCTGCGGTGAATCTGACAGAAATCATAGTGTCCGATCGGCTGGGATGTGGCATTGCCCGTGACCATTGAAGCATTTCTGCTGGGGGCCGGTATGGCGGCCGTCGCCATCGCAAACATGGCCATCATGGCCACAAAAATACCCTTCATCCGCACGCCCGCTCTTCCTCGCATCGCCCCTTATTTATTAACAAAGTGTTAATGGAGAGGGCCAAGAAGAGTCAATCGTTACTTCTTGGGAGCACCTTGCGACTCGCCGACATGGTTAAAATGCAACGGGTTGGGCACTTGCGTCGGGGGAGTTTCTTGGCCGGTGCCGTCTAAACGGGCATCTGCCTGCTCGTCGATGAACGGATGATGCCTTTCACGGCGCTGAGCAGAAGCGCGATATCGCTGGGGCGGGAAAGGCGGTGGTCGCCGTCGCGGATGAAGGTCAGCACCACGTCGTCGGCGGGAAGATGTTCGACGAGCTTCATCGCATGCGCATGCGGCACGTCGGCGTCTTTCATACCCTGGAGGATATGCACCGGGCAGCCCGTTTCGATGATGCCGTCGAGCACCCGGTTTTGGCGGCCGTCCTCGATCAGCGCCCTGGTATAGATGTTCGGCTCGGGACTATATTGCGACCGTTCTTCGAAATAGCCGCGCTCGGCAAGCGATTTGCGCTCCTTGGCCTTGAGGTTCGGCTCGATCAGCTCAGAGGTGAAATCGGGTGCGGGCGCAATCAGCACCATCCCCTCGAGTTTTGGGCCTTCGAGTTTTGGACCTTCGAACTTCGGGCCGCCCTGCCGCGCAAGCTCCTGCGCCAGGCGGAGCGCGATCCAGCCGCCCATCGAGGAGCCGACGAGGATTACCCGTTCCGGGGCGACATGACGGATGACGGCCAGCGCCTCCTCAAGCCAGCGTGAGATCGTGCCGTCGCTGAAGCTGCCGCCGGAAAGTCCGTGGCCGGAATAGTCGAGGCGGATGCACGCAAGCCCGAGTTCGGCCGCCAGCCCGTCGAGTTCCACCGCCTTGGTGCCGCTCATGTCGGAACGGTAGCCGGACAGCCAGACGAGCGCCGGGGCGCTGTTGCCGGCCCGCGCCCGGCGCACCAGCATGGCGATCTCACGCGCCGCCTCGCCCTCGCCGACCGTCAGGAACTGCGGCTGGGCATTGGGCATCTGATCGAACATCGGCGAAACTCCTGTTATTTTGGTCTATAAAACAGATTCTTGGCAGGCTGACAGCGGGTGATTTTTCCGCTAAAGGATGATATTGACTCCGTTGCAGCGATGACGCGACACGTTTGTGCACCCCGATATGGGAGCGCGAGGCTGCAACGTTCCGAAACAACGCGAGGAGAATACGACCATTCGCAGACCTTTTAAAACCGACGCGCCCGTGAAGGACGGACCGCGCTCGAACCGTGAAATCCGCATTCCCAAAGTTCAGCTGATCGGGGCTGACGGCGAGAATATGGGCGTCGTGCCTACCGACCAGGCCTTGAGAATGGCTGAGGAAGCCGGCCTCGATCTCGTCGAAATTTCCCCCAATGTCGAACCGCCTGTGTGCAAGATCCTCGATCTGGGCAAGCTGAAATATGCCAACCAGAAGAAGGCTGCCGAGGCGCGCAAGAAACAGAAGATCGTCGAAGTCAAAGAAATCAAGATGCGCCCCAATATCGACACCCATGATTATGAGGTGAAGATGAAGGCGATGGGTCGCTTCTTCGACGAAGGCGACAAGGTCAAGGTAACGCTGAAGTTCCGCGGCCGCGAAATGGCCCACCAGGAGCTTGGCATGAAGCTGCTGCAGCAGGTCAAGGCCGATACGACCGAGTTCGCCAAGGTCGAAGCCGAGCCCAAGCTCGAAGGCCGCCAGATGATGATGGTGCTGGCGCCGAAGTAAGCGCCAGGCACTTTTTCGCCCCAAGGCCGTCCGCAAGGGCGGCTTTTGTGCTTTCTAACACTGGTGCTTACGAGCGTGCGAAGATTCCTCCGCAGCCCCGTTGCACTTTCAGGACGCTGCGGTTATAAGCGCGCGTCCGAACTGACCGGCAGGGCATGCCGTGGCAGTTTCGAATGCTTGCGGAACGGTTCGTCGCCGAAGCCGCAGATCAACAACAAACGCTCCCGCACCTTGTTGCGACGGCCGGAGAACCGGACTTCGCGAGAAGGGCTTTTTTGATGAAGCGCGCAGGGAGGACAGAAGGAGTAGCAAAATGCCCAAGATGAAGACGAAGTCCTCTGCCAAGAAGCGGTTCAAGATCACCGCAACCGGCAAGGTCAAGGCTGCCGCTGCCGGCAAACGCCATGGCATGATCAAGCGTACCAACAAGTTCATTCGCGATGCACGTGGCACCATGGTTCTCGCGGAACCGGATGGCCGCAAGGTTATCAAGAATTACCTGCCGAACGGTCTCTGAGACTCGTCCGCGAACGCTAGATTTAAGGAGATCATGATATGGCACGTGTAAAAAGAGGCGTCACCGCCCACGCCAAGCATAAGAAGGTTCTGAAGGCCGCCAAGGGCTTTTACGGCCGCCGCAAGAACACCATCCGCACCGCCAAGGCTGCTGTCGATCGTTCGAAGCAGTACGCTTACCGCGACCGCAAGGTCAACAAGCGCAACTTCCGTGCGCTCTGGATCCAGCGCATCAACGCCGCTGTCCGCGAATTCGGCCTGACCTATGGCCGCTTCATCGACGGCCTGAACAAGGCCGGCATCGAAGTCGACCGCAAGGTTCTCTCCGACATGGCGATCCACGAGCCGGAAGCATTCGGCGCGCTCGTCAATGCTGCCAAGAAGGCTCTTGAGTACCTCAAGGAAGCCGGTACGGCCAACGAGTTTGAAGGCGCGGTCAAGTAACCAGCGCTTCCCAAGCTTTGAATTTATGATTTTGGGAAACCCGCGCTGGTTTGGGCTAGCGCGGGTTTTTCTTTCTTTATATCCCTGCGCCGGCCTCTCCAGCCTGCCGTTCGAACGCCGCCTGATCTGGACGGAAAGAAGACAATGTCAGATATCGACCAGCTTAAATCCTCTTTGCTTGCCGAAATTGCTGCTGCGGGTGACGAGGCGGCCCTGGAAGCCGTGCGCGTATCCGCGCTCGGCAAGAAGGGCTCCGTTTCCGAACTGTTGAAGACGCTCGGCGCCATGACGCCGGAAGAGCGCCAGACCCGGGGTGCTGCGATCAACGCCCTGAAGAACGAAGTGACGGACGCCATTGCCGAACGTAAGTCCGTGCTGAAAATGGCGGCGGTCAATGCGCGGCTGAAGGCCGAAACGGTCGATGTCAGCCTGCCGGTGCGCTCTTCGCCGGCCGAGCGCGGCCGCATCCATCCGATCAGCCAGATCGTCGATGAGATCACCGCGATCTTCGCCGACATGGGCTTCTCGATCGCCGAAGGTCCCGATATCGAGACGGATTATTACAATTTCACCGCGCTGAATTTCCCCGAAGGCCATCCGGCCCGCGAGATGCACGACACGTTCTTCTTCCATCCGGACGAGAATGGCGAGCGCAAGGTGCTGCGCACCCATACCTCGCCTGTGCAGGTGCGCACCATGGAAGCGCAGAAGCCGCCGATCCGCATCATCATTCCCGGCAAGACCTATCGCCAGGACAGCGACGCTACGCATTCGCCGATGTTCCACCAGGTCGAAGGCCTGGTCATCGACAAGAAAGCCAATGTTGCCAACATCCGCTGGGTGCTCGAGGAATTCTGCAAGACCTTCTTCGAGGTCGACAGCGTGACGATGCGTTTCCGCCCGTCGTTTTTCCCTTTCACCGAGCCCTCTTTCGAGGTCGATATCCAGTGCGATCGCTCCGGCCCGATCGTCAAGTTCGGCGAAGGCACCGACTGGATGGAGATCCTCGGCTGCGGCATGGTCCATCCGAACGTGCTGCGTTATGGCGGGCTCGATCCGGACGAATATCAGGGTTTTGCCTGGGGCATGGGCCTCGACCGCATCGCCATGCTGAAATACGGCATGCCCGACCTGCGCGATTTCTTCAACGCCGACGTCCGCTGGATGACGCATTACGGCTTCCGCCCGCTCGACATGCCGACGCTGTTCGGCGGCCTCAGCGCTTGAACGGAGAATTGGGACGATGAAATTCACGCTCTCCTGGCTGAAAGAGCATCTGGAAACGGATGCCGGCCTCGACGAAATCTGCACGCGGCTCACCCAGATCGGACTGGAGGTCGAGGATGTCGACGACAAGGCGGCGTTCAAGCCCTTCGTCATCGCCAGAGTTGTCTCGGCGGAAAAACATCCGCAGGCCGATCGCCTGAAGGTGCTGATGGTTGATACGGGCGCCGGCGCGCCGGTCCAGGTCGTCTGCGGCGCCCCGAATGCACGCGCCGGCCTCGTCGGCGCCTTTGCTGCTCCCGGGACCTATGTTCCCGGCATCGACGTGACGCTTGCCGTCGGCAATATCCGCGGCGTCGAAAGCCACGGCATGATGTGCTCCGAAAAGGAGTTGCAGATCTCCGACAGCCATGACGGCATCATCGATCTGCCGGAAGATGCGCCGGTCGGAAAGAGTTATGCCGCCTATGCGCATCTCGACGACCCGGTCATTGAGATCAACCTGACGCCGAACCGTCCGGACTGCACCTCGGTCCACGGCATCGCCCGCGATCTCGCCGCCTCCGGACTCGGTACGTTGAAGCACCGGCCTGCGCCGTCCTTCGCCGTCGAAGGCGAAACGCCGGTCAAGCTGACGCTCGATCTCGACGATCCGAAACTCTGCCCCGGCTTTTCGCTCCGTCTGGTGCGTGGCGTCAGCAATGGCCCGAGCCCGCGCTGGATGCAGCAGCGGCTGACCGCCATTGGCCTGCGCCCGATCAATGCGCTGGTCGATATCACAAATTACATGACCTTCGATCAAGGCCGGCCGATGCACGTCTTCGACGCTGCTAAGGTCAAGGGCAACCTCACCGTCCGCCGCGCCACGGAGGGCGAGACCGTGCTGGCGCTCGACCAGCGCGAATACAAGCTCGGCCCGAACAATGTCGTCATCGCCGATGAAGACGGCATCGAATCGATCGGCGGCATCATGGGCGGCGAACATTCCGGCTGCGACGAAAACACCGTCGACGTGCTGATCGAATCGGCCCTCTGGGACCCGATGAACATCGCCAAATCCGGCCGCAGCCTCGGCATCATCACCGATGCCCGGTACCGCTTCGAGCGCGGCGTCGATCCGGACTATATGGTGCCTGGTCTCGAACGCACGACGGAACTGGTGCTGGAGCTTTGCGGCGGCACGGCCGCCAGAGCCGAGGTCGTCGGCTATCAGGGTTACGAAGCAAAGATCGTCGATTTCCCTTATTCCGAGGTCAAGCGTCTGACGGGGCTCGACGTCTCGGATGAGGAAAGCAACAGCATTCTGACCCGCCTCGGCTTCACGGTCTCCGGTTCCGGCGAGCGTGTCTCCGTTGCCGTTCCTTCCTGGCGTCCCGATGTCGACGGGAAGGCCGATCTCGTCGAGGAGGTCATGCGCATCCACGGCGTCGACAATATCAAACCGGCGCCGCTCGAAAGCCATGCGGTCGTCAACGGCAAGATCCTGACGACGCTGCAGATCCGCACGCGTCTCGCCAAGCGGGCGCTTGCGTCGCGCGGCATGCTCGAAGCCGTCACCTGGTCCTTCATTCCGGAAGATCAGGCCAAGCTCTTCGGCGGCGGTTCGCCCGCCCTCAAGCTTGCCAACCCGATTGCCGCCGAAATGTCGGACATGCGCCCCTCGCTGCTGCCGGGCCTGCTGACCGCAGCCCAGCGCAATGCCGACAAGGGTTATGCCGACGTCGCCATCTTCGAGGTCTCCGGCACCTATGAGAACGACCGGCCGGAAGGTCAGCGCCGCGTTGCGGGCGGCATCCGCCGCGGCACGGCTTCGCTTGTCGGCGCCGGCCGCGCCTGGTCGAACGCCGCCAAGGGCGGCGGCAAACCGGTCGACGTCTTCGACGCCAAGGCCGATGCGCTCGCCGTCATCGAAGCCTGCGGCCTGCCGATGGGCAACATCCAGATCGAGCAGGGCGGGCCGGAATGGTATCATCCCGGCCGCTCCGGCACGATCAAGATGGGGCCGAAAGTCGTGCTCGGCTATTTCGGTGAATTCCATCCGCTGACGCTGGAAGCGCTTGATGTCTCCGGCGCCCTCTGCGGCTTCGAGGTCTATCTCGATGCCATGGCCGAGCCGAAGAAGAAGGCGACCCGCACCAAGCCGGCGCTCGATCTTTCGCCTTTCCAGGCGGTCAAGCGCGACTTCGCCTTCGTCGTCGACAAGACGGTGGAAGCAGGCGCCGTCATCAAGGCCGCGACCGGCGCCGACCGCAAGCTGGTCACCGGCGTCAATGTCTTCGACGTTTTCGAAGGCGCGTCGGTCGGCGAAGGCAAGAAGTCGGTGGCGATCGAGGTTCAGATCCAGCCGGCCGAGCGCACGTTGACGGATGAGGATTTCGAGGCGCTGACGCAGAAGATCGTCGCCAGCGTGACAAAATTCACCGGCGGTGTTCTCAGATCCTGATCTTGCCGGCTAACAATAGGAATAGTCGACCGGTCGCTGTGGCCGGTCTTTTCACCTATGAAGATGGTAAAGCTTGCCGACGATCGTCCATCGGCCTTCGATCTTCAGCAATGAGAGATAATCGGTGAAACGCATTCCGGCGAAATCGTCGGTGACCTTGACGCTGGCCGCATCGCCCTCGACATCGACGCTCTGTATATCCATGAAGGGCTGCGTGCCGGGCGGGGCTGGCTCCTCCGCCAGGATCGCGGCGATGAACTCGTCCCGCGTCAGCCATTCGACGGCATTCTGGTAATAGCCGATGATCGAGCTTTTCGGGTGAAAGGCCTTTTTCAAGGCTGCCTCATTGGCGAAGGCCATGCCTTCGACATAGAGATGAACCGTCTGTTCGACTGCCTGCCTATCCGACATAGTTTCATCCCGTTCTCCGAGATGGCGTTAGATAGTTTCGCCGGCCGCGAAGGCAAGCCCGGCCTGTTGAATCAGGCCGGGCTTTTGTCGCTTAAAGGTTCGTCATGGCAAGCGACGCGTCCGAATAACGTTTTCCCGCCACCTGCCCGGCCGGGATGGCCTTGCCGAGCTGCTCGAGCTCGGCCGGGCTTAGCACGATATCGGCGGCGGCAGCGTTCTGTTCGAGATGGTGAAGCTTGCGGGCGCCGGGGATCGGCACGATGTCGTCTCCCTGGCTCAGCACCCAGGCGAGCGCCAGCTGTGCGGCGGTCACGCCCTTTTCGGCGGCAAGCTGTTCGAGCGTTGCGACCAGAGCGGCGTTGGCGTCGAAATTCTCCGCCTGGAAGCGCGGCACCTGCCGGCGGAAATCATCGGCGGCAAGATCTTCGGTCTTTATCGCCCCTGTCAGAAAACCGCGGCCGAGCGGGCTGTAGGGCACGAAGCCGATGCCGAGTTCGCGGCAGGTGGCAAGCACGTCTTCCTCCGGATCGCGCGTCCAAAGCGAGTATTCGCTCTGCAGCGCGGCGATCGGATGGACCGCATGGGCGCGGCGGATGGTGGCGCTGCCGGCTTCGGAGAGGCCGAGGGCGCGGACCTTGCCTTCCCTCACCAACTCGGCCATGACGCCGACCGTCTCCTCAATCGGCACGTTGGGATCGACGCGGTGCTGGTAGAAGAGGTCGATGGTCTCGATGCCCAGCCTTTTCAATGAGGCCTCGGCGACTGCCCGCACATGCTCGGGGCGGCTGTCGACGCCGGCGATGGCGGCAGCACCTTGCTGGCTGGTATCGATCTTGAAGCCGAACTTGGTGGCGATCACCAGGTGGTCGCGGAATGGTTTCAGCACCTTTCCGACAAGGGCCTCGTTGGTAAAGGGGCCATAGACTTCGGCGGTGTCGAAAAACGTGACGCCGAGTTCGACGGCGCGATTGAGCGTCCTCACCGATTCCGCTTCGTCGCTGGCGCCATAGGCAAAGCTCATGCCCATGCAGCCGAGGCCGACGGCTGAGACGGTCAGATCGTTTCCGAGTTTCCGGGTTTTCATGTTGCGCTCCTTTTCTGAGCTGGGACCGCTCTATGCGGTACGGGCAGACCATATCCTTGCCGCACCAGTCAGAAAATACATGCAGCTTCTAACGGGTTGTTCTATTCTTTCGATCAATGAACAGAACACAGCTCTCGCAACTCGCCGTTCTCGCCGCCGTCTCTGAGCATCGCAGCTTCCGCGCCGCGGCCAAGGAACTCCTCGTCGCGCCGTCAGCGATCAGCCATGCGATCTCGAGCCTCGAGGAAAGCCTGGGGGTCAGGCTCCTGGCGCGCACCACCCGCAGTGTCGCGCCGACGGAGGAGGGCCGCCTGCTTCTCGAAAGGCTGCGTCCGGCGCTCGAGGAGATCGATATTGCCCTGGAGGCTGTCCGCGATACGCGCGCCAAGCCGGCCGGCAACCTGCGCATCACTGCGCCGCGTTTCGCCTCCGATCTCCTGCTCGCCCCGCGCCTCGGCGATTTTCTCAACCTCTATCCCGATATCACCCTGGAGATTGCCAATGAGGACGGCTTCACCGATATCGTCAAGGAGGGGTTCGACGCCGGTATAAGGCTGGAGGAGAGCTTGGAGGCCGATATGATCGCGGTGAAGTTCTCACCCCCTTTGACCACTGTCATCGCCGCATCGCCCGAATATTTCGAGCGCCATCCAAAACCGGAACACCCGCGCGACCTCGTCCATCATCGATGCATCAAGCGGCGCTTTACCAATGGCTCCATCTATCGCTGGGAATTCGAAAAGGATGGGCAGGAATTAGTTGTTGCGGTCGACGGGCCGCTGATTGTCAGCGAGGACCGGCTGGCCCTGCTTGCGGCGCTTAACGGCGCCGGCCTTGCCTATCTCTTCGATATGCGGGTGGATGCCGAGCTGACGAGCGGCAGGCTCGTGCGGGTACTGGCGGATTGGTGCGCGCCCTATTCCGGGCCGTTTCTTTACTATCCCACCCGGCGGCAGATGCGCCCGGCGCTGCGGGCCTTCATCGATTTCTTCAGATATGTTTAGAAGAATGCGGGCGGCGGTAAGAGACTTGCCGCCCGCTCTCATCCGTCAGGCAGCCTTGGCCTTCTGGTTTGCTGCTGTGGTGGCGAGCTGCGAGAGGGTCTTGTCGGTCGCCGTTTCCTCCTGCAGCGTCTGGTCGAGCAGGCTGACGACATCCTTGAAGCCGAGCGTCGCGGCCCAGGTCTTCAGTGTGCCGTAACGGGCGATTTCATAATGCTCGACGGCCTGGGCCGCGGAAATCAGGCCGGCATCCAGCGCTGGCGTGCCCTTGAATTCCTCCATGATTTCCTCGCCCTCGGCGATAATGCCCTGGATCGCCTCGCAGGTCTTGCCCTGGGCGCGTTTGCCGATCTTCTCGAAAACCTGCTGCAGGCGCTCGACCTGGCCTTCGGTTTGCTCCAAGTGCTTCTGGAAACCCGCTTTCAATTCGGGGGACTGGGCGGCGCGCGCCATCTTCGGCAGGGCGCGCAGGATCTGCCGTTCGGCAAAATAGATATCCTTCAGCGTGTCGTAGAAGAGATCTTCCAACGTCTTTTCCTTGGCCATTTTCTCGATCCTTGTTCTGGGGAAGGCCGCGAATGCGGCGACACATTAAGAAGCAAGGATTGCGCAAATTGTTCCCGATCGATTTCGGGTGGACTGGAAATCTGCTCCGGGCGATGTTTCCTGCCATCGATGTGGGAGGAAGAGAACGTCATGCGAAAGCCGGGTTCGATGAAGGGTCTGGAGGATCTTGGCCGGATAAGGCTGTCGCAGAACTTCTTCTTCCGCGATTTCCTGCACTCCGAAATTGCCGATTTCCACCGAATTCCCAACATTCCCGAGGACCCCGATCTGGCGATCGAGGCAGGCAGGAGGCTTTGCCAGGAATTGCTGGAGCCGCTGGAAGCGACCTTCGGTCGTCTGCATATCCGCTCCGGCTATCGATCGCCCGATGTCAACAGGTTCGGCAACGACAACAATCTGAACTGCTCGACCAATGCCGCCACTGCCGCCCATCACATTTGGGACATGCGGGATTTCGACGGCTGCATGGGTGCTGCGGTCTGCATCGTCGTGCCGTGGATGCTCGACCGCTACAGCGACGAAAGCGACTGGCAACGGCTCGCCTGGTGGATCCACGACCATTTGCCTTATGCCTCGCTCTGCTTTTTCCCGAAGCTCTGGGCTTTCAATATCCAGTGGCACGAACGGCCAAAACGGGTGATCCAGAGTTATATCAGCCCACGCGGCATCCTAACCAAACCGGGCATGGCGAACTGGGAGGGGCGGCATTCCGAATGGTACGAGGGTTTTCCCGCACTCAAAAACTGATTCGGTAGCGAATGTGCCCGTCGCTCTCGACATAGCTGTCATAGAGCGCCCGGGCCGTCTTGTTCTGCTCGTTCGTATGCCAATAGAGCCGCGACCAGCCCTTCGCCTTGCCGAGTTCGACGAGATCGTCCATCAGCGCCCGCCCAACGCCTTTGCCGCGTGCCTCGGGATCGACGAACAGGTCTTCGAGATAGCAGTCCCTGCCGCGGATCCACGTGCCCTCATGGGTGAGATAGAGCGCAAAGCCCATGATCCTGCCGTCGACCTCGGCGACGCGCATGAGGATCGCCGACGCCGGATCGAAAACCCGGCGCCATGTCTGGTCGGTGATATCGGCATCGACCGTGACTTCGTAGAAGGCGAGATAATCAGCCCAGAGTTCGCGCCAACGCGCTTCGTCTTCGGGGCGGGCATCTCGGATCGTCACGGTCATCGTTTCTTCTCTTTCAGCGGCCGGCTTCGTCGAGCAGCGCCATCGCGTCATCGGAAAGCTGAAGTGTCGCTGATTTCGCCAGGCTTTCAAGCTGCGAAAGGCTGGTGGCGCTGGCGATCGGCGCCGTCACGCCCTTCTTGCGCAAAAGCCAGGCGAGCGAAATTTCCGCGGGCTTGGCGCCGGTTTCAGTGGACACCCTGTCGAGTGCGGCAAGAATGCGCAGGCCCTTGTCATCCAGATAGGTCGAAACCCGGCCCTCGCGGGCGCGGCCTTGCGTATCCGTCTTGCTGCGGTACTTGCCGGTGAGGAAGCCGGCGGCGAGGCTGAAATAGGTGATGACGCCGATATCCTCTTTGACGCAGAGCTCGGCCAGCGGCCCCTCGAAGCTCGAGCGCTCATAGAGGTTATATTCCGGCTGCACCACATCGTAACGCGGCAGACCGGCCTTTTCGGCGGCGTCGAAGGACGCCTGCAGCAGTGTCGCATCATAATTTGAGCAGCCGATGGCGCGGATCTTGCCCTGCTGCTTCAGCTTGGCAAAGGCAACGAGCGTTTCCTCGTGGGGCGTATCGGCGTCCGGCCAATGCGAGAGATAGAGATCGATATATTCGGTCTGCAGCCGGCTGAGCGAATCCTCGACTGCTTTCAGGATATAGCTCTCCTTGAGTGTTTTTCCCTGGCCCATATCCGAGCCGACCTTGGTAACGATCACGGCCTTGTCGCGGGAGAGGCTTGCCTGCTTCAGCCAGCGCCCGATGATCTCCTCGGAATCGCCGCCCTTGTTGCCGGGAACCCAGGCGGAATAGACATCCGCTGTATCGATCGTGTTGAGGCCCGCATCGAAGAAGGCGTCGAGAATGGCGAAGGATGTTTCCTCGTCGGCCGTCCAGCCGAAGACATTGCCGCCGATGACGATCGGCGCGACCGAAAGACCTGTTTTTCCAAGCCGGCGCATTTCCATGACGCTCTCCAAAATGGTGATGTAATTGAAATCGCGGGTACGGCAGAACGCGGTCCCGGAGCATGACGCCGAAACATCATTCTCTAACGATCTGAGAGAACCTAGCGCGATCCGGGCATGAGGGAAGGCAAACTTCCGTGATTTCAGCCCGCGCCATTGCGCCGCAGCGAAGGCCTGAATATGGTTCGCGGAAACCTGTTTGGGAGGCTTGGACCATGTTGCGCTTCGGTATCATTTCAACGGCAAAGATCGGCCGCGACAATGTCGTTCCTGCAATCCAGGACGCGGAGAATTGCGTCGTCACGGCGATCGCCAGCCGTGATCTCGCGCGCGCCAGGGAGATGGCCGACCGTTTTTCGGTGCCCCATGCCTTCGGCTCCTATGAGGAGATGCTGGCCTCCGATCTCATCGACGCGGTCTATATCCCGCTGCCGACCTCGCAGCATATCGAATGGTCGATCAAAGCAGCCGATGCCGGCAAGCACGTGCTCTGTGAAAAACCGCTCGCCTTGAAGGCCGGCGATATCGACGATGTGATCGCCGCCCGCGACCGCAACCGCGTGGTGGTCACCGAAGCCTATATGATCACCTATTCCCCGGTCTGGCAGAAGGTGCGCGCGCTGATCGATGAGGGCGCGATCGGCAAGCTGCGGCATGTGCAGGGCGCCTTCACCTATTTCAACCGCGATGCCGCCAACATGCGCAACATTCCAGAGCTTGGCGGCGGCGGCCTTCCGGATATCGGCGTCTATCCCGTCATGGGCACGCGTTTTTCCACCGGCAAGGAGCCGCTCCGCATCCAGGCCGTTACCGAGCGCGATCCCGAATTCGGGACGGATATCTATTCAAGCGTCAAAGCCGATTTCGGTGATTTCGAGTTGAGCTTCTACATCTCGACGCAGATGGCCAACCGCCAGGTCATGGTCTTTCACGGCACCGACGGCTATATCGAGGTCAAGTCGCCGTTCAACGCCAACCGCTTTGGGCCTGAAGAGATCGAGCTTACCGACCGCAGCCACAATGAATCGCGCATCTTCCGCTTCCAGGACAGTCGCCAGTACAAGCGGGAAGTCGAAGCCTTTGCCCGGGCGGTGAAGGACGGCAAGGAAGAGCTCGTCACGCTCGAAAATTCGAAATTGAACCAGAAGGTCATCGACGCGATCTACCGCGCCAGCGAGAAGGACGGCTGGGAATCAGTCTGATTATTCGGCGCGGAAGACGAAGCGCGAATAACCGAAAAAGCTGAAGATCATCGAGGCGAGGCTGGCGATCACCATGGCCGCCAGCGGCTGAAGGGCAGGCAGCGACAGCAGAAGTGCGGAATAAAGCCCGTAATTGACCAAGGCTGCCGTCACGCCGACCGAACCGTAGCGAAAGCCTTCGGCGGCAAGCGATCGGCCGGAGCGATCGAAGGTGAAGCTCCGGTTGAAAGCCCAGGTTGCCGCCATTGCCAGCGCGATCGCGACGAGCCGTGCCAAGAAAGGCCCGAGCGGCGTCAGATGAAGCAGCGCCGACAGGACGCCGGCATCGACGAGAAAGCCGATGCCGCCGGCAATGACGAAGCGGACGAGCTTTCTCATGCCGCATCCGCCTTGCCAGGACGCCCACGCGATGCGGGCGCTGCCTCGCCGAGCGGCGCCTTGGCCGCGCTCGGCGTCTCCAGGCTCATATAATGGATACGAAGCTGTTCGGCGCGGGCGCGGGCCACCGAATCCAAGATGACGCCGGCGGTAAACAGCATGAACGAAATCATCATCAGCGCCATCGACAGCACCCAGGTCGGCATGCGGCTGACGAGACCCGTCTGGAAATATTCCGCCAGCACCGGCGCCATGAAGCCGACGCTCGCCAGCATGAAGGTGGCGCTGATCGTGCTGAAGAAGGCGAAGGGCCGGGTTTCCTTCATCAGCATCGCGAACATCCAGAGAATCCTGCCGCCGTCGCGAAAGGTCGAAAGCTTGGAATGCGAGCCTTCCGGCCGGCGGCCGTAATCGAGTTCCAGCTCGCTGACCGGCAGCTTCAGCCGCGAGGCGTGCACGGACATTTCGGTTTCGATCTCGAAGCCGCCTGATACCGCCGGGAAGCTCTTGACGAAGCGGCGTGAGAAAGCGCGGTAGCCGGAAAAGATATCGGTGAAGTCGGGGCCGAAGATCGTCCGGTAGAGCAGGTTGAAAAGCCGGTTGCCGAGCGCATGGCCCTGACGGCCGGCATCGGCATGAACGCCGCGGCGGGTTCCCACCACCATGTCGGCCCGCTCGGTCAGCAGTGTGCGCACCAGTTCCTCGGCATCGGCTGGCGTATAGGTGCCGTCGCCGTCGGCGATGATGTAGATGTCGGCGTCAATGTCGGCGAACATCCGGCGCACGACGTGGCCCTTGCCCTGCCGCCGCTCGCGCACGACATGCGCCCCGGCAAGCATCGCCTGCAGGGCGGTGCCATCGGTGGAATTGTTGTCGTAGACGTGGATCGCCGCATCCGGCAGCGTCGCGCGGAAACCTCGCACCACAGGGCCGATCGTCGCGGCTTCATTATAGCAGGGAAGCAGGACGGCAATGTCCAGTTTATCGGTACTCGATCGGGCCATGACTTTACTCGTTACACAAAAGCCGAGCCGAGCCTAAACCACCCGGCGTTAATAAGACCCTATGACGAAAGCAAAATCGGCAGCTGCCGCAATCGGCTTTACACTTTCTTGATCGGCTGCGGTTAAGCTTCGGCATCCGGAAACGAAGCGCTAACCACGATGAACGCCGTGCAGCCGATCACCAATGCCGCATCCGTGACCGCCGCCCAAAGGGGCGGGTTGGGGCGGTTGATGATGCGCCTGTGGCCAACCGTCATCTGCTATAGCGTCATTCTCGCCACCATCCTCCTCGTCGCCAAGCTTTTCACTGCGACCGATTATGTCGGTCCCGACAATGACGACGGAATGCGTCTCATCGAGGTTCGCGATTTTCTCGCCGGGCAGGGCTGGTTCGATCTGATGCAATATCGCCTCGGCCTCGGTGGCGGCACGCTGATGCACTGGTCGCGGCTGATCGATCTGCCGATCGCTTCGCTGATCTGGTTCTTCGGTCTGTTTGCGCCCCACGAGACGGCTGAGGCCCTGGCGCTTGCCGTTTGGCCGGTTTCGCTCGTCCTCCCCGCCATGCTTGCCATGGCCGTTGCCGGGCGGCGCATCGGCGGTGTCGCCGGCATGCATATCAGTCTCGGCATGACCGGTCTTGCGATCTACACCGGCAACCGTTTTGCGCCTGGAGCCATCGATCATCACAATGCGCAGCTGGCGCTGGTCGCGACGATGGTGGCGATGCTGCTGGATCCGCAGCGGCGCGGCAGGAGTTATGCGGTTGCCGGCATCGCGGCAGCGGTCGCCATCGCCATCGGCGCCGAGACGACGCCTTTTGTCGCGGCCGTCTGTCTGACCATCGCTTTGCTCTGGGCGTGGGAAGGCGAAAAATTCGCCGTCGCCGCGAAGGCATTCGGGCTGGCGCTGGCAATGGCGATCAGCATTCTCTTTGTCGCAACGGTACCGCCGCGGCTCTATTCGATGGTCACCTGCGACAATCTCTCGCTCGGTTATTACAGCCTGGCGGCGATCGGCGGCGGGCTGCTGCTGTCTTCGGCGGTCTTTGCAAGCCGCCTGAGTCGCCCCTTGCGCTTTGCGGCGCTTGGCCTCGTCGGTGCCGGTGTTCTCGGTTCGGCGATGGTGATTGCGCCGCAATGCCTGAGCGATCCGCTCGCCGGTCTTGATCCGATGCTGGTCGAACTCTGGCTGAGGAATGTGTCGGAAGCGCAGTCGGCCTTTGTTCTTCTACGCACCGATCCCTTCTCCATCGGTGGTTTCTATGCGGCCGGCCTTTTCGCCATCGCGGTCTGCATCTTCCGCATCGTTCGGCGCGATCGTATGCAGATCCATCTGGTCCTGCTCTTCCTGCTGATCACCAGCTGGGCAATTGCGCTGGTCCAGGTGCGCGGCTCCGTTTTCTCGAACCTGATCTCCATTCTGCCACTTGCCTTGCTGATCATCGATATCAGGCGGATTTCCAATAGCGACAGCGAGAATGTTGCCGCCGCCTTCGTTTATATCGTCACTGTCCTCGCAAGCGTTCCGGCCGCCTGGGCACTCGGCGGCGGACTTATCGCGCTGCAGATGGGCAACGGCGCACAGAAGCAGGCGACGGAAAAGGTGCTTTCCTGCACATCGAGGCAGGCGCTGGCGCCGCTTGCCGGGCTTCCGGCCGGCCTGGTCTCCGCACCTTCGGAAATGGGCGTGCCGATCCTTCGTTTCACGCAAAACCGGGTTCTCTCCGCGCCCTATCACCGCAATCAGGGCGGCATGCTGACGGAACTGCACATCGGGCTGGCGGAGCCGCAGGAGGCGGAAGCCTTCCTGAAGGGGGCTCATGTGACGGTGCTTGGCTTCTGTTCCGGTGACCTGCAGACGCGAGAGATTGCCAAGCTGAAACCGGATGGGCTCTATGCCGAGCTCCGCAAGGGCAATATACCGCCCTATCTGGAGCCGCTTCCGAAGGCGGCCGATGTGGGCGTTCAGTTCTTTCGCTATCGGCCGGCGAATTGACGCCGGCAGTTCTTTTAGTGGGAAACGCGCGTCGCGCGGCGAAGGCGCGCATTCGCGTAGAGCCCGGCCACGAAGAGCATGAGGCCGCCATTAAAGCCGAGAACGGCATAGACGAAGGCCAGGATTGAGACCGGGCCGGGCGACGTAATCGCCGCCGCCGCGAAGGTTATTCCAATGAGCGCGGCGATCAACGCGATCGCGGCAGCCGAGCGCGTTTGCCCGGCGCTGACGCCCAATGCGGCTGCTGTGAGAATAATCATTTTCAGCACCTTCCCAGAGATAACGAGGGGAAGCATAGGAAGCGCCAACTAACAAAGATTTACCGGCCGTCCCGGCCGAAAAGCCTTTGTATTGCGGTGGTTAGCAATCCCTTTCGTCTATAACGCGCATTCTAACTATGCGTTCCGCAACCAAACGGATTTACCCGATTTCGCTGCGATCTCAGCAGCCGAGGAAACAGGCTTGTGCCGCGGCTGCGACCTTCCAGTTTCCCGCCGATCGACATAGAAAGAAGAGATGAGCAACCTCTTCGACAGCGATTCGCCAACCAATCTTGCCGAATATTCGGTTTCGGAGCTTTCCGGCTCGATCAAGCGCACCGTCGAAACAGCCTTCGACCAGGTTCGCGTGCGCGGCGAAATCTCAGGCTATCGCGGGCCGCATTCTTCGGGCCATGCCTATTTCGCGCTGAAGGACGATCGCGCCCGCATCGACGCCGTCATCTGGAAGGGCACCTTCTCGCGGCTGAAGTTCCGTCCGGAAGAGGGCATGGAAGTCATTGCCACCGGCAAGGTAACCACCTTTCCTGGCTCCTCGAAATATCAGATCGTCATCGAGACGCTGGAGCCGGCCGGCGCCGGCGCGCTGATGGCGCTGATCGAGGAGCGCAAGCGCAAGCTTTCCGCCGAGGGCCTGTTCGATGCCGCCCGCAAGAAGCGGCTGCCCTTCATGCCCCGCGTGATCGGCGTCGTCACCTCGCCGACCGGCGCCGTGATCCGCGATATTCTTCACCGCATCTCCGATCGTTTTCCCGTGCATGTCCTCGTCTGGCCGGTGAGGGTGCAAGGGGAGGGATCAGGCGAGGAGGTGGCGAACGCCATCCGCGGCTTCAACGCCCTGGAGCCGGCCGGCGTCATCCCGCGCCCGGATGTGCTGATTGTCGCGCGCGGCGGCGGCAGCCTGGAAGATCTTTGGAGTTTTAACGACGAAATCGTCGTGCGCGCTGCGGCCGAAAGCCGGATACCGCTGATCTCGGCGGTTGGCCATGAAACCGACTGGACGCTGATCGACTATGCCGCAGATGTCCGAGCGCCCACACCGACCGGGGCGGCCGAAATGGCCGTGCCGGTCAAGGCGGAACTTGACGCGCAGGCCGCCGCCCTTGCTGCGCGGCTGCAAGGCTGCATGAACCGGCAGATGGATCAGCGCCGCCAGTCCGTTCGTGCCCTGATGCGGGCATTGCCATCGCTCGATCAGCTTCTCGCTTTGCCGCGCCGCCGTTTCGACGAGGCGGCGACCGGCCTTGGCCGCGGTCTGGCACTCAACACCATCAACAAGCGCCGCGGCTTCGAGCGCGTCGCCGCGCATCTGCGCCCTGATGTGCTGTCCAACCGCATCGCCGAGCGGCGCCAGCTTCTGAGCGATCGCATGGCCCGGGCCGAACGCACCGTCGAGCGCCTGCTCGACCGCTCGAAGTCCCGCATTGATCGCGCTGAGGCAGTCTTCGCCACACTGCCGGCCCGGTTTAAGACGCAAACCGATCGGAGCCGTGAGGCTCTCGCCAATCTTTCGCGCCACGGCGATACGGCGATACGCCACCAGTTGGCTCGCGCCCGCGCCGAGCTTTCAGCGCAGGATCGTGTGCTGCAGTCGCTATCCTATAAGAATGTGCTGAAACGCGGCTACGCCGTCATTCGCGATGAGGATGACAGGCCGGTCTCGCAGGCAGCGTCGCTCTCCGCCGGCACGGGTATCTCCATCGAGTTCGCCGATGGTCGCGTTGGCGCGATGACGACGGACGGTGGCGCCCCACCTGTCGGCACCAAGAAGCGTGGCGTGAAATCGGCCGAGCCGCCGAAGCAGGGAAGCCTGTTCTGATGATGCGGATCCTGCTGGTGCTTGCCCATCCGCTGCCGGATAGCTTCGCAGCCTCGGTGGCGTACACGGCTCGGCAAGCATTGGAAGCCTCAGGTCATGTCGTCGATCTGCTCGATCTCTACGCCGAGGATTTCGATCCACGCCTGTCCCAGGCGGAGCGGAGCGGTTACTTCGATATACCCTACGACACCTCAGCCGTTGCCGACATCGTTGCCCGGCTGCAGTCGGCCGACGGGCTCGTTCTCGTGTTTCCGCAGTGGTGGTTCAATTTCCCAGCCATTCTGAAGGGATTCTTCGATCGCATCTTCGCGCCAGGTGTGGCCTTCACGCACGACGCCGCCGGCGGTCGTATTGTGCCTGAACTTACCAATATCAGATTGCTCTATGCGCTAACGACGACGGGCTCGCCTTGGTGGCTGGTGCATTTTTATATGGGCAATCCCGTTCGGCGTCTGCTGAAGCGGGGCATTGCTAGCTTCTGCTCAAAAAAACTCGTCTTTCGCATGCTGAGCCTGCATGACATGGACCGCGCGACGGAGGCGAGGCGCAAGAGGCATTTGGATCGCGTCCGCAAGGCGCTTGCCGCCGTCTGACTATTCGAAATCCGACAGGAATTTCTTGAGCAACCGGTCGAACTCGGCCTTGTCCTCGGCTGTCAGGTTGCGTGTCAGCCGGCGCTGATTGGCGACATGCGCATCGACAGCGGCCTCGACTGTCGCCAGCCCCTTTTCCGTCAGTGCGATCAACACGCTTCTGCGGTCCTGTGGATTGACGACGCGCTCGACGAAGCCCGCTTTCTCCAACTGGTCGATGCGGTTCGTCATCGTGCCGGAGCTGACCATGGTCATCTCCAGAAGCTCGCCCGGCGAAAGCCGGTGGGGGGCGCCGGCGCGGCGGAGGGTGGCGAGCACGTCGAAGGCGGACGTCGAAAGCCCGTGTTTTAAGAGCACCGCCTCCACTTCGCGGCCGAGATGGGTGCCGAGGCGCTTCAACCGTCCGAGCAGGCCCATCGGTTCGACGTCGAGGTCCGGCCGTTCCTGTCGCCATTGCGCCAGGATCTTGTCGACGTGATCCATGCTGCTGTCTTTGCTCATGATCCACCGATAACAGCCATTATCTTGACGTCAAGATAAAAAGGCGTAAGATGCGTTTATCTTGAAATCGAGATTCTTGATATGAAGACAAATCTCCGCTCCGCCGCCGACCTTGCGGCAACCGCGCTCGCACCCGCCATCTGGGGCAGCACCTATATCGTCACGACCTCCTTCCTGCCGGCTGGATATCCGCTGATGGTGGCGATGCTCCGGGCCTTGCCGGCCGGACTGCTGCTTCTGCTCCTGGTGAGGAAGCTGCCTTTCGGCATCTGGTGGGGAAGGGCCTTCATTCTCGGTGCCCTGAACTTCTCGTTCTTCTGGGCGATGCTCTTCGTCTCTGCTTACAGGCTCCCGGGCGGCGTTGCCGCAACGGTCGGCGCGGTGCAGCCGCTGATCGTCATTGCGCTATCGCGCCTTTTCCTCGGCAAACCGATCCGGCCGCTTGCCGTGCTGGCCGGTCTTGCCGGCATGGCCGGTGTCGGGCTGCTGGTGCTGACGCCGAAGGCGGGGCTTGATCCTGTGGGAATTGCCGCCGGTCTTGCCGGCGCCGTCTCGATGGCCTTCGGCACGGTGTTGACACGGCGCTGGGCACCACCGGTGTCGAACCTCACCTTCACCGCTTGGCAATTGACGGCAGGCGGCATCCTGCTGGTGCCTTTTGCGCTGTTCCTCGAACCGGCGCTGCCGACGCCGACTATCGCAAATATTGCCGGCATCGCCTATCTCGGCCTGATCGGCGCGGCCTTCACCTATCTGCTCTGGTTTCGCGGCCTCTCCCGGATCGAGCCCTCGGCGGTCGCCTCGCTCGGCTTTCTAAGCCCTGTCGTCGCGACCCTGCTCGGCTGGCTGGCGCTCGGCCAGAGCCTGACGCCGGCGCAGATCGCCGGCTTCGCCATGGTGCTTGCCAGCGTCTGGCTCAGTCAGCGCGCCACGATGCCGGTCAGGCCCATTCGCCCTGCCGCATCACCGGAACCCGCGAACCATCCGGCTTGACACCGTCGATGTCGACCTTGTTTGACCCGATCATCCAGTCGATATGGATCAGGCTGGAATTGCCGCCTTGCGCCTTGATCTCTTCCTGGCTCAGCGTCGCGCCGTTCAGGAAGCACTTGGAATAGCACTGGCCGAGCGCGATGTGGCACGAGGCATTTTCGTCGAACAGCGTGTTGTAGAACAGGATGCCGCTGGCCGAGATCGGCGAGGAGTGCGGCACGAGCGCCACTTCGCCGAGCCGGCGGGCGCCCTCGTCTGTATCGAGCACCTTGTTCAAGACTTCCTCGCCGCGCGACGCTTTCGCCTCGACGATGCGTCCGGCCTCGAAGCGCACCTGGATATTGTCGATCAGCGTGCCCTGGTGCGACAGCGGTTTGGTGCTCGAAACATGGCCTTCGACACGCAGCGCATGCGGCGTGGTGAAGACTTCCTCGGTCGGTATGTTCGGGTTGCAGGTAATGCCGTTCTTGGCGGTGGAAGCGCCGCCATGCCATTCATGCCCGTCGGCAAGGCCGACCGTCAGATCGGTGCCCGGTCCCCTGAAATGCAGCGAGGCGAAACGCTCGGCGTTCAGCCAGGCGGAGCGTTTGGCCAGATTGGCATTATGCTCGGCCCAGGCGGCGATCGGATCGTCCACATCGACACGCGAGGCGGCAAAGATCGCCTTGGCGAGCTTGGCGATCGCAATTGGCTCTGGATCGTCGGGGAAGACCACCTTGGCCCAGGACGGATTGGGATAGGAGACGATGTTCCAGTTGATGTCGAAATTCGAAATTTTTTCCAGCGCCGGCTTGTAGGCGGTGGATGTGGCGCGATTGGCGCGGCCGACCTTGCCGGCATCCTGCTCGGACAGCAGCAGCGGATTGTCGCCGGCGACCGCAAGGCGCGCCGCTCCGTTGGCATAGGCCTTGGCCATACCCTCATAGAGCCAGTCGGAGGCCCGGTCGAAGCTCTCGTCGCTGCCGTACTGATAGCGCGAAAGCGTCGTTTCCTCGTCGGAATAGAAGGCGGTTACCAGCCCCGCGCCGGCCTGATAGGCGTGCTTGGTGATGAGGCGAACGAGCGGCAGCGCCACCACAGGCGCGGTGACCACCAGATCCTGACCTTTGCGCAGCTGCAGCCCGACCTTGACGGCGACCTCGGCAAGCTTCTCCAGCTTGACGGGATCAATGATGTTCTGGCTCTGGGGCATGAAAGTCATGGCTCACCCTGCTTTCTGTCGATGATGCTTTGAGGCTGGCAGACTTAGACCCGTTTGCGGCGAAAATGAAGCGTTGTCTCGCCGAATTGCCGGCGGCCGGATGGAGGTCCGGCCGCTTGGGCGCGCTTCAGGCGGCGGCAGCTTGCCTGAGCAGGATCGAGGAATGTTTCTCGAGGAATTCCATCAGCCGCTGCGGGTAATCCGCGCCGACAGCCGCCCGGACGCTCGGACGTTCAGACAGTGCCTTGCGCCAGCGTTGTGTTTGCTCGAGCCCGTCGAAGATGCCTCTGTCGCCGAACGTATCGAAGAGATCGAAATAGCGGAAGACCGGCGCGAAGACGGCATCGACCAGGCTGAAGCTGCTGTCGGCAAAATAAGGCCCGTCGCCCAGCACCCCTTCGAGCGTCTCGAATTTGGCAATCAGCGCTTTGCGCTTGGCGTCCAGCTGCAATTCATCCTGCGCCGTTTCATAGCCCCATAAATCGGAAAGCACCGAGGAGCCGAATTCCATCCAGCCGCGATGACGGGCCCGGGTCAGCGGATCGGCGGGATGCAGGGCAGCACCGGCTTGCGTTTCCTCCAGATATTCGCAGATGACGCTGCTTTCGAACAGAATGGCCTCGCTGCCGTCCTCCGCCTCGATCCGCAGCAGCGGCACCTTGCCGAGCGGCGAGATCTTCAAAAACCAATCCGGCTTGTTGGCAAGATCGATGTTGATGCGCTCAAACGGCACGCCCTTTTCGAGAAGTGCGATCGCGGCGCGCTGCACATAGGGGCAGAGATGATGGCTGATAAGGGTAAGCTTGCTCATGGAAATCTCCTGGTCACAATCTATGCAAATGCATATAATATCGCTTGCGGCGGAATTCAAGATAGATGTAATTGCATTTATGTCCGAGAAGATGCCGAAACCCAGCGAAGCCTCGACCCGTGCCTGGACGAGCATCATGCGCGCCCGCGAGCGTCTGCTCGGCGCGATCGAAGCCGACCTGAAGGCGGCCGGCATGCCGCCGCTTGCCTGGTATGACGTCTTGTGGGAACTGGCGCGCGCGGGCGGCAGGCTGCGCCCTTATGAGATCGAAGAGCGCACCTTGCTTGCGCAGTATAACTTGTCCCGCCTGGTCGACCGGCTGGAAAGGGAGGGTCTCGTCCGGCGCGAAGTCTTCGCCGAGGACGGCCGCGGCCGCTGGGTTGTCATCACCGAGGCCGGCCGGCAGCTCCGTGAGTGCATGTGGGCCGTCTATGCAGGATCGATCGAGACCCATATCGGCTGCAAGCTTGCCGAAAACGAAGCCAAGACGCTTGCCGGCCTGCTCGACCGCTTTCTCTGAGATCAGGCGACCAATGGCGTGGCGATCGCCTTCAAGACCTTCAACGCATCCTTCGGATCGAGCCGCACCTGCAGCCCGCGCTGCCCGCCATTGATGTAGACGAGCGGCTCGACAAGAGCGGCTTCTTCGATGGCCGTCGGCACGCGCTTCTTCTGGCCGAAGGGGCTGATCCCGCCGACATGATAGCCCGTCAGCCGCTCGGCATCGGCAGGCTTCATCATATTGGCGGACTTGCCGTGAAAGGCGCTGGCGAGCCGCTTCATGCTGACCTCGCGATCCGACGGCACGACGACGCAGACCGGCTTGCCGTCCACCTCGGCCATCAGGGTCTTCAGCACCCGATGCGGCGCTTCACCCAGAGCCTCGGCCGCCTGCAGCCCGACGCGCTCGGCGCCGGGATCGTAGTCATAGGCATGGACGGTGAAGCCGATGCCAGCCTGGGAAAGAACCTGTGTCGCGCGCGTGGTCTTGGACATCGGCCGTCTGTCAGCCCCGGAACGTGTCGGCATAGATCTCCGGCTTGAAGCCGACGAGCAATTTGTCCTTCGTCTCCAGCACCGGCCGCTTGATTATCGACGGCTGGTCGAGCATCAGCGCAATCGCCTTTTCCCGGGTCAGGTTCCCGCGCTCGGCATCGGGCAGCTTGCGGAAAGTGGTGCCGGCGCGGTTGAGCACGGTGTCGAGGCCGGCCTGGTCGATCCAGGATTCGAGATGGGCGCGGTCGATGCCGAGCGCCCTGTAGTCGTGAAATTCATAGGCGACGCCGCGGTCTTCCAGCCAGCTACGGGCCTTCTTCATCGTGTCGCAATTTTTGATGCCATAGATGGTAACAGTCATGTCGATCCATTTCCCTGTGATGGCAGCGGGATAACATGGGCGAATGCTGGCGCAAACGCCGTGCGGCGTTTTATCCCCGAACTCGCCGGCTCAATTTTCCAGCGTGCCGGCCTTGCGCGAGGCCCTGCTCGGGCTGCCGCAGACGATCTTCATCAGATCGCCGCGCCGCCGCACCAGCCGGTCGGACGTCCGGGTCAGGATCAGCCCGTCCTGCGGCGCATGCAAATCGATGCTGCCGCCGGGCTGCCCCGGCCGGATGACGATCGTCGCCAGAAGCTCGCCCTCTGCAACCCTGTCGCCGATCTTGCGATGGAATAGCACGGCGCCGCCTTCGGGCGCGCGAAGGATCTCGACATTATCGAGCGGCACGGCCGGACCGGAAAATGCCGTAGTGGCCGTCTCGCCGCTGACGATCCCGCGCGTCACGAGGAAACGCCAAAGCCCGTCCGCGTCCTTCTTCGCCAGCGTCGGATCGACATCACGCTTACCGCGCAGCTCGACCGTGACCGAAAGCCGGCCCGGCAGTCGGGATCGGCGCTCGCCTGGGACCTTATATTTCCAGGCAAAGCCGACGGCCTCCTCGAAGGCCGAGCTTTCGCCATCCGAAAGCAGCACGGCCTCCATGTCGAGCGCAGCGGCGAGATCGGCCGCTTCCGGCCAGAAGGCCTCATCGATATAGGCATATTGCAGCGATTCATCGTCGCAATGCAGATCGACGACCAGATCGGCACCGAGCGCCAGATGCATCAGCTGCCGCTTCAATCTGTCGGTAGCCGGGTAATCGTCGAGGTCTTCAATCAGAGTGGCGCGATCGGCAATGGAGATCAGCGGGAAATCCCGATTGAAATTGGTGCGGGAGCCGAGATCGAAACGGCCCTGCAAATCACCGAAATGCGATTGCGCCGCACCGATCGGATTGGCCTGCTGCACGATGGTGATATCGCCGGCAATTCCGCCTTCGCTTTCCGCCTGCCGCAGCCGCTCGCAGAGGAAGTGCAAGAGCGCCGTTCCCGGCAGCTCGCCGGCATGCAGTGCCGCCTGGATATAGATCGTCGGCGCCTTGTGATCGCAACCGAAAAAACGCAGCACCGGCAACCGCCACTCCGTTCCAGGCGTATCGCCCGGGATGATGATCTCTGAAACGTCCATGCTGTCTTCGCTCCGCATTGCCATCCGAACGGCGCTTCCAGCTTTATCCGCGGATATCCGGCAAGCGCAAGTCTCACCGGGCACGGTGCCTCAGCCGAGCAGCGGCCAGCGATCGATGATGTTCGGTTTTTCCGAGAAGGCTGTGGATCAGCAGGAATTCGACGCCGCTTGCCGTTCGACGATCGCGGTAGGGCAGAGAGCGAAGAAAAGCCGTGACTGTCACTCCGGCTTTCACCCGGCCGCCCGCGCCGATTCTGACCATGGTCGAAATCGAAGGAAGTCTGTTCATGGGCTATCCGGCCGTCATGACCCACCTCGTCGTTCCCAAACGGCATGAAAGATACGCCGGCATGATAGGATATCAAGAACAGAAAAAGAACATGAGGCGCAAGAATCGGGTTGAAACAGCGGCCGTCCCGTACGATTTTGGTGTTGATCGAAAAACGTGGAGGCTGTGTTATGGCCCAGACGACATACCACTATCTGATCTTCGAAACCGCCGGCGGTTTCTGCGGCATCGCCTGGCGCGACGCCGGCATCGCCCGCTTCCAGTTGCCGACGAAGTCAGCGGAAGCAACAGAACGCCTGCTGCGCCGCCGCCTGCCGGATGCCGAACCCGGCGCGCCGACGCCCAATGTGCTCGAAACGGTCGCGGCGGTGAAGCGCTATTTCCAGGGCGAGGAAACGGATTTCTCAGGCGTCGAACTCGATCTGGCCGGCCAGGATGCCTTCTTCAGGGATATTTATGCAGCGGCAAGGCGTGTTGGTTGGGGTCGTACGACCACCTACGGCGCGCTGGCGAAAGAGCTCGGCGCCAGGCCGGAAGCCGCCCGCGACGTCGGCCAGGCGATGGCAAAGAACCCGGTCGCGCTGATCATTCCCTGCCACCGGGTGCTGGCCGCCGGCGGCAAGATCGGCGGCTTCTCCGCTCCCGGCGGTTCGTCATCGAAGGCCCGTATGCTGGAACTCGAAGGCGTCAGCCTTGCCCCGCCGCCGCCGGCCCAGCAGTCGCTGGGCCTCTAGTCGAAATGCCGGCTGCTCAATACGGGCTCGCCGTCGGTCGGATGATGATCTCGCTGACATCGACGTCATCGGGCTGGCTGATGGCGTAGAGGATCGAATTGGCGACGGCCTCCGGGCTGATCGTGACCGCTCTGAACGCCTTCATGGCGTCCCGCGCGGTCGGATCGGTGATCGTCTCGGCCAGTTCCGAGGTCGTCGTGCCGGGAGAAATGACGGTGACGCGGATGCGATCGGTCTCCTGCCGCAGCCCGTCCGAGATCGCACGGACTGCGAATTTCGTCGCGCAATAGACGGCGGCCGTCGGCGAGACACTGTGGCCGCCGATCGAAGACAGGTTGACGATCTGCCCTGATCCCTGCGCCTTCATGATCGGCAGGGCTGCGGCGATGCCGTAGAGAACGCCCTTGATGTTGACGTCGACCATCCGGTCCCATTCCTCGACTTTGAGAGCGTCGAACGGCGAGAGCGGCATGACCCCGGCATTGTTGACGAAGACGTCAAGCCGGCCGAATTCCGATCTGGCAAAACCGGCAAAGGCCTCGACCTCGGAACGGTCGGTGACATCAAGTTTTCGCAGGCGCACCATTCCCCCCTTGGCTTCGATTTCGCCGGCAAGCGCCTGCAACCGCTCGGTGCGGCGCGCGCCGATCACGATATGGGCGCCTGCGGCAGCCAGCACCCTTGCCGCAGCCTCTCCGATGCCGCTGCTGGCTCCAGTGATGGCAACGACTTTTCCTTCGATCTTCGACATTTCAAGCTCCATTTTTCGATGAGTGTTTTCTGGGCGATCAGCTGGGGAAATCGGCGCTGAGCGTCGTCTCTGCCCAGGCGTCGAAATTTACCCGCAGCGCATCGAGCCGTTCGCGGGCGATCTTCAGGGCAGGCGCGCCGAGCAACAGCCGCAGTGGCGGCTCGTCCGCCTCGAATGCCGATATGATCGCGGCTGCGGCGCGCGCCGGATCGCCTGGCTGCTTGCCGGAGACCGAACGGGTGGCCTGGCGCCGTTTGCCCGATGTCTCGGCATAGTCGTCGATAACAGTCCTGGATTCGACCATCGACCGACCGGCCCAATCCGTGCGGAAGGCGCCGGGCTCGAGGATCGTCACATCGATGCCGAGCGGTTTGACCTCATGGAAAAGCGACTCCGACAGGGCTTCGACCGCGAACTTAGTGGCATGGTAGTAGCCGGTCGCGGCGAAGGCGACGAGCCCGCCGAGCGAAGAGACGTTGAAGATATGCCCCCGACGGCGCGAGCGCATGCCCGGCAGGACGTGTTTGGTAACGGCGATCAAGCCGAAGACATTGGTCTCGAACTGGGCGCGTATTTCGGTTTCTTCGCCCTCTTCGATCGCCGAGAGGTAGCCGTAACCGGCATTGTTGACGAGCACGCCGATCGCGCCGAAATGCGCTTCGGCGTCCTGGACCGCGCGGGCGACGGAGCGGGCATCCGTCACATCGAGCGCGAGAGCAAGGGCGCGGTCGCCGTGTGCTGCCGTGAGATCTTTCAAGGCTTCGGGTCTGCGTGCGGTAACGGCGGCGCGCCAGCCCCGGGCTAGAACCGTTTCGGCAAGCGCCCGGCCGAGGCCGGACGAGGCGCCCGTTATGAACCAGATGGGTGTGATGGAAGACATGATTGTCGTCCTTTCCGGCCGGAAACGGCCTTATCCCGAGTGATGTATTATTTGCGGCGAAACACCATGCCGCCATGATGGAGTGTGTTGCCGTCGGCAAAATCGCCGTCGGCGGTGAAGCCGGTGTCGTCCCAGTATTCGATGTGGCTTCCGGTGACTTCGTAGCGGCCTCGATAGGCGCTTTCCCGGCTGCCGCGGGCCTCGTCGTAGCGCCCATCAGCCAGAAGTTCGTGGCGCACACGGCCATCATCCGTGACCCACATGCCGACATAGGGATGTTGTTGCATCATGTCCTCGCTTGTTTGTTGACGCACGGATTGCCCGGCGTTGAGACCATCCGCGGCTGCCCAACCGATCGCCGTGCCGGCCAAGGTGGTTGCGGCGGAAAGAAGCAGAACAGGTCTGGCTGAAATGTTTCGCATCGGTCTTCTCTTCGAAAGAGGCCTGTCCATGAACACTGCCTTGCTTGGCCTCGAGAGGAAGATAGTCTCCTTGGTCGACGTGATTAAGTTGCCAATTCGGGATGCCATGGTTAGAAATACTAACCAATGGTCGATGATCTCGAAGGCATTTCGGTCTTTCTTGCGGTGGCGGAGGCGCGCAACTTCCGCCTCGCCGGCGAGCGGCTTGGCGTCACCCGCTCCGCCGTCAGCCAGGCTTTGCAGCGCCTGGAGGATCGCCTCGGCGTTGCGCTCGTCCAACGCACGACGCGCAGCGTCAGCCTGACCGAGGCCGGCGAAGTGTTCTTCGAGGCGGTTCGCCCGTCTGTGCGGCAGGTCAGGGATGCGATGCAGACGCTGCGGGAAATGCAGGCGCGCCCGAGCGGCCTGCTCAGGCTCACCGTCTCGTCGATCGCCGAGAGTTTTCTGTCTGGCACCTTGCTGGCCGGCTTCATCGAGGCCTGCCCTGAGATCAAACTCGATATCACCATCACCGATGACGAATTCGATATCGTCGAGGCCGGCTTCGATGCGGGCGTCCGGCTCGGCGAGGTGATCGAGCAGGATATGATTGCAATCTCGGTCTCCGAGCGGCAGAGGCAATATGCCGTGGCATCCCCCGCCTACCTCGACAGCCGCGGCCGTCCGCGCCATCCCGGCGAGCTGCAGGGTCATTGCTGCATCGGCTGGCGGCCGCGTCCCGATACGGCGCCCTATCGCTGGGAATTCACCGAAAATGGCCGCGATTTCGAGGTCTCCGTCGATCCCGCCGTTACGACCAACGACATGGGCATGATGATCCGCATGGCCTGCGCCGGCGCCGGGATCACCTTCGGCATGGTGGAAACCTTTCAGCCCTATGTCGAACGCGGCGAACTCGTACCGCTGCTCGAAGATTTCTGTCCACCGTTTCCGGGCTTTTATCTCTATTATCCCAGGCGCCAGCGGCAGCCGCTGAAGCTACGGGCCTTGGTCGATCATATCAGGACGTCCGCCAGGCGTTAGTCGCCTGCCGCTGAAAGCAGCTATTGGCGTGAATTGTCCGCTCTTTGTCCGCGGCGTGTATTTCGCTCCGCTTTCAAATCGCGGAGTATGGCGTCATGATCAATCTCGAAGGAGCAAAAAATGTCCGATCATGATACCGTTCTTCTCGTCATCGACGCCCAGGAATCCTTCAGGCACCGTGATTATTGGGATGAAGACCTCGCCTCCGCCTATATCGATCGCCAGCAGGCTTTGATCGACGGCGCGGAAGCCCGCGGCATGACAGTCATTCAGATCTTTCATGTCGATGGAAACGGGCCGTTCTCCGAAAGCTCCGGGCTCGTCAGAACGCTTGCCCCACTCCGGATCGCCCCGAAGGCGACCTTCAGGAAGAGCCGCCATAGCGCTCTCGTCGGTTCGGGGCTCGACGTGTGGCTGACCGAGAATGGCGTCCGCCGTCTCCTCGTCTCCGGCATCCGCACCGAACAATGCTGCGAGACCACGACGCGTCACGCCTCGGATCTCGGCTATCAGGTCGATTATGTCGGCGAAGCGACCCTGACATTCCCGATGACCGACGGTATCGGACGCAGCTGGAGCGCCAGGGAAATCCGGGACCGAACCGAACTTGTTCTCTCCGGTCGCTTCGCGCGGATCGCGACCGTCGAACAGGCACTGACAGGCCGTGGGGAGCTGCTCGCCGCATGACCGACCCTGCGCAGCCCCTCGATATCCCGGTTTTCGTCGTCGTCCCGCCGCGCGTTCTGCTGCTCGACGTGGCCGGCCCGATCGAGGTGCTGCGTAAGGCCAACCTCGAACAGAACAGGGTGCGCTTTACCGTCACCTATATCGGTCCGTCGTCGACGGTCGGCAGCTCGATAGCTCTTGCCGTTACCGGCGTTGCTCCGCTGCCGGAGCGATTGCCGGATGGCGCGCTTGTCGTCATTGCCGGCAGCGCCGACGCCCCGATGGAAAACGGCCTCGAGCATAGCGAACGGGAATGCGCCGATGAGGCTGCCATCGTCGAATGGCTGAGACGTGCCATTCGTCCGGGAATTCGCCTGGCCTCGATCTGTTCGGGCGCATTGCTCGCCGCCGAGGCGGGAATGCTCGACGATTGCGACTGCACCACTCATCACGGCTGCATGGAAGATCTGATCAGGCTCGCGCCCACGGCGCGTGTCCGGGAGAATCGGCTTTATGTCGAGGACGGAGAGCGCCTGACGAGCGCCGGCATCACCGCCGGCATCGACCTCATGTTGCATATCGTCGCCGAAGCGGCGGGCCACGCATGCGCTGTCGCGGTGGCGCGATATCTCGTCGTCTATCTCAGGCGCGGCGGCTCGGACCCGCAGCTTTCACCCTGGCTTGAAGGCCGAAACCATATCCATCCGGTCATTCATCGTGTGCAGGACGCAGTGGTGGCCGATCCGGCTCAGGACTGGTCGGTCGCAGCACTTGCACGCCTCAGCGGCGCCAGCCCCCGCAACCTCTCGCGGCTGTTCAACGAACAGACAGGCATGAGCGTCACGGATTTCGTCAATCGTATGCGCGTGGCGCTCGCCCGCGAGATGCTCGCCGGTTCGCGGCTGGACATGGAGGCGGTCGCAATGCGCGCCGGCTTCGGCTCGGCGCGGCAGCTACGCCGCGCCTGGAACCGCTTGCATGAAAGCCCGCCGAGCACGGCGCGATCAAGGCTGTGATCGTCTGTCAGGTATCGGGCGATGAGATCGTATCAATCGCGATCATGGGAACGCAGGGCTTCCGCCAGGATGCCGGCTTCCATCTCTTCCAGGGTTTTCGGCTCGCCATTGAAGGGAAGCGTGCTGAACACGTCGTCTGCCTGCGTCAGCGCGAAGGCGGGCGCTTGCCTTTGCAGCACACCGTCCGGGTTTTTCTCGACAATGAGACGAGTTCCCGCCTTCCATTCCCGCCGTTGGCACACTTTTGGGAAGTATGACCTGTCCTTTGGTCGATACGGTGGTAATGAGGTTTTCAGCGCGGGCCATCGGTTTGGTCCCGTTTGGAAGACGAACATAAGATAGACAGGTGGGCCGCGATACCCAAGGATCACGATCCGGGCGAGGCGCGCGCCCTTTTGCCGGAGAAGCTATGCTGGACGAAGTCTTTCCCGTTCCGACCAGGGCCTTGATCCGCCAGGGTGGGCGAGCCTGTTTTTATCGTCTCGTCAATACGAGCCCCATTTTGTTCCAAGTGCAATCGGGAACTAAGATCATCATGGCGGATGACAGGCCTTTGCGCCTTGAGGCCGGCGCATACGGCTTGCTGCCCGACTATCAGCCATTGACGATGGAGAACATTCCGAAGGCGCCGCGAAACTATCAGACCGTAGCACTTCCCGTTCCGAGACAGTTGTTCGAGGATGCCTATGCGAGGATGGGGCCAATCGCCGTTCCCTCGCGGCCGCTTCCGGCAAGCACCTCGAGCTTCCCGGAAGAAGCCGCCGTATTGTTTGACTATTGCTGTCAGCCCGGCAACCTGGCGAGGCTTCCTGGCGCCATTGCCAGGGCCAGGCTGATGGAACTCGTCACCTGGTTTGCGCTCTGCGGTGCGGTGCTGGGTGAAGGCCAGAGTCCTCGGCTTGAGGATCGGCTGCGGCAGATGATCGAAAGCGATCCGGCCTTTGATTGGACATTGGCGCATGCGGCGCGTTCGTTCAACATGAGCGAAGCGACACTGAGGCGCAGGCTGGCCGCGGAGAATACCGGCTTCAGCGAGATCCTGAGCGATACGAGAATGAACCGGGCGCTGGGGCTCATTCATACGACGACGCTGCCGATGGCGCAGGTCGCGCTTGAGGTCGGCTACGATTCACCCTCTCAATTTTCGGCGCGTTTCAAAGAGCGGTTCGGCGTCAGTCCGCGCCACGTGCGCAGTGGTTCCGAGCATTTTGAACGGATCGGGGCAGAAGTTGAGCATAGCGGGGCAGATGCACTGACTCGCTGACGGTAGTTTTCCGGCGTCATCAACCGCAGGAAAACAGCATGCGTCTCATAACAGCAGTCCTTCTCGCCGCGTCCGTCTTTGGCGCCACGGCCGCCCAGGCCGAAATGAAACTCACCTCGAAAGATCTGACTTCAGGCAAGTCCATGGCTGATGCGCAGGTCTTCAACAGCTTTGATTGCGCGGGCAGCAACATCTCGCCGGAACTCGTTTGGTCGGCTGCACCCGAGGGAACCAAGAGCTTTGCGGTCATGGCTTACGATCCGGATGCTCCGACCGGCTCGGGCTGGTGGCACTGGTCTGTCTTCAACATTCCCGCAAATGTCTCGAAAATCGCCACTGGCGCCAGCGGTGAGAAAAAACTTCCAACGGGTGCCGTGGAAGGCCACACCGACTTCGCTACGTCAGGATATGGCGGCGCATGCCCGCCGGCCGGCGATGCGCCGCACCACTACCAGTTCACCATCTACGCGCTCTCGGTCGACAAGCTGCCGCTTCCCGAGACCGCGCCCGGGGCCATGGTTGGTTTCTATGTCAGGGCAAATACGCTCGCCAAGGCCTCCATCGAGGTGACCTACGGCCGCTGAAGCCGGCTGACCTCCGGCGACCAGTTCAGGCTGGCCGATAGATCTGCGCCACCGCGCCGCCTGGAAAAGCCTTCGAGCTCATCAGCTTGAGAGGCTTCGGCGCGGTGAGCTCGGAGAATAACGGCAGGCCTTTGCCGAGCGCCACGGGGATCACAAGCAGGGCGAACTGATCGACCAGTCCCTCGGCGATCAGGCTGCGGCCAAAGCTCACGCCGCCATGGGCGATGATCGGTTTGCCCTCCTCGGCTTTCAGCGTCGCGATTTCTTCCGCGAGGTTTCCGCCTGCCACATGTGCCTCCGCCCAGCTTTCCGCGCCGGGCTGCAGCCCTGGAGATTGTCCGGTTCCCGCCTTGGCGCCGATGTCATCGAGCGTCGCCGCCACCTTGCCGAGGATCGCCGGCCCCTGTCGTGAGAAGACGGCCTTGGGGATCTGGTTCATCGGTGGCGCGAAGGCCAGGGTGGACGTCGGCCAGAAGGGGGCCATGGCAAGGAAGCTGCGGCTGCCCATGATGTGCAGGCCGGCTTTCCCTATATATTCCACGCTCCAATTCTTCGCCTCCTGATCGGCGCCGAACATCCATGTGTTCCGGCCATCCAGATCACTGACGAAACCATCGACCGATATGGACATTTTCAGGATCAGGTCTCTCATGGCGTTCTCCTCGTTGGGCTTTGGCCCAAGGACGAACCGGACCGGGAAGATCCGACATTACCCGATCATATTAAGTGTCAGGGCCGCGCCTATCGCGACGCAAAGCGCTGCTTTGCCGAATCCGTGAACGGCATGAACAACGCGACAAGCGTGCCTTCCGGATCGCGGAACTGCACCGACCGATTGCCCCACGGCATCAGTTTAGGCTCATGAACAACTTCGACCCTATCCTTCAGCCGTGCATATTCTGCGTCGACGTCATCCACCATGAACTCGATGATCGCCGTTCGGTTGGCGCCGGCCTCGGCGCTACCTTCTTTGAACAGCGGTACGGTTTCCATGCTGCCAATGGCGAGCGCCGCCGAAGGGGTGACGATCTCGGCGAAAACCGGCGCCAACCACTCGGCCGATTGTCCGGTGACCATCTCGTAGAAGCCGACCACAGCCTTGATATTGCCGGCAATCAGCCGGGTTGAGGCAAATTTCATGACTTTTCCTTCCAGAAGACCGCAAACGCGCGCCACGTCGCTCAGGCCTTGTCGCACAGGCCTGTTGCCAGCATTATGGCAACAGGAGTCAGCAGTTATGCGAAAAGCCGATCGTCTGTTTCAGATCATTCAGATCCTGCGCCGGACGAACCGGCCGGTGACTGCCGCGGCAATCGCCGAAGAGATCGAAGTGTCCAGGCGCTCGGTGTACCGCGATATCGCCGACCTGATCGGCCAAGGGGTCCCCATCGTCGGAGAGGCCGGCTTCGGTTATTTGCTCGACCCTACCTATGACATGCCGCCTCTGATGCTGACGCCCGACGAGATCGAGGCGATCGTGCTGGGTGTACAATGGGTCGCAGGACGCGGCGATAAGGCGTTATCCGCAGCCGCACGGGACGTAGTGAGCAAGATCGCAGCCGTTATCCCCGAAAGGCTACGTCCATACATCGCTGAGCCAAGCGTTGAAGCAAAGCCTGGCACGATCACCCCGACACACACGGTCGATACGAACGAACTGCGCCATGCGATCCGTGAAGATCGGAAGCTTCGCCTGCGGTATCGATCCGATACTGGGGAGGAGACTGAGCGGATCGTGTGGCCGGTCATCCTCGGCTACAGTGAAGCAACGTGCCTGATTGTCGCGTGGTGCGAATTACGGCAGGACTTCCGTCATTTCCGAACCGATCGCATGCTTAAGATCGAAGTGCTGGAGGCGAGCAACGGCCTAAGGAAAGGCGACTTGCGTCGCCGCTGGGAGCGGTGGCGCGAGGAGCAGCCCTCCCGGTCCGACCACTGATCGCCGGGAGCCGCCGGGGCAGATGGCCCGCTACAGAGATATCGGTTGCGATCCGAGCCTAGTTTAGGTGGACAGCTCCTCGCGCCGCGGCGCTTCGCTGCCTGCGGATCGCGTCCGAAGCAGGCGGCGTTCTGCTGATTATCGACGCAAAGGGCGAGCGCGCAGCCCAATGGCATGTCAGCTATGGGGCCCAGCCGCTGGAAAGCCAGCCGCTTACGCTTGTGCCGCTCGCCACCTTCGCCGTTGATCTCAAGGGCAAGGGTCTTCTCTGACGGTCGTTCAGGCCTGTCGCCTTGTGGAGCAGAGCCACCAGTTCACGCTTGTTGCGCGGCGGCCGGCCATCGACCGTCTATTCCGGGGCTTGCCCCGCGATAGACGGCGATAGATGGCAGATGATTTATTGCTTTTTCAGTACGTTATTAAGGGTTTTGGCGCGCTATCGGCGGCGTTCGGATAGGCCAAAATCACTCCCACTCGATCGTGCCGGGCGGCTTCGAGGTGACGTCATAGACCACGCGGTTGATGCCACGCACCTCGTTGATGATGCGCGTGGCGGCGCGGCCGAGGAATTCCATGTCGTAGTGGTAGAAATCCGCGGTCATGCCGTCGACGGAGGTGACAGCGCGCAGTGCGCAGACGAATTCATAGGTGCGTCCGTCGCCCATCACGCCGACGGTCTGGACGGGGAGCAGCACGGCGAAGGCTTGCCAGATGGCGTCGTAGAGGCCGGCCTTGCGGATTTCGTCGAGATAGATCGCATCGGCTTCGCGCAGGATTTCCAGCTTCTCGCGGCTGATGCCGCCGGGGCAGCGGATGGCAAGGCCGGGGCCGGGGAAGGGGTGGCGGCCGATAAAGCTGTCGGGCAGGCCGAGCTCGCGGCCGAGCGCGCGCACCTCGTCCTTGAAGAGTTCGCGAAGCGGCTCGACGAGCTGCATCTTCATGCGCTCCGGCAGGCCGCCGACATTGTGGTGCGACTTGATCGTCACCGACGGGCCGCCGGTGAAGGAAACGCTCTCGATCACATCAGGATAGAGTGTACCCTGGCCGAGGAAATCGGCGCCGCCGAGCTTCTTCGCCTCTTCCTCGAAAGTTTCGATGAACAGCCGGCCGATGATCTTGCGCTTGGTTTCCGGGTCGCTGACGCCTTCGAGCTCGCCGATGAAGCGGTCGGAAGCGTCGACATGCAAGAGATGCAGATTGTAATGCTCGCGGAACATGGCGACGACATTGGCCGCCTCGTCCTTGCGCATCAGGCCGTGGTCGACGAGGATGCAGGTCAACTGATCGCCGACCGCCTCGTGGATCAGGAGTGCGGCGACCGAACTGTCGACGCCGCCCGAAAGCGCGCAGATGACGCGCTTGTCCCCCACCTGCTTGCGGATCTCGTCGACCGCCTTCTGGCGATAGGCCGACATCGACCAGTCGCCCTTGATGCCGGCAATGTTATGAATGAAGTTGCCGATCAGCTTTGCGCCGTCGGGTGTGTGCACGACCTCGGGGTGGAACTGCACGCCGTAATATTTGCGCTTCTCGTCGGCGATGAAGGCGTAGGGGGCGTTGGAGGAGGTGGCAACCACCTCGAAACCGTCAGGCAGCGCCGTGACGCGATCGCCATGGCTCATCCACACCTGATGGCGCGAGCCGGAGGACCAGAGGCCCTCGAACAGCTGGCAGTCCTTGTCGACGTCGAGGAAGGCGCGGCCGAATTCGCGGTGATGGCCGCTCTCGACCTTGCCGCCGAGCTGCATGCACATCGTCTGCTGGCCATAGCAGATGCCGAAGACCGGCAGGCCGCTGTCGAAGATGATCTGCGGCGCTCGCGGCGACCCCTCGTCGACCGTGGAGGCCGGGCTGCCGGACAGGATCACGGCTTTCGGCTGGAGGCGCTGGAAGCCCTCTTCGGCCGATTGGAACGGAACGATCTCGCAATAGACGCCGGCCTCGCGCACGCGTCGTGCGATGAGCTGGGTCACCTGGCTGCCGAAATCGACGATGAGAACGGAGTCGGGATGTGCTGTCTGGGTCATGGCGAGGCTTTAATGAAAAGCGCTTCGCCTTGCAATCCGGGAAATCGGCGGCGTCGGGTTTTTATTGTTCCGATTGTCCCCCGCGCAGCTGACGCGCGGCGCTTTCGAGCGGTCAGAACCAGAAAACCCCGTCCTCCAGCGCCGTGAACAGGCTGTCGACGCCGTAGGAGAGCTTGCGGTCGACGATGTGCAGATATTCCGTCCAGCCCGAGATGTGCTGCAGCTCGACCGCGCCGTCGGAAATGCCGCGAAGGCCGATCAGCGGCAGCTTGTAGCCCTGGCAGGCGCGCAGCACCGCATAGGTCTCCATGTCGACCATGTCGGCGTCGATGGCGCTATAGGCGGTGCCCGAGATGACATTGCCGCCTGTCGAAAGGCTTGCTTCGGCAATGCCCGGAATGCGCAGCGGCAGCTCAAGCGTTGCCGGCAGGTCGAGAAAGGGCGTGCGGCCCTTTTCGAAGCCGAGCGGCGAAGCGTCCATGTCGCGGTAGGAAACCGAGGTTACCTGATAGATTTCCGTCTGCTCCAGTTTGGCGGAGCCGGCCGAGCCCAGCGAAACCACGAGATCCGGCAGGTCGTCGGCGGCATCCAGCCGCGCCAGCGTCTTGGTCAGCGCGACCGCCGCCTCGACCGGGCCGACGCCGGTCATCAAGGGTTCGATCCGCGACCGCAGGAAGGGGCCGTATTCGGCCTCCGCCGCCATGACGAACAGCATGGATTTTCCCGCGACCGACTTCAACTCGAATTTCATCCCGTAATCCCTTCTCTACCGCGGATCACCATCATCGTTCCGGTCATGGAGGCGATGAGTTTCGCCGGCCCGTCGCTGATCGCGTAGCCTCGCCCGTCGGCGACGATGATGGTGGAGCCGGGTTTGGTAATTTCCCCGCGGAACAGGAAACGATCGCCACGCCCCGGCGACATGAGATTGACCTTGAATTCGATCGTCAGGATCGAGGCTTCGGGGTCGATGACGCTGTAGGCGGCAAAGCCGCAGGCTGAATCGAGCGCTGCAGAAATGATACCTGCGTGCAAGATGCCGTGCTGCTGTGTCAGTTTGACGTCGAAGGGAAGCTCGATCTCAACGACGCCGTGCTCGACGCGCGTCAGCTCCGCGCCGATCGTCTCCATCGCTGCCTGCCGCGCAAAATTGCGGCGGATTCGCGCGCGGAAATCGCCCCTGTCAGTCTCGCTCATGTCTGCCCCTCTTGCAGCCGGGAAAGTGGCATGGCGGGCCGGATTCGACAAGCTGCACATTGCTGAAATCGGTCTCAGCGCCGATGGAAAGCTGCGGCCGTGTCGCCGGGGCAACCTTTCGTCTTTCCGTCGCCATGCAAGCGGGTGATGCAAGCCGGTGCGAAGACGATTGCAGCTTCGCGCTCAGCGCGTATTCTCCGCGTCATGTCTCGAAAGAACGGAGCGCCGGCGCATGACGACGATATCGCAATCGGTCCGCAATTTCGAGACCTGGCTGGCGGGCGAACTCGGCGGCGATCTCGTCAAGGAGGATCTTCTTGAGAAGCACGAGAAGATGCGCAGCGGCGGCTTCGTCTTCCTGCGGGCCACCTATTGGCGTTGGTGCGAGACCATCCTCGATATCTGCCCGGAGCTTGGCCGCGCGCCCGAAGTGCTGGCGATCGGCGATACGCATCTGGAGAATTTCGGCACTTGGCGCGATGGCGAAGGCCGGCTCGTCTGGGGCGTCAATGATTTCGACGATGCGGCTGTGATGCCCTATGCGCTGGATCTCGTTCGCCTTGCGGCAAGCGCCATCCTGGCGCGCGGCGAGGATGGTCCCTCGGTTCGGATGATCGGCGAGTTGATCCTCAGCGGCTATCGCAGGGGCCTTGAAAATCCACTGCCCGTCATTCTCGAGCGGGATCACAAGTGGCTGCGCAAGGCGCTGATGCTGCCGAATTCCGAACGCCGGGAGTTTTGGGAGAAATATGAAATGCTGCTTCCCGGACGCGAGCCGCCGCCATCCGCTTATGCCAAGGCGCTCGCAGCTGCACTGCCGCCCGGTTCGGGACCTTTCGTGGCGAAGCCGCGCAGCGGCGGCACCGGCAGCCTCGGCCGGCCGCGTTTCGTCGCCTATGCGGAATGGCAGGGCGGGCCGGTGCTGCGTGAGGCCAAGGCGCTGATGCCGTCCGCCTGGTCGCTTCGCCACAGACCACAGGACATGGCGATCCATGTGGGAGAGATCGCCAATGGGCGGGCGCGGTGCGTCGATCCGCATTACCAGATTTCCGGCCGCATCCTCGTGCGCCGGCTCTCGCCGAACAGCTGTAAGATCGAAATCGACCGCCACTCCGACATCCTGCTTTCGCCGACGATGCTCGAATTGATGGGTTTCGAGATCGCCAATTGCCATTCCAACGATGCGGCTGCGACAGCGAGGATTCTCCAGGATATCAAGACGCGGGGAAACGAATGGCTGCATGAGGCGGCCAGGGCCGCCGCCTCAAGCGTCAGTGCCGAGCAGAAAGCCTATTCGCGCGGCGGCTAAATCCGCACGATATGCTGGTCCCATGCGACGTCGCTGCGGGTCGACAGGAAATCGCCGTCGTAGGAGGAGACGGCAAAGCCGCTTTTGGCCGGGGCGATGCCGGCCGCGTCCGGAATGATCGTCTCGGCCAGGACCTTGCCCGTCCTTGCGTCGAGGGTCACCGAGGCGCCGCCCTTCGGCGAGGTGATGCCGACGATGCCCTCGCTGCGGTTGACGGCAATCGCACCAACGTAATTAGCCAGCCTGCGCGTCGTCTGCTCCGGCAGGTCGATGAAGGAAAGCTCTTCGCCCTTGGCGAAATGGCCGACGAGCGGCGGTAAATCCTTGCGGTGACCTTCGTATTGGCAGGCAAACCAGATGCGGCCCTTGTCGTCGAGATCGACGTGGCGGGTGGAAAGCTCCGCCCATTGCGCCGGCAGCACATGTTTTTCGACAAGCGCCCCGGTCGCCGCATCGATCAGCGCCAGCGACGGCTGCATCTCCCCGAGATTGAGTTTGGTGCGGCCGAAATCCGGATGCGTCTCGATGCCGCCATTGGCGACGATCAGAAGGCCTCCGTCATCGGAAACCGTCATATCGTGCGGACCGATGCCATAGGTCTCGTATTCGCCGATGCGGGTGAAGCGGTTGCCGGCGTCGTAGATGCCGATCATACCGCGATTGCCGTCGAAGTCGTTTTCGCTGGCGTAGAGAAAACGACCGTCGGGAGAAAAGGCGCCGTGGCCATAGAAATGCCGGTCTACCCTGGCGCTGATGACGATCGGCTCGCTCCTGTGCCAGGGGTCGAAGATCATGGCATAGGTGCCGGGCCGGCGGGCGAAAGCGACGGTCCTGCCGGAGACGGCGCTGAACGCCATGCCGTGGGCCCGGGCGGGAAGCTTGACCTGGTCGACGATCTCGCCGCGCTCCGTCACGGTGGCAACGGCAAAGGAGCCGTCGGCAGCGCGAATGCCCGAGGCATAAACTGCATCGGCCCGCTCCAGGGCCATCAGCGACTTCGGCGCCAAACTCGCAAGGAAGCCGAGTCCGGCGGCCTTGACGAAACCGCGTCGGTCGATAGCAGTTGTTCGCGTCATCGCTTCAGTCCCCGTCTGAAAAGGAAAAGCCGGCCGAGAGGCCGATTGCGGCGCCATATTCGTCGCTGATCCTAGTGATCAGATCACGGCTTTCGGCCAAAAGCGTGTCGAGCTTGGCCTTTTCCGCATCGCTTGTGGCGGCGTCTATATCGGGGTTGAGTTTCGGCACGCTGTCGAGCAGCGATTTGAAGTCTTCGTCGATCGAGGCGGCGACTGCCTGTTTGTCCGGCGGCAGAAGCTCGGCCATGCCGGCCTTCTGCCAGAGCGTGCGCAGGCCGTCGATATTGGCGGTCATTGATTTCCAGGTATTCTTGGAACGCCAGTAGATCGCCATGCGCGGGCGCGGCGTGGTGTCCTTGCCCTTGTAGAATTGCTCCAGCCGCTGGTCGCGGACGTTCTCGGCGCCGTGGACGAGAATGCCGAGCAGCGCTGTCACGGCTTCCTTATTGTCCATGAAATCGTTGCTCTGCGGACCCGGATGTTTCCAGCTCGCCTGCACGCCGTCCGGCTTTTCCCAGGCGGCGACGACTTCGCCGGCCTCACGCTGGATATTGCCGGCGACAGCGGCGCCGTAAAGGCAACGGAAGCCGCCCTTCTGCTTGATCAGATCGTCCGAGCCGTTGCCGTAAAGCACGTATTCCAGCGCCGTCAGGCCCTGCAGCGCCACACTCTTGCCGGCGATCGCATCGACCGTCGCATCCTTCGGGTCGGCCTTGGCGATTAGCGCCTGCACCTGCTTCAGGCCAACGCCCTTGCGGTCGGGGTAGAACAGGATGTGTTCGAAGAGATTGTCCTGGATAACAGGTCCGGTCTGGACGATTTCGATGATCGACCAGTAGCGGATCGTATCGTCAAAGGCCGACTTCGCCTTATCCAGCGTCTGCTGGGTGCCGCCGTCGCAAAGATCCTTCATCGCCGTCGTCAGCCGGGCGGCGGACTGCTGCATGTTGCGATAGCCGGGGCGGATCACCTCGTCGACCGCGCGTTGCATCACGGCGGGAACGGCATCCTCGTTCATCCCTGCCGGCGGAGCGGCGGTCTGGGCAGCCGCCGACGTGGCAAGGCCGATCAGAGTGAGGCAGAGCAGGGGGTGCCAAAGGCGCATCAAAGTGACTCCAGGAATGTAATCAGGGCCGCCCTGTCGTCTTTCGACAGGGAGGAGAAAGCGTTGCGGGCCTTGTCTGCTTCGCCGCCGTGCCAGAGGATCGCCTCGGTGAGATCCCGCGCACGGCCGTCATGCAGGAAAAAGCTGTGTCCGCTGACAGTCCGGGTCAGTCCTATACCCCATAGCGGTGGCGTGCGCCATTCACGTCCGCTTGCAAGACCGACTTGCTGCCCGTCGGCAAGCCCGTCGCCCATATCGTGCAAAAGGAAGTCGGAATAGGGCCAGATCAGTTGGAAGGACTGCGCCTTGTCTGCCGAATCCCGGCGGGTGACGAATTTCGGCACATGGCAGGAAATGCAGCCGCTTTCATAGAAAATCCGTTTGCCCTTCAGCGTCTCGGGAAAGCTCGCCTTGCGGCGCGCCGGAACGGCAAGATTTTCGGAGTAGAAGGTCACGAGGTCGAGAATGGGGCCCGGCGCTTCTTCCGCGCCCAGCCGTTTCTGCACGCCGGTCGGCAGATCGAGGCATTTCTCCTCCGCCTTGGTGCAATCACCATGCGCGTCCGGGTGGTCGGGTGTCGAGATGCCGATATCATTGGCAAATGCGTCGGCATTCTGGTCGCGCACCGTGGCGTTCTGTGCCTTCCAGCCGAAGCGGCCGAGCGCGATCTCGCCGCTGCGGTGATCACGGACGATCGCCGCCTTGCCCGAAATGCCGTCGCCATCGGCATCATCGGGGTCGGCATGGGCAAGGATATCTGCCTCGGGAATGGCCTCGATCAGCCCGAGGCCGATCATGGCGGGGGCGACACGCGCCGAGATCGTCGTCGCCGCATCGAGCGGTCCATAGGCCAAGTTGGTCGCCGCATAATGCGGGCGGCGCAGAGACACGGTTTCGCCGTCGCCAAGCGTTGCCGTCTCCTCATCATAGCGGATCGTCATCCGGCCTTCGGCGGCAAGACCGGGAACGGCAAGATCCTGCAGCTGATGGCCATAGACCGGATCGGGGAAATTGAGGATATCCGCGCCTGCGATCGCCTTTTCTTCCTCCGGCGTTGCGGCCGCACGGGAAAGCCGCAGGAACATCGAGACGGCGCTTGGACCCCCTTCCGGCGGTTTGCCGCGGCCGTCATTGACGTGACAGCTCATGCAGGAGCGGGCGTTGAAGAGAGGGCCGAGCCCATCGGAAGCCTGCGTCGAGGAGGGGGAGGAAACCCAGAGCTTACGGAAAAGCGCATTGCCGAGCTTGAAATTCTGCTCTTCCTCGAAGGGAATGTTGGCCGAAATATGCGAGAAACTGTCTTCGGTGACGGGATCGATCGAGGTCGCCCCGCCCGCCTGCATCGCCTCATATTGTTCAGCTTTGGAAAAATCGCTAGTCGGCCGCGTCACGTCGGCGACGCGTTTGAGATCGGTTTCGGGAAGGTCGGTGCGTTTGGTTGGAAGATCGAAACCGGAGGCAAAAGCCACGGGTGCTCCGGCAAGGGCGGCGTAGGCTGCGACGCGGAGGCATGGGCGGAGTTTTGAGAGGACGCGATGAGCCCGAGCGGTAAGCTCCGGGGTGCTGGCGCGCGCTTCCTTTGCAACGCCCTCATTCGCTTCCTCGGGCTTTGCCCGAGGGATGTCACAGGAATCCAGTGCGCCCAAGTCCTTGGGCGTGGAAGACTCCCCTCTGACCGAGTCATTCACGGCGCGGACGCGCCGTGGCTGGATTCCTGTGACGAGCACAGGAATGAGGGAAGTAACAAATCGCATTTCAGAGTCGGGGCCGCTCCGTCATCGAAGCGGCCCGCCTTTGCTTATTTGAAGACGGCGTTAGGATTATCCAAGCTGTCGGAACCTTCAAGCTGAACCGTGCCGAGATCGAGTGCGGCAATAACGCGCTGTACCGATTTCGTCTGGTCGATCAATCCGTCGATGGCGGCCTGAACAACGGCGTTGCCTTCCTTGTTGCCTTCGCCGATCATCTGGTCGTACTTCTCGACTGTCTCGCCGCGCTTGGCCATGGCATTCATCGCGTCGAGCGTCTTGTTGAGCTTGCCTTCCATCTCGGCGTCGAGCGCTTTGTCCTTGGCGGCCACCAGATCATGCAGCGACGGTCCGCTGAGCTTGGTGCCGTCGACGCGGGTATAGTTGCCGGTATAGGCGGCGGCAATGCCGATCGCGTCGTTCAGATGCGAGTTGTAGGTGTTGTCGGAGAAGCAATCATGCTCTTCCTCGGGATCGTGCAGCAGCAGGCCGAGCTTCATGCGCTCGCCGGCAAGCTCGCCGTAGGAAAGCGAACCCATGCCAGTCAGGATCGCGACGAGGCCGGCCTTCGGGTCAGCTTCGACATTCTTCGTCGCAGCGCCGTCCGCGTTCCAGTTGTCGGTCATTTCCTGCAGGTCGGAAACCAGCAGGGTGGAGGCGGATTTCAGATATTCGGCGCGGCGGTCGCAATTGCCGTGCGTGCAATTCTTCAGGTCGTAATCGGTCGCCGGGCGGTTGCCGGCGCCGGGTCCCGTGCCGTTCAGATCCTGGCCCCAGAGCAGGAATTCGATGGCATGGTAGCCGGTCGCGACGTTTGCTTCGATGCCGCCGGCCTCGGCCAGCGTGCCGGAGAGGAATTCCGGCGTCAGCTTGGAGGCGTCGACATCCTTGCCGTCGATCTTGATCGTCTTGTTGGCGATGACATTTGCGACATAGAGAGAGTTTTCGTCGCTCTCGGTGCCGTAGGAGGGATCGACGTAGTCGATCAGGCCTTCATCGAGCGGCCACGCATTGACCTTGCCTTCCCAGTCGTCGACGATCGGATTGCCGAAGCGATAGACTTCCGTCTGCTGATAGGGAACGCGCGCCTTGATCCAGGCGTCCCGGGCGGTCTTCAGCGTCGCGTCATCAGGCGTCTTCAGGAAGGCGTCGATCGCGGCATCGAGCGCCTTTGCCGTTGTCAGCGAGTCTTCGTATTTGGCATGGGCCACTTCGGCATAGTGTTTCACCACGGCGGCGGCATCGGTCTCGCCATGCGCGGGAAGGGCGAGCAGGGCTGCGGGGGCGATCGCCAGCACGGCTGCGCGGAGTTTATTGAGCTTCATTATCCTCTCCTGTGACGGGTTTTCCGTCTAAATCGGGCCCCGTCTCTTCGCCCAAAAGCAAACTGGTGTCAAATGCTCTAGTTTGGAATGGTTTTAAGGATGCAAGAGGTCTGCACACGCGCTTGTTTTGCGGAGCATTCGCCCGGAAAAATCGGCAACCACCGCGCCATTTGCCGCGGCGTCAGCCCTTCCGCTGCAGGCGGCAAAAGAAGAAGCCGTCCGTATCTGTGGAAGCCGGCGTCAGCGTCACTGTCAGGCCATCGGAAGAGTGCGGGCGCGGGGCGTCTTTGCCGAAGAGCGCATCCCAGGCGGGCAGGGCGCTGACGATCTGGAAATCAGGATTGTCGGCCGTGAAGCGGCGCACCTGTTCCTCGTTCTCCTGCGGCAGCACCGAGCAGGTGACGTAGATCAGCTCACCGCCTGGCTTGACGAAGCCGCTTGCCTGCGCCAGCGCGCCCTGCTGCTGGGCGGTGCGTTCGTCGAGGTTCTTCGCCGTCAGCCGCCATTTCGTATCGGGGCGGCGGCGCCACGTGCCGGTGCCAGTGCAGGGCGCGTCGACAAGCACCTTGTCGCAGCGTCCGGCAAGCCCGGCAAGGCCCTTGGCGTCGTCATGCACCTGGACATTGCGTGTGCCGGCCCGCTTCAGCCGCTCGATGATCGGGGCCAGCCGCTTGCGGTCGGCGTCGTAAGCGTGAACCTGTCCCTTGTTCTGCATGGCGGCGGCCATGGCGAGCGTCTTGCCGCCACCGCCGGCGCAATAGTCGAGGACCTGGTCGCCCTCATGGGCGAGCACCAGGTCGGCGACGATCTGCGAACCCTCGTCCTGAACTTCGAACCAGCCTTTTTGGAACGAAAGTTCGGCCGTCACGTTGGGAAGTCGCGAAGCGCCTTCGCCGGCGGCAATCCGGATGCCGTAGCGGGCGATTTTCGCTGCATGTGCACCGGCGCGTTCGAGCGCCTTGACGGCCTTGTCGCGGGAGGACTTCAAGATGTTGGCGCGCAGATCAAGTGTCGGGCGCGTCGCGAGTGCCTGCGCCTCGGAGAGCCAGCCGGCGCCGAAGGCCTGTTCGAAGGAGGGTTGGACCCATTCGGGAATATCGCCGCGGATATGCGGCGGCGCATCGTCGAGCGAGCGGCTTGCGAAGGCCGAGAGGGCATCGGCCGAAAGCGGTGCCGGCGCGAACTTGTCGTCCGCCAGTTCGGCGGCGAGACTGTCGGGGGTGAAACCCCATTGGCGGAACATGACGGAATGGGCAATGGCGGCGGCACTCTCGTCGTCCATCAGCCAGGCATGGGAAAGCCGCATGCGCAGGGCGTCATAGACGATGTTGCCGATGGCGGCGCGGTCGCCGGAACCGGCGAAGCGGTGCGCAAGGCCCCAGTCCTTCAGCGCGTCGGCAACGGGCCGCTTGCGGGCATCGATATCCGCGAGCACAGAAATCGCCCCTTCGAGGCGGCCGCCCAGACGCATTCACAAATCTCCTAATTGCCATGACGTGTGATCGGTCCGCATGGTCACGACAGGCGCGGGCGGAATGTTCACAAGTCTCAACCGCGTGGTAACCGCGATTGACGGCAAGAGCAAGCGCCGGTGACGGCGCAGCCAATTGCTGCAAGGCCGGCCTGGCCCCAGCTGACCACCTCGATCAGCTTTGGCTGATCACCGGCTGTCAGCTTTAGCTGATCACCTGGTAGCAGACCTTCGCCGTGCCGGAGCTGACCATGCCGATGTTCTGTGCCGCGGCGCGCGACAGGTCGAGTACGCGGCCGCGGATGAACGGACCGCGGTCGTTGATGCGAACGACGACGGTGCGGCCATTGTTGCGGTTGGTGACCTTGACCTTGGTGCCGAAGGCAAGCGAACGATGTGCGGCAGTCAAGACGGCGGGATTCATACGTTCTCCGGAAGCAGTTTTGGAGTGAAGTGCGTACCATGAAGCACCGCCGCAGCCATTTCCAGCAAAACTCTCCGCCGGAAGCAGGAAAGAGCAGGCTGCAATAGTTGCGGCAGCGATAATAGAACGACATATTTTCTTCAAAACAGAGTATCCCTCAACTATTGAACTCACGCCCTTGCAGGCGGCGGGGCTTAAATCTGTGAAAAAGTGGCGAAAAAGTGCCGCGCATGATCACGGAATGTTACAATATGTAATATTCGTGAGTGCGATGATGGAATTTCGGAAGCGGGCGGTGATGGGGGAAACGGAAAAAACGCAGTGAAATCAGTTAAAATCCGAACGAATTTTTCAGTGGAGCGGTTAACATCCCGGCACTCACAAAAATCGCGAAATTTTTTTTCCGGCTTCGCCATATTTTCCGCCACATTTGCGCAAATTTAAAGGCCGTTAACCATAATATACGGCGAAAATCATCCCGACAAATGGGTAAAGTAGGTATTTCCTACTCATTATGGGCGCTGATTTTGAGTGTATGAAACGCTTGGGCTCTAGCCCCGCCAGCGTCCGTCCTGCCACAATTGCGCAAGCGACATCGGATAGTTCGGGAAGGCGAATTCGAAGCCGGCGGCCTTGAGTTTCGCATTCGAAACCCGCTTGTTCTCGCCGTAGAAGGAGCGCGCCATCGGCGTCAGCTCGGCGGTCTCAAACGCCTGCTCCGGCGGGGGTTCGACGCCCATCAGCCGTGCCGCCTCGACAATCACGTCCTGCGGCGGGCCGGGCCGGTCGTCGGTGACGTTATAGATGCCGCTGAGGCCATGCTCTGACAGGAAGCGGGTCGCGGCACCGATATCCTCGACGCGGATACGGTTGAACACCTGGTCCTTCTTGATCAGCCGCCGCGCCGTGCCCTTGTCCAAATTGCAGAAGGCATTGCGCCCCGGCCCGTAAATGCCGGAAAGGCGCAGCACCGCCGCCGGCACACCGCACGCCTCACCCATTGCCAGCCAGCCCGCTTCCGCTTCGAGCCGCTCCTTCGAGCGCCCGGATACGGGCACGCAGGGTGTTTCCTCATCGATCCAGGCGCCCTTGTGATCGCCATAGACGCCGACGGTGGAGAGATAACCGATCCATTCGAGGCTGGACGGCAGGCTTGCGCGGTCTTCGTCCAGCAACCGAAGCAACGGGTCGCCTTTGCCGGGCGCGATCGACTGCACGAGGTGGGTGACGCTTCCCAGCGCCCGGCGCAAGTCGTCGGTCACGGTCTCGCCGTCGAAAAGGAAGGCTTCGATGCCGTATTGCCGGAACGCCGCCATCTTGTCGGCCGAGCGGGTAGTGCCGGAAATGCGCACGCCGTTGCCGGCAAAGGCCTTGGCGATCGCCGTGCCGGAAAAACCGCAGCCAAAAATCATCACATGCATCAGCCCACTCCCGCCAACCGCCATTCGTTCAATACGTCGTCATCGCTCTCACCAGCCCTTTGTGCGGCAAAGGCCGAGAATTCGTCAGCCGCCATCAGCCGCGACAGCGCCCACACTGCCATTCCCCGCACCACCGGCGAGGCGTCGCCGGCGAGCAGCCGACATTGGGCGATAAGCGCCTTCTCGCCGGAATTGCCGGCGGCGATCAGCACATTGCGGATAAAGCGGTCACGGCCGATCCGCTTCACCGGCGAGCCGCTGAAAAAGGTGCGGAAAGCGGCATCGTCAAGCGTCAGCAGAAAGGCGATCGATGGCTCCTGCAGATCGTCCCGCGCCTTCAGCTTCATCTCGGAGGCCGCATTTGCGAACTTGTTCCACGGACAGGCGGCCAGACAATCGTCGCAGCCATAGATGCGATTGCCGATCGGCAACCGCAGTTCAGGATCGATCGGCCCCTTATGCTCGATGGTGAGGTAGGAAATGCAGCGCCGCGCATCGATCTGATAGGGTCCCGGAAAGGCGGCCGTCGGGCAGGCGTCGAGACAGGCGCGGCAGGAGCCGCAATGATCGGTCTCTTCAGCGTCGACGGCGAGATCGGCGGTGGTGAACATGCTGCCGAGAAATAGCCAGGAACCGTGCGTGCGGCTGACGAGGTTGGTATGTTTGCCCTGCCAGCCGAGGCCGGCTGCCGCCGCCAGCGGCTTTTCCATGACAGGGGCGGTATCGACGAAGACTTTGACATCGGCGTCGGCCCGCGCCGCAAATCGCGTGGCGATTTCCTTCAGCCGGCCCTTGATGATGTCGTGATAGTCGCGGTTGCGGGCATAGACCGAGATCGCAGCCTTATCGGGTTTGGCGAGGATGCCGCGCGGATCTTCTTTAGGGGCGTAGTTGAGGCCGAAGACCACGACGGACCGCACCTCGCTCCAGAGTGTGCGCGGATCGCCGCGACGGTCGCGGGTCTCCGCCATCCACTCCATCGTCCCATGGCGCCCGGCATCGATGAACTGGCCGAGGCGCTCTTTGGCTTCGGGAATCGCGTCGGGCCGCGTGATGCGGCAGAGATCGAATCCCTTGGCGGCAGATTCCGCCCGCACGAACATGGTCAAATTGTCGCGGCGGCGGCGCTCTTTGTCATCTCTATCGGCTTCGGGCATGGAGAGCCCTCGTCAGAAATCCAGATCGGCATAGTGCGAAACCGGCGTCAGGCCGCGCACCCGCTCGGTCAGCATCGGCCGGAAGGAGGGGCGCGATTTCAGCCGCTGGTACCAGTCCTTGACGACGGGCGCATCAGCCCAGTCGATCTCGCCGAGATAATCGAGGATCGAAATCGAGGCCGCGGCGGCAAGGTCGGCATAACTCATCCGCTCGCCCGCAAGCCATTGGCGCGAGCCGGCAAGCCAGGTGAGATAGCGCATATGCTGGCGGATATTCGCGCGGGCCGTGCGCAAAATCTTCGAATCCGGCGCGCCGCCGCCCTGATCGGCGGTCATCTGCAACTTGTAGACACGCTCGCGGGCGAGCGGCTTGGTCACGTCGTTTTCCATCTTCTGCATGAACCACTCGCTCAGCCGGCGGATTTCCGCCCGCTGGAAAGGGTCCTCGGCGAGCAGCCGCCGGTCGCGCTTCAACACGCCATGCGTCTCGTCCAGATATTCGGAAATGACGGTCGCGCCGCAGAGCGCCCGCATGCTGTCGTCGACATAAACAGGCAGCGTGCCGGCCGGGTTGAGCGCCAGGAAATCCCGGCGCTTCTCCCATGTCTGCTCCTCGATCAGATCCGCCTGATAGCCGTATTCGGCCAGGATCAGCCGGACGAAGCGAGATGCGGATGACATGGGATGATGATAAAGCGTGGGCATCGATACTCGAGCTTCGTGATTGCTGTTACAGGACTGTGTGGCAGCTCAGTTATAGCGCCCTAGTCATGACTCATTGGTTGAAGCTATAGGAGCTTGGCCCCGCCAATACAAGCGAATCGGATTTTACGCCATCTGACAATGGCGAGATACGGTCTAACGAACGAATGGAAGCGGCGGCCTGATCGACCCAAGCGGTCAGGCCCGGCCGACCTTTAAACGGAGACAATGTATGGATTATATCAATGCTGCGCTTCTCGGTGTCATCGAGGGGATCACCGAATTTCTTCCGATCTCGAGCACCGGCCACCTGATCATTGCGGAGCAATGGCTCGGCCACCGGTCGGACATGTTCAATATCGTCATTCAGGCCGGCGCTATCCTCGCCGTCACCATCATCTACTGGCGTCGGCTGCTGGATCTGGTGCTTGGCTGGCGGGAGCCTGAGAATCGCGACTATGCCGCCAAGCTGATCGTCGCCTTTCTCATCACTGCGATTCTCGGACTTATCGTCAAGAAGCTCGGCTTCGAACTGCCGGAGACCGCGACGCCGATCGCCTGGGCGCTCATCATCGGCGGTTTCTGGATGATCTTTGCCGAATGGGCCGCGGCGCGCAAAGCCCCCCATAAGGAAATCACCTGGCTCGTCGCCATCCTCGTCGGCATCGCCCAGATCGTCGCCGGTGTCTTCCCGGGAACCTCGCGCTCCGGCGCTACGATCTTCGTCGCCATGCTGGCCGGCACCGGCAACCGCGCCGCAGCGACCGAATTTGCCTTTCTCGTCGGCATCCCCACCATGTATGCGGCGAGCGGCTATGAATTGCTGAAGACCTTCAAGGACGGCGGCGCGGCAAACGAAGACTGGACGGCACTCGGCATCGCCTTCGTCGTTTCCACGATCGTCGCTTTCATCGCCGTCAAATGGCTGCTGGCCTATATCAGAAGCAACCGCTTCACGCTGTTTGCCGTCTACCGCATCATTCTCGGCGTCCTGCTGCTCGGCATGGCCGCAACCGGCTTGATCGGCTGAGACATCCCAACGCATTGCATTCGCGCGGCTCCCCGGCGCGAATGCAATTTGCCGCGTCGAGCTTATGGACAGGCATGCGATTGCCAGCCAAGGGCGCCGTATTTTTCAGATAGCAAGATAAGCGGTGCTCGCTGCTGTTTTGAAGCGGGCAAGACCGGGCGTTCATTTTGGAGCGTCCTGCTTCAGGCGCTCCGACCGCTAGGTGTCTTTATGAAAGATGCCGGCGGCGAGGCCGGCCTTTCGTCAATGGCTGATCGAAGCCGTCGAGCAAGGATCGACGCCGTAGGCCGGCGAGCAGCCGCCCTTCACTGCTGCGACCGAACCGGACGCAACGAAGGAGCCTGCAAGGATAACCAGCGCCGCACACGCAAACAGGAGCGCGATTGACTTGCCCATCGAGAAATGCCTTTCACAGTGATTGCCGCACGCGATGCCAAGCGTTGAGTCCGTTGGAAGACGCGCGGGTTTGGTAGTCAGTGGAATGGCAAATAGCAATAAACGTTCCTGCTAAATTTGGTGTTAATTCCACAAAATTTCCGATGCGTCTTTTATGCAACTGCGCCTGATATGGCCGGCACAACAACATTTCAAACTTGCGCCGGCTTTGCTTAAGCCGGCAAAGCAAAACGCCGTCCGCGGCGTGCGCGAACGGCGTCCTCCAGAAGCTCGAAACTGTTCAGGCGGCCTTGCCGGTGCCGGTATACTGGCCGTGCGGACGATAATGCACGAGATAGGAGCCGAGCACCGATGCGGCCATGGTCGGCGCAATGCCGAGGCCCTTCAGCGTGCGGCCTTCCGCCTCGGCGGCCGGCGAAACGATGTTGTCATGCTTCAGCATACGAACCTGATCCGGGGTGATCGGCGGCGTTATGAGGGGGATCAGCGAGGCGATGCTGCCGATCATCGACGCAATGCCGAAGGGCAGGGAGACCAGCGGGTTCTTGCGGCTCGTCACCTTCAGCATCATCTCGAGACATTCGCGGAAGCTCAGCACCTCGGGCCCGCCAAGCTCATAGACCTTGCCGCCGGCAACCTTGCCGTCGACGGCGCGGGCGACGGCCTCGGCGACATCCTCGACATAGACGGGCTGGAATTTCGTCTTGCCGCCGCCGATCAGCGGCAGGACCGGCGACATGCGGGCCATGTCGGCAAACTTGTTGAAGAAGCTGTCTTCCGGGCCGAAGACGATCGACGGGCGGAAGATCACAGCATCGGGCTTGACCGAGAAGATGGCGGTTTCGGCGCGGCCCTTGGTGCGGCCATAGCCGGACTCGGAATTGGCATTGGCGCCGATCGCCGAAATATGGGCGAGCGTGGCGCCTGTGCCGCGCGCCGCTTCAGCGACCGCGCGCGCGCCGAATTCCTGCACCGCGTCGAAGGTGTTGCGGCCGGTCTCGTGCAGAATGCCGACGCAGTTGACGACATGATCCGCACCGTCGACGGCGCGGTCGATCGAATTGCGATAGCGCAGGTTCGCCTGGACGAAGGAAATCTGGCCGACATTGCCGAGCGGCTGCAGGAAGCCGGCGAGATCGGGACGGCGCACGGCGACGCGGATATTGTAGCCGCGCTTGGCGAGTGCCCGAACCACGTGCCTGCCCACGAAGCCGGATCCTCCGAATACGGTGACGAGCGGCGGCAGGTTGGCAAGGGTCATGGCAGGTTCCTCGAAAGGCTGGGCAGGATGCTGTATCGGCACCCGTCTTAACCGAATCCCGGCGCGACGGGAAGGCCCATCGCACCGTCAGTTTTTGCGGATCCGAACTCGCCTGACGCATCGTCCGAAACGACGCACGGCGCTCTAGACGCCTTCGACGACGACCATTTCCGCATCCGCCACTTCCTGGCGGATTTTGGCGGCGATCTGGTATTCCGGTGAATTGTAGCAGTCGACGGCATGCTGCATCGAGGGGAATTCGATCACGACGTTGCGGGCGCGCGCCTTGCCTTCCAGTTCGGTCAAGGCGCCGCCGCGCGCCAGGAAATTTGCGCCGTATTTTTCGAAGGCGGGTTTGGCCGCCGCCACATAATCCTTATAGCGCTCTGCATCGCGAACATCGACGCGGGCGATCCAATACCCCTTGGCCATGGTCTTCTCCCTTTTGGTGTCTGTCAGCGGTTTGCCGGCCAGCGCGCAGCAACCATTTCGTTGAGCACGGCGCGAGCGGCATGCCGGGGATCGGGCGCCTTGACGATCGGCCGGGCAACGACGAGGTGTGTCGCTCCCGCCTTCAGCGCGTCGAACGGCGTCATCACCCGCTTCTGGTCGCCATGGTCGCTGCCCGTCGGACGAATGCCGGGGGTGACGATCGCCATGTCGGGTCCGACGATCTCGCGCACCTCCGCCGCCTCAGCCGCTGAGCAGACGATACCGCCCATGCCAGCGGCGCGCGCTTGTCCGGCTCGGCGCAGCACCAGGCTGTGCGGATCCTGGCTGTAGCCGGCGTCGGCAAGGTCTTCGGCATCCATCGAGGTCAGCACCGTGACGCCGAGCAGGCAGAGGTCGGAGCCGGCCGCCGCCTCGACCGCCGCCTTCATCGCCTTGGGATAGGCATGCAGCGTCAGCATCGACATGCCCATCTTGGCGATGTTCTCGACGCCTGAAGCAACGGTATTGTCGATGTCGAGCAGTTTCATGTCGAGGAAGATCTTCTTGCCGCTTGCGGCAAGATCGCGGGCGAATTCCAGCCCGCCGGCAAAGACCAGCTGATAGCCGATCTTATAGAAGAGAATGTCGTCGCCGAGCGTGGAAACCAGTTTTTCCGCCTCGCCGATCGTTGGAACATCCAGGCCGACGATCAGCCGCTCGCGTGCGTCCATTTCAAGTCACCCCCGCCAGTCTTCGATGGGTGTCCAGTCGCATGTCAGGGCCAGATCCGCAAGGCCGAAAGCATAGCGATTGCCGCCGCCGCTCGGCTGGTCGCGGTCGCGGCCGATCGGCTTGCCGGCCAGATGGCATTTGAGCAGCGTGCCGACGCCGCCATGGCCGACGAAGGCGATCGGGGCTGTCGCATCATGCGTGGCAAGAACGGTCTTCACCGCCTCGACGATGCGGGCTTGCGCGTCGACGGCGCGCTCCCAGCCCTTGAAGCTCTCTTCCGGATGGGCGAAGAACCAGTTGGCCGCTTCCTCGAATTGCGCAGGCGGCAGGAAGCCGGTGGCCGAACGGTCGTTTTCATGCATGCCGTGGACGATCTCGATCGTCACGCCGGTGGCTTCCGCCAAAATTTCGGCCGTCTCGATCGCCTTGGTCTCGTCGCTGGAGATGATCCGCCGCAATTGCCGCGCCCAGGCACTCTCGGCCGCTTTGCGCGCACGCGCGGCGCCGACATCGGAAAGCCCCCATTTCGGCACCGGCACGTTGGCATCGATCTTGACTTGCGGATGGGTGATATAGAGTCCGAACATCAGCCGCGCTTATAAATCCAGAGCTGCGCCGGCGGGATGTTGCGCATGACGAAGTCGAAATGCTGAATATGGTAACGGTCGGGATTGGCGGCGATCGGCGAGATCGCGCCGTAGGAGATCTGCACCACCGGCCGGCCGGCAGGCAGGCGGTCGAGCAGGCTTTCGAGCAGCGAGACGCGCATCGCCATCGGGAAGTTCAAGAGCGGAATGCAGGAGATGACGCAATCGAACGTCTGGTCGCCGAAGGTGCCAAGTGTGGTCTTGAGATCGAAGGCATCGCCGTTGATGAAGTGCACACCGGGATAGGCGCGCAGCAGATGCTGGTGGAAATCCGTCGAATATTCGATCGCGACCAGATTGTCCGGCTTCACACCGCGGCCAAGGATCGCCTTGGTGATCGCGCCGGTGCCGGGCCCGAGCTCAAGCACCGGTAGCCCGGAATGCATGTCGATGACGCTTGCCATGCGCCTGGCGGTGATCGAGGAGGTCGGCACGATCGAGCCGACCGTCTTCGGCCCCTGCATCATCCCCCGGAAGAAACGGATTTCCTCATCGAATCTTTTCCCGAGCTGTTCCTTGACCTTGACCCTTAAGCGCATTCTCCACCCATCCGCATGTTGATCGACTGTCTTAATATGCCGCTTGTCGCTGTCGGGACAAGGATTTTCGCAACAAGGATACCGGCATCAACAGCTCATGCGGCTTTCGGGGCGGAACGCGGCATAAGATCGGCAAGCCTTTGGCAAAGATGATCGGCGTCAACAGGCGCGCGCAGCTTCTTGTCGGTATTGTCGAAATAGAGATAAACGTCGCGGCCCTTGCTGGACGCTGCGAGCGGCGCCAGCACCCGCGTCGCATTTTTCGGTTCTCCGCCGGTTGCCCAGGCACGGATGCGTTCGGCCCATAGGTCGAGTGCCTCGTCCTCATAGCCGCTGACATAGAGTTGTTCGGAACCATGCAGGCGGCAATAGATGAAATCGGCGGTGATATCCATCAGCAATGGCCATTCCACCGTGTCGGCGCAGACGAGGGCGACATTATGTCGCCGAAGCATCTCGATGAAGGGGGCAGAGCGGAAGCTGTTGTGGCGGATTTCGAGCGCGTGGCGGATCGGCTGATCGCCGTCGCTTCGAAGCCAAGCCCGGCCTTTGACGTGCCCGTCATGCCGCTTGGCAAGTGCTTCAGCCGCATCGCGGTCCTGCGGCAGCAGCGCCAGGAAATTTTCGAAAAGATCGGGATCGAAAGCCATGTTCGGCGGGAATTGCCAGAGGATCGGCCCAAGCTTGGGGCCAAGCCGCAGCAGGCCGGAGGCGAGAAAATTGGCGAGCGCCGTCTCGATCTCGCGCAGCCGCAGCATATGCGTGATGAAGCGCGGCCCCTTGACCGCGAAGACGAAATCACCAGGTGTTTCGTCGCGCCAGCGGCCGAAGCTTTCCGAACGCTGCAGGCTGTAGAAGGTGCCGTTGATCTCGATCGACGGGAAGCGCCGGGCGGCGTAAGAAAGCTCCTGCTTCTGCGGCAGGTCCTTCGGATAGAACTGGCCGCGCCAGGGCGCATAGGTCCAGCCGGATACGCCGATGCGCACCGTTCCTGCCTTTTTCATCATCGGATCCTCCGTTTTCACAGGAGGAGCAATCCTCCGCTTAACTGGAGGAAAAACGGGGCCGGGGGGCCTTCGTTCCCGTCAGACGCGCATCGGCATCAGCACGTAGAGCGCATCGTCGCCCGCCGTGTCGCGGATCAGCGTCGGCGAGCCGGCATCGGCCAGCAGGAAGATCGCTTGCTCGCCGGAAAGCTGCGCGGTGATGTCGAGCAGGTATTTGGCATTGAAGCCGATTTCCATCGCATCCGTGTCGTAACCGACGGCGACTTCCTCGGTCGCGCTGCCGGAATCCGGATTGTTAACCGTCAGCATCAGCTGCCCTTCGGACAGCGCCAGCTTGACGGCGCGGCCGCGCTCGGACGAAATGGTGGAAACACGGTCGACGGCCTGGGCGAAGGTCGTGCAGTCGACGCGCATTTCCTTGTCGTTGCCCGTCGGGATGACCCGCTGGTAATCCGGGAAGGTGCCGTCGATCAGTTTCGAGGTCATGACGATCGAGCCGATGGTCAGGCGGATCTTGGCGTCGGAGACCTCGACGGTCACCGTCACCTCCGGATTGTCGACCAGCTTCTGCAACTCGCCGACCGTCTTGCGCGGAATGATGATGCCGGGCATGCCTTCGGAGCCGGAGGGCGCATCGACATCGGCGCGCGCCAGCCTGTGGCCGTCGGTGGCGACTGCCCTGAGCTTCAGGTCGCCATTGCTCTCGATCGTGTGGAAGAAGATGCCATTGAGATAGTACCGCGTCTCTTCCGTCGAGATGGCGAACTGCGTGCGGTCGATCAGCATCTTCAGATCGGTCGCCTTCAGCTTGAAGGAATGCGTGAAGGTGCCGGCGGTCAGATCGGGAAAGTCGGATTCGGGCAGGCACTGCAGCGAGAATTTCGAGCGGCCGGACTGCACGGTCATCGAGCCGCCGTCGGTGCTGGTGGCGAGCAGCACTTCCGAGCCGTCCGGAAGCTTGCGCACGATATCGTAGAGAAGATGGGCCGGAACGGTGGTGGCGCCGGCCTGCTCGACGCTTGCCGGTGTCGCCTCGGTAATTTCGAGGTCGAGGTCGGTCGCCTTCATGTCGAGGTTCTGGCCGTCGGCCTTGAGCAATACGTTGGACAGGATCGGGATCGTGTTGCGACGTTCGACCACGCGGTGCACGTGGTTCAGCGATTTCAACAGGTTTGACCGCTCAATAGTAATACGCATGGAATGCTACCGCTTTCGACCGTGACTGTCCGGGCGCATCGAGCACCCGAAGAATGCTTTCCCGGCCTGAGACCGGAGGAGTGGACGGGCAAAATGGCAGACTTCAGCATCGGATTGCAAGAGGCATGGAGGGCCAAGCGCCTGCATTTGCGGTTTTCCCGGGCAATTCTCACAGAAATCCGAACCCTTGCCGAAGCCGTGCCGCTCGCCCATAAAGGCGCGATGACGGCGGGACGAAAGCAAATTGCATGAATGAGGAAACGACAGAGCAGGCCGCCACCCGGCGAAGCTTCCGCCTGCACAATATGGCGGTGCCGGCGCGGCCGCTGGAGCCGGCGCTCTATCTGGTCGCCACCCCGATCGGCAATCTCGGCGATATCACGCTGCGGGCGCTGGAAACGCTGGCCGGCGCCGATGTGCTCGCCTGCGAGGATACGCGCGTCACCCGCGTGCTGCTCGACCGCTACGGCATCCAGAATCGCCCCTTCGCCTATCACGAATACAATGCCGACGAGGCCGGCCCGCGGCTCCTCCAGGCGTTGGAGGCCGGCCGCTCGGTGGCGCTGGTCTCCGATGCCGGCACGCCGCTGGTCTCCGATCCCGGCTATCGGCTGGCGCAGCAGGCAATTGCGGCAGGTTACCGCGTCATTCCCATTCCCGGCGCATCGGCGCCGCTTGCAGCCCTTGTCGGCTCCGGCCTGCCGAACGACGCCTTTCTGTTTGCCGGCTTCCTGCCGGTCAAGGACAAGGCCCGCCGCGACCGTCTCGGCGAACTTGCCACGGCCCCCGCGACGCTGATCTTCTTTGAATCGCCGCATCGCATCGGCGCCACGCTTCTTGCAGCCGCCGACGTGCTGGGCAGCGCCCGGCCCGCTTCCGTCTGCCGCGAGCTGACCAAGACCTATGAGGAGTTCCGCCGCGGCACGTTAGGCGAGCTTGCCGCGCACTACCGGGAGGTGGACAACGTCAAGGGCGAGATCGTCCTCGTCGTCGGCCCGCCGGAGCCGGTGGAAACGCCGGAGGCCGATGTCGAAGCCGTGCTGGCCGATCTCTCGAAGACCATGCCGACGGCCAAGGCCGCGACCGAGGCGGCCCGTCTCACCGGTCTGCCGCGCAAGGTGCTCTACCAGCGCCTGCTGGAGCTGAAGGGCGCCGATGGGCGATAGCGACCTCACCGCCCTGAGAAGAAAGGCGCTACGCCGCGGCCTGACGTCGGAATATGTCGCCGCCGTCTTTCTGATGCTGAAGGGTTACCGCATCCTGGCGCTGCGCCACCGCACCCGGCTCGGCGAGATCGATATTATTGCCCGCAAGGGTGACCTCGCCGTCTTCGTCGAAGTCAAGGCCCGCCACGGCGAGGCGGCAGCTGTCGACGCCGTCTCCGCCGCCGCCCAGAAGCGCATACGAGCGGCAAGCGATCTCTGGCTCGCCCGCCAGCCGGATCAGGCCCGGCTTTCCCAGCGTTACGATATTGTCGCGGTGATGCCACGGCGGCTGCCGCGACACTTTCCTGACGCCTTCTGACCTCGTTTCAACCCATCCTTGTCCGGATCGTTAAAATTTTAGTGCCCGTTTGAACCAGGTGCTTACGACTCTCTGTTAGCCAAATCTCGGTAGGGATAACAATTGGGGATTGTTTCATGGCCTGGAAGCTGATGCTTGCAAGTGCGGTCGCCATGGCCGCGCGCTCGGTGCCTTATGCCGTGGTAAAGCCGGCCGGCAAATCCTTCGTCGCGCATGCAAGCGATCTCTTGCCGCTGAAATCGACGCCGATCAATCCGGACTGGATTATCAGCGGCAATCCGCAGGCCCGCACCGCCGAGCATTCGCGCGGTCATGACGAGGCCTCGCTGACGGCGATCTGGGACTGCACATCAGGCGAATTCCGCTGGTATTTCGGCTGGGACGAGACAGTGATGATCCTCGAAGGCGAGGTCCATATCACTGCCGAGGACGGCACCGAACGCACGCTCTGCGCCGGCGACGTCGCCTTTTTCGCCGGCGGAACCTGGGCGAGCTGGCGGGTCGACAATTATGTCCGCAAGGTCGCCTTCCTGCGCAAGCCCTTCCCGAAGCCCCTGGCGATTGCCTATCGCCTGCGCAACATGCTGCGTAACGGCGGCAATCAGGGCATCGCCGCCTGAAAAGCGCCGCCGGCCATCATGCGCGACTAATCGGGCTGGGGCGGGGCGGTGGTTTCGCCCTCTAAAACCTCGCAGGCAAACAGGATCGGATTGTCGAGCTCAGGCGCGGTCTGCTTGTTCAACAGAACGGCGACCGCGGCGGCGGCGACATCCTGGATCGGCTGCTTCACCGTCGTCAGGCGCGGCGTCGTCATGCTGGCGAGCGGGATGCCGTCGAAGCCGACGATGGAAAGGGCCGCGGGAACCGGAATTCCCAGATCATGCGCTGCCCGCATGCAGCCGATTGCCTGCTGGTCCGAACTGGCGAAGATCGCCGTCGGCCGTTCGTTGCGGGCGCGGGCCAGAAGATAATTTCCAGCCGAGCGGCCGCTCTCATAGTCGAAAGCGGCTTCGGCGATCAGCGGCGGTCCCGCCGTTTTCGCGCCGTCCTCCGTCTGCTCCATGGCGTCGAGATAACCCCTCAGGCGGTCGTTGGCGGGGACCGAGTGTCCAGGCCCTGAGATGAAGCCGATGCGGCGATGGCCGAGCTTCAGAAGGTGCTCGACGCCGAGGCGAACGCCCGCGCGGTGATCGGCGGCGATGCCGGAATATCCGGGCATAAGACGGTCGACGACGACGATCGGCAACCCTTTCGGCAGCTTGAGCGTATGAAAATCATTGCTGGGGACGAGAATGATGCCGTCGACCTTCCGGCTCGTCAGCTGCTTGATCCGATCGGCTTCCTTGGCCGCATGATCAAGCGAGGTCATGACGATGATATTATAGCCGTGATTGGCCGCCGCCTGTTCTGCCGATTGCACGAGTTCGGAGAAGAAGGGATTGGTCAGATCCGGGATGACGATGCCGATCAGGCGGCTGACCTTGCTGCGCATGCTTCTTGCCGACGGGTCGGGCAGATAACCCAGGTCCTTGATGATCCCTTCGACGCGTGCCCGCACATCCTTGGTCACGGACGGATGATCGTTCAAAACCCTGGAAACGGTGCCGGTGGAAACACCCGCAAGCTTGGCAACATCCCTGATCCCGACCTTTGACATGACAGAAATAGATGCCCTTCATCTTCGCCTGCGCAAGGCGCCCGAGGGCGCCTGATCCTGGCTTCCAGCTAATGGTCTTCAGGTCCCTAGTCAAAGGGCCGTGTCTCGATTCCAGCGTCTGAACGTGCGAGCAGCGCCTGCCTAAGAGCATGGAAACGGTTCATCGCGCTCATGTCAATATGCGTCGAACGTGGCGATGCAGTTCGCTCCAGGGCGCCGTTTTGGTCGCTTGACAATTTTTGGAGGCGTGTTACCCATTTGGCGTTGGAAACGGTTCATTTGCCGCGGGCAACTCAGATGGAGCTGAGCCCTGGGCCGTTCGGAGGAAAAAATGTCCAAATTTAAGCGTGAATCCGTCTTGATCAATGCACCGCGCCGTGCGGCCTTGAAGCTCGGTATCGCCGGTACCCTGGTGCTGGCGCTGTCCTGCAGCGTGTCGACTGCCTTCGCGGCCGAGAAGCCGAAGGTCGGCCTGATCATGAAATCCTTGTCCAATGAGTTCTTCAAGCAGATGAAAGCTGGCGCCGACAAATATGCGGCCGAGAACAAGGACAAGTTCGATTTCAAGGCCGTCGGCATGAAGGACGAGCGTGACTTCGCCTCGCAGGTCGACGCCGTCGAGAACTTCGTCACCCAGAAATACGATATCATCGTCGTGGCACCGGCCGATTCAAAGGCGATGGCGACGCCGCTGGCAAAGGCGGTCAAGGCCGGCGTCAAGGTCATCAACATCGACGTACCGCTCGATGCCGATGCCAAGAAGAAGGCCGGTATCGATCTGGCTTTCTTCGGACCTGACAACAAGGAAGGCGCAAAGCTTGCAGGCGATGCGCTGGCCAAGGATCTCGGAGCCGGCGCCAAGGTGGTCATCCTCGAGGGCAACCCCGAGGCCGACAACGCCAAGGAGCGCAAGGAAGGCTTCATGGCCTCGGTCAAATCGGGCAAGCTCGAGCTTCTCGACAGCAAGACCGCCCATTGGGAGACCGAGGAAGCCAATACCGTCATGACGAATTTCCTGACGAAGTATAAGGATATCCAGGGCGTCATGGCCGCCAACGACTCCATGGCTCTCGGCGTCGTCAAGGCTCTCGATGCCGCCGGCCAGGCCGGAAAGATCAAGGTTGTCGGCTTCGACAACATCCCGCCCGTTCAGCCGCTGATCAAGGATGGCAAGATGCTCGCCACCGTCGAGCAGTATGGCGCGCAGATGGCGGTTATGGGCATCGACTATGGCATGCGCGAACTTGCCGGCGAAAAATTCACCGGCTGGGTCAAGACCGACGTCAAGCTCGTCACCTCTGCCGATCTGAAATAAGCGGATCGCCGGTTGTAAAACCAAAGGAGCGCCGGCTGCTGGCCGGCGCCAACCGCTAACAAACCGATTGACGCGTTGATCGCTCCGGATGAGGCTCGTTTTCGAGCCTCTCCTATGCGCCTTCGCGGAGGATCGCATAAGCGCGCATGAGGTCGACGTGTCAGACGCAGTAGATGACGACATCCTGAGGCTGGAAGGGATCGGCAAGCGCTTCCCGGGAGTCGTGGCGCTCAAGGATGTTTCGATGCGGATCGGCCGCGGCAAGGGGCATGTTCTCCTTGGCGAGAACGGCGCCGGAAAATCGACCCTGATCAATCTGCTCGGCGGCGTCTTCAGGCCGGATGACGGTCACATCCTGTTCGACGGCAGGCCTTATCACCCGGCCTCGCCGCTTGAGGCGTTCAGGGCCGGCATCCGGGTTATTCACCAGGAGCTGCATCCCCTCTCCAACCTGACGGTTGCCGAAAACCTGCTCTTCGAACATCTGCCGCGCCGCTACGGCCTGGTGAACTACAAGGCGATGAACGCCAGGGCCGCCGAACTGCTCGAAGAGGTCGGCCTCGATGTCGCCCCGACGACGTTGGCGAGCCGCCTCAGCGTCGCCCAGCTGCAGCTGGTCGAGATCGCCAAGGCGCTATGTTACGAAAGCAAGCTTCTCGTTCTCGACGAACCGACGGCGACCCTGACCTCCAAGGAGGTCGATCGCCTGTTCGAGATTCTGAAACGGCTGAAGGGCCGCGGCGTCACCACCCTCTATATCTCCCACCGGCTGGAGGAAATCTTCGAAGTCGGCGACGAGGTGACGGTGCTGCGCGACGGCCAGCATGTGATCACCCGGCCGCTGGCAGGCCTTGCTATTCCCGATATCGTCGAGCTGATGGTCGGGCGCAAGCTTGCCGATCACGGCATCTTCAAAGGCGACAGCACAATATCCGGCGAAGCGCTCGGTGTCTCCGGCCTGAAGGTGACGCGCAACAGCCCGGAACTGTCCTTCTCGGTTGCCAAGGGCGAAATCGTCGGCATTGCCGGCCTGGTCGGCAGCGGCCGCACCGAGGCGGTGCGCGCCCTCTTCGGCGCCGACCTGAAGGCCTCTGGCGAGATCCGCCTGGACGGCGCGCCGGTCGAGATCAACTCGCCGAAGGATGCGGTTGCCGCCGGCCTGTGCCTGGCGACCGAAGACCGCAAGATGCAGGGCCTGATGCTCGACATGAGCTGTGCCCAGAATGCCACCATCACCGATCTCGCCAAGATCTCCCGCAACGGGCTGATCAACCGTAGAGCGGAGGACGATCATTCGCAGCGCCTCGTGCGCGAGTTGCGGATCAAGACCCCCTCTATCCATCAGGCCGTCAGGACCTTTTCCGGCGGCAATCAGCAGAAGGTCGTCATCGCCAAATGGCTGTTCCGCGGTCCCAAGGTGCTGATCTTCGATGAGCCGACCCGCGGCATCGACGTTGGCGCCAAGGCCGAGATCTATGAGCTTTTGTGGAAGTTTGCCGCCGAAGGAAAAGGTGTGCTGGTCGTGTCTTCGGATCTGCCGGAGCTGATCGGCATTTGCCATCGCATCATCGTTTTCTCCGACGGCAAGATATCGGGCGAAATCGCCCGCGAACAATTTGACGAGAGCAGGATCCTGTCGCTCGCCTACAAGGAGTACAGCCGTGTCCGCCAGCATTGAAAAACAGACCGAGGCAAAAGAGGCGCGCTTCTGGGACAAGCTGATCAGGATCTCGATGAAGGAGGCGGGCGTCGCCATTGCCCTCGTCCTGATCCTGGCGTTTTTCTCGGCGACGGCGCCCTATTTTGCCACGCCTGAGAATTTCCTGAAGATCTTTGTGCAGATCGCCATCAACACCGTGCTGGCCGCCGGCATGACCTTCGTCATCCTGGTCGGCGGCATCGATCTCTCTGTCGGCTCGCTGCTTGCCCTTTGCACGGTGATCGGTGCGACGATCATGATCAATCCGGCGTTTTCGCCATGGCAGGCCATCATTCTCGCCTGCCTGGCCTCGATGGGCACCGGTGCCGTGCTAGGCGCCGTCAACGGCTGGATCTGCGAGAAGTGGAAGCTTCCGTCCTTCATCGTCACCCTTGGCATGCTGAATGTCGCGAGCGGCCTGGCCCGCGTCGTCAGCGACAATTCGACGATTACCGGCCTACCTCAGCCTTTCGTCGATTTCGGCAACCTGATCTTCTGGGGCATCTTCCCGTCGATCTTCCTGATTGCGATCGTCGTCGTCCTCATCGGCTGGTTCGTGCTGCGCTACACCGTCTTCGGCCGCTTCGTCTTCGCCATCGGCACCAATGAAGAGGCCGTCCGCCTGTCGGGTCACCAGCCGAAACGATACAAGATCGCCGTCTTCACCATCTCGGGGCTGACGGCCGGCATTGCTGCCATGGTCTATTTGCTCCGCCTCAATGTCGGCAGCCCGGTCGCCGGCATCGGCTACGAACTGAATGCCATCGCCGCGGTCATCATCGGCGGCACCAGCCTCTCGGGCGGCAAGGGCTCGATCATCGGCACGTTGGTCGGGGCCTGCATTCTGCAGGTGCTGTCGACCGGATTGCAGCTCTTGGGCGCCGACGACAACATCAAGCCGATCGTCATCGGCGCCGTCATCGTGCTCGCCGTCATTCTCGACAGCTATCGCGGCCGGCTGATGCGCATCCTCGAAACCCGGTAATTGGCTGGCGCCGCAAGCCTTGATTGACCGTTGCGTTTGATACCGGGCCGACCTACATCTGTCCGGCATTCAGCGAGGGACGGAAATGGCCAAGATCACCAATGTAGCGGTCCAGATGGACCATGTCGCCGGCATCAATATTGCGGGCGACTCCACCTTCGCCATGAGCTTGGAAGCCCAAGCGCGCGGCTACCGGCTGTTCCATTACACGCCTGAACGCCTGAGCTTCCGCGACGGCAAGCTCTATGCCAGCGTCGAGCCGATGCTGCTGCGCGACGTCAAGGGCGATCACTTCGAGCTCGGCGCGCCCGAGCGCGTCGATCTGTCGACCATGGACGTGGTGCTTCTGCGCCAGGACCCGCCCTTCGACATGGCCTATATCACCTCGACGCATCTGCTCGAGCGCATCCACCCGAAGACGCTCGTCGTCAACGATCCGGCCTGGGTGCGCAATTCGCCGGAAAAGATCTTCGTCACCGAATTTGCCGACCTGATGCCGAAGACGCTGATCACCAAGGATCCCGCCGAAATCCGCCGCTTCCGCGACGAGATGGGCGATATCATCCTGAAGCCGCTCTACGGCAATGGCGGCGCCGGTGTCTTCCATTCCACGCGCGACGACCGCAACCTCTCTTCGCTGCTGGAAATGTTCGGCCAGCTTTTCCGCGAGCCCTTCATCGCCCAGCAATATCTGCCGGACGTGCGCAAGGGCGACAAACGCATCATCCTGGTCGACGGCGAATTTGCCGGCGCCATCAACCGCGTGCCGGCCGAGCACGACAGCCGCTCCAACATGCATGTCGGCGGCCGCGCCGAGGCGACCGAGCTGACGTCGCGCGAACAGGAAATCTGCGAGCGCATCGGTCCGGCGCTGCGGGAACGCGGCTTCCTGCTCGTCGGCATCGATGTGATCGGCGATTACATGACCGAGATCAACGTCACCTCTCCGACAGGCATCCGCGAAGTGAAAAAATTCGGCGGCGCCGATATCGCAAGCCTGCTCTGGGACGCGATCGAGCGCAAGCGCGGCTGAGCCTACCGCGCGAGCCACCCGCGCCTGCTGTGACCGGGCACAACCCCGGTCACAGTCCATATCTGACTCCGTTCCTTTCTTGTTCTTGTTTTATTCCTATTCCCATGCCAGATTGCAACCGCTGGCCCTGAAGGGTTGCAGGCGGTATAAGAGTTGGCGGGCAGGGGGACGGGTTTATGGTCGCGCGTGTCAGTACGGTGGCATTTCAGGGCATCGAAGGCGTGCCGGTCGAGGTCCAGGTCATGGTCGCGCCCGGCAAGATCGGCATGCAGATCGTCGGCCTGCCCGACAAGGCGGTGGCCGAAAGCCGCGAGCGGGTGCAGGCCGCCCTTCACGCCTCCGGCCTGTCGCTGCCGGGCAAGCGCGTGACCGTCAACCTGGCGCCGGCCGATCTGCCGAAAGAGGGCTCGCATTTCGATCTGCCGATCGCGCTTGCCCTGATGGCCGCCCTCGGCGCCATTCCCGCCGATGCGCTGTCGGATTATGTCGTCGTCGGCGAACTCAATCTCGACGGCACCATCGCCGCCATTTCAGGCGCTCTGCCGGCTGCGATCGGCGCCAATGCGCTCGGCAAGGGGCTGATTTGCCCGGCCGAAAGCGGCGCCGAAGCCGCCTGGGCCGGCGCCGAGGTCAATATTCTCGCACCCCGCAGCCTGATCGCCCTTGCCAATCATTTCCGCGGCACCCAAGTGCTCACCCGGCCGGAAGCATCGATCCGCGCCAATGCCGCCAACCTGCCGGATCTCGCCGAGATCAAGGGACAGGAAAGCGCCAAGCGGGCGCTCGAGGTGGCTGCCGCCGGCGGCCACAATCTCCTGATGGTCGGCCCGCCCGGCTCCGGCAAGTCGATGCTGGCGGCACGGCTGCCGTCGATCCTGCCGCCGCTCTCGGCCGCCGAACTGCTTGAAGTGTCGATGGTCCATTCGATCGCCGGCCAACTCACCGGCGGCAAGCTCTCCGACCGCCGGCCCTTCCGTACCCCGCATCATTCCGCCACCATGGCGGCCCTGGTCGGCGGCGGCATCCGCGCCCGTCCCGGCGAAGCCTCGCTCGCCCATCATGGCGTGCTCTTCCTCGACGAGTTCCCGGAATTCACGCCGCAGGCGCTGGATGCGCTGCGCCAGCCGCTCGAAGGCGGCGAGTGCGTCATTGCGCGGGCCAATCACCGCGTCTCCTATCCGGCCAAATTCCAGCTGATCGCGGCAATGAACCCCTGCCGCTGCGGCATGGCCGGCGAGCCCGGCCACACCTGCGCCCGCGGCCCGCGCTGCATGAGCGATTACCAGGCCCGCATCTCCGGCCCGCTGATGGACCGCATCGATATCCGCATCGACGTACCCGCCGTCTCCGCCGCCGATCTCATCCGCCCGATGGCCGCCGAGGCCAGCGCCGACGTCGCCCGCCGCGTCGCCCGCGCCCGCGAGCTCCAGCAGCAGCGCTTCGAGGCCGCCGGCGCCAAGGGCATCGGCACCAATGCCCGCTGCTCCACATCAATGATCGAGAAACTCGCCGAACCGGATGCCGCCGGCCTGCAGCTCTTGCGCGACGCCGCCGAAAAAATGAAATTCTCCGCCCGCGGCTACCACCGCGTCCTCAAGGTCGCCCGCACCCTGGCTGATCTCGACGGCAAACCGACCGTCGGCCGTATTCATCTTGCCGAAGCAATCTCCTACCGAATTGCTGGGGAGAGATTGACGGCGGCCGCCTGAGAAGGGCGGATGCCGCAGATATCTTGAAGTATCAGCCGGCCGCCCAGCGATGCGGATCGCGCTTGCGCTGCTGGCTGCTACTCAGCGACATTCCCACTGAGCGCTGCCGAATTATGAAATTACGTCGCCGCCGGCGAACCCAAGCTTCGGGACGATTGATTGCTGCCATAGCGGGCGTGCTGTCGGCTGCGATCGCCGTTGGCACGGGGGCTGATCTGCCGCAAGTGGTGGCGAAGCTGCCTAAGATGCCGATTTGAGCGTCCCATCGACATTCGTTGTTGCGAACTAACGCAGAACTTCGTCCCACTTCGTCTGGGATGCAGGTGACGGCACAAAAGAAAGGGCGCCGAAGCGCCCCGATATTTTGCAAGACAAATTGGCGGAGAAAAGGTTCGGCCACAGCCAACTTTAGCTCCCAAGGCCCTCGAACAGCGCCGTCGAAAGATAACGCTCCGCAAATGACGGAATAATCACGACGATGTTCTTTCCCGCATTCTCCGGACGGCTGCCGACCTTGATCGCCGCGGCCAGCGCCGCACCCGAGGAGATGCCGACCGGCACGCCTTCCAGCCTTGCGACCAGCCGCGCCTGTTCGAAGGCTTCGTCATTGGTGACGGTGACGACCTCGTCATAGATGCCGGTATCGAGGATTTTTGGCGCAAAGCCGGCGCCGATGCCCTGGATCTTGTGCGGACCGGGATTGCCGCCGGAAAGGATGGGGGAATCGGCGGGCTCGACGGCGATGATCTGGATCTCGGGCTTATGGCTCTTCAGCACCTGGCCGACGCCGGTGATCGTGCCGCCGGTGCCGATGCCGGAGACGAGGATGTCGACCGTGCCCTCGGTGTCGTTCCAGATTTCCTCGGCGGTCGTCTTGCGGTGGATTTCGGGATTGGCCGGGTTTTCGAACTGCTGCGGAATGATGGCGTCGGGAAGCGACGCCGCCAGCTCCTCCGCCTTCGCGATGGCGCCCTTCATACCCTTCGGTCCCTCGGTCAGCACCAGCTCGGCGCCGAGCAGCGCCAGCATCTTGCGGCGCTCGACCGACATGGTTTCCGGCATGGTGAGGATCAGACGGTAACCCTTGGCGGCGGCGGCGAAGGCCAGCGCGATACCGGTGTTGCCGGAGGTCGGCTCGATCAGCACCGTCTTGCCAGGAGTGATCTTGCCCTGCGCTTCCAGGCTTTCGATCATCGCCACGCCGATGCGGTCCTTGACTGAGGCGATCGGGTTGAAGAATTCGAGCTTGCCGATCAGGTTTGCCACCACGCCCTTTTCCCGCGCCAGCTTGTCGAAGCGCACGAGCGGCGTGTTGCCGATGGTCTCGGTGATCGAGGAATAGATGCGGCCGCGGCCGGGCTTATGCGACATGAGTGCCTCCCTTTGAAATCCTGCGTCTGAAATTGAGGAGGAGAATAGGGTCAAAGGGCTGAAGAGACCAGACCGCGTTCATGTCGGGAGGGCGGGCGTCGGAGAAAAAAAGCTTTGAAAACCGTTTCTTGCCGGATGTTTATTTCAGGCCGCCCGTGTGGCGATGAAGGCCGCCGTTCCGGCTAGGATGCCTGAAGCAACCCGGTTCAGCGCCTGCAGGGCGCGCGGCTTTTTCAGCATCGTGCGGGCCCGCGAGGCCAGCAGCATATAGGGCACGAGCACGACGATCAGCACCACGAAGGTCACCGCAAGCAGCATCGCATAGTCGCGCAAGCTGATATTGCCGATATCGATCAGCGTCGGCGCCAGCGCGACATAGAACAGCATCGTCTTCGGATTGCCGAGCGTCACCAGCAGGCCGGAAAGGAAGGACAGGCCGATATTGCTGGATTTCTTCGCCGCGATATCCTGCGGCAGCAGTCCCGCCGTCCACAATTTCCAGGCGATATAGCCGAGATAGAGGGCGCCGGCGATCTTGATGGCGATGAACACCTCGGTGAAGGTCTGCGCCACAAAGGCAAGGCCGAGAATGACCGCGGTGAGATAAGTCATGTCGCCGAGCACCAGGCCGAGGCCCATGAAGAAGGTCTCGCGGAAATTCGAGCCGAGCGCGCGGGCGACGATCGCGGTGATCCCGGGTCCGGGAATGGCCGCGGCGATGAACAGCGCTCCGGCATAGGCGATCAGGGCGGTAAGGCTCATCTTTGATATCCACTGGATTGCGCGATCTCTCTATAGGCGCGCGTTGCGGCTTCATCAATGCTTCGGTGCTGATCGGTCCATTACCATAAGGAATAGGTCTGCTGAACCTCGGTCCACTTGGAAAGCGGTCGGGCCTTGCTAGTTCTTTCTCTGCACGCGCGCCATCAGCACCCCCGCGCTTCTCGAAAATGCGCGCGGCGCTCTTGAGATTTCATCACCAAGGAGAAAATGCATGTCCCCGACCGCAGCCGAAACCCGCAGACTTTCGCCGCTGAAGACGCCGTCCACTCTGCCGACCAACGCCGTCACCGACATTTCGGCGGCGCTGACCGCGCTGCTCGCCGATGTCTTCGCGCTTTATCTGAAAACCAAGAACTTCCACTGGCACATGTCCGGCCCGCATTTCCGCGACTACCACCTGCTGCTCGACGAACAGGCCGAGCAGATCTTCGCCATGACCGACGACATTGCCGAGCGCGCCCGCAAGATCGGCGGCGTGACGCTGCGCTCCATCGGCCAGATCGCCCGCCAGCAGCGAATTTCCGACAATGACGCGGATTTCGTCACGGCCGAGGACATGCTGTCGGAACTGCGTGAGGACAATGGCCAACTCGTTTCGCTGCTGCGCGAGGTGCACGATCTCTGCGATGAGCACAATGATGTCGCGACGGCGAGCCTGATCGAGAACTGGATCGACGAGGGAGAACGCCGCACCTGGTTCCTGTTCGAAACGACCCGGCCGCAGAAATAATATCGGCAGTCGGGCGTGGTCTCATCTGTGCGGCACCGCTCTCAGCTCTGCAGCGCCCTCGGCCGCAGCCATCTCGGGCTCCAGCCGAGGTTCATGCCGGCGGCGGCAATGAGGATGATTGCGGCGCCCGCGATCTGCATCGGCTGCAGCGCGTGGCCGAAGGCCAGCCGGTCGACGAGGATCGCCGCGATCGGATAGAGGAAGGAGAGGGCCCCTGTCAGATGCGTCGGCAGCCTCTGGATGGCGCCATAGAGCAGCACATACATCAGCCCGGTATGGACGACGCCGACGGTGATAAGGATCGCCCATGTCCCGAGATCCGTGGGCGGATGCGAAAAGTCGGTCATCGGCGCCAGCATCAGCATGCCGGTCGCGACCTGGATCAGCGCGATCAGATGCGGCGGCGTGCCTTTCAGCCATTTCGCGGCAAGCGCTGCCAGCGCGTAGAAGAAGGCCGCGCCCAGCGCCATGAGGATGCCGAGGCCGTAGCCGTCGACCGTATTGCCGCTCCCACCCGGTTTCGCCTGGACGATCGCCACCATGCCGGCGAAGGAAAGCATCAGCCAGAACAGCTTGGTGGCGGTGATCTTTTCGCCGAGAAACAGGGCGCCGAGCATCAGCAGCATGAAGGGCTGGGTGTTGTAGACGGTCGTGGCGATCGAGATCGTCGCATGCGAATAGGAGGCAAACAGCAGCAGCCAGTTCAAGACGATGGCGACGCCGCCGAAGACGGCAATGCCGAAGGTGCGCCACGTGAGGATGCCGGGCCGCAGCAGCCCGAGAGCACCGCAGATGGCGAGCAGGGTGAGTGCGCCGAACAGGCAGCGCCAGAAGACCACGCCGCTGACCGGCTGGCCCGACATCACGACGAACCAACCGATCGTCCCCGAGATCAGCATCGCCGCCGTCATCTCAGCCGTGCCTCTTTTAATGTCGCCACTCATGATCGCCTCCGTTTTCTATGGCATCAGAATATTGCGGCGGCGAACGATTTTATATAGTTATCGTAAGGAGTATGATCTAAATCACCTAATCATATGAGGATTGAAGGACGCTATGCCTAATGATGTGCAATCGCTCGACGAAACCGATCAGGCCATTCTGGAGGCGCTGGCCGGCAACGCCCGCATCTCGCTGAAGGAGCTGGCGCAGCAGGTGGGCCTTTCCTCGCCAAGTGCGGCCGAGCGCCTGCGGCGGCTGGAGGAGCGCGGCGTCATCAAGGCCTTCACCATCGATCTCGATCCTGCCGCCGTTGGCTACCCCCTGCAGGCGATCGTCCGTGTGCGGCCGCTGCCGGGACAGTTGCACATCGTCGAACGGCTCATTCAGGAGATTCCCGAAATCGTCGAATGCGACAAGGTCACCGGCGAGGATTGTTTCATCGCCCGCCTGGTCATCCGCTCGATGGCGGAGCTCGACGGTCTCCTCGACCGGGTCGCCGAACGGGCGGAAACCAACACCGCGATGATCAAAGCCTCGCCCGTCAAACGCCGCCTGCCGCCGCTGTCACGGAAAAAGTAAGGCGGCGAACTTTTAGAAGTCCGCCATCGGCGACAGCATTGCCGGAAAGTGCGGGGCCTCATCGCCGAGCCCGCGCAGCATCAATACCGTGCCGCTTTTCGCCGGCTGCGGAGCACCCGCCCAGTCGAGCTTGTCGGGACGGAAAAACACCTCGATGGCGGCGGAGGCGATGTCGAGCCCGCCGAGGATGGCTGCAAGCGTCGGGATCTCGGCCGCCACGACATCGAGAAGGCTGAAGCGACCCGCCGCATCCATCTTCCAGGCGATCACCGCTTGCAGGTCTTCGATGAAGCTGACGCGGACATCGGGATCGAGCTGCGTGTTGATGAGAAACATCGCCGCATTGACGGTGACCGAGAGCGAGGTCGAAATCGGGCTCCGCGCGTTCAGCAGCGATTGCAGCAGGGCAAGATCATCCGCATCGGTCGGCGCAAGTTGCCGGGCAGGTCCTGAAAAAATCGATGGGTCTGGTGCCGCCCCCTGATATCGATGCTGTGGTATCGCGCGGAAACCATAGGGCTCATAGAGCGACGGCTTGTCGGTATAGAGGATGACGGCTTCGAAACCCTGCCGCTCGCACCAGCCGAGCGCCTTCACCGTCAGGTCGCGGTAGAGCCCGCGTCGGCGCCATGCCGGCCGCACCGCACCCGATTGCAGCCCGGCGGCATGGACCATCCGGCCGTTGAGGACGAAGGGCAGCGCAAAGGCCGAGATATTGGCGGCAAGCCCGCCCTCGGCATCGAACCAGCCGAACGGCATGCTTGTGGGGTCGGGGCCGCCGAGCTGCTGCAACGGGCAGATATCGATGCCGAAAATATCCCGGAGCAGGCGCACCAACGCCGCCCAGCCGGCCGGGTCGCCGAAATAATCCTGCCGGAAGAAGAGGCCCGCGCTGTCGGGGCGCTTTGTCATCACACGCCGGTGGAACCGAAGCCACCGGCGCCGCGCGTCGTCTCGTTTACGGCGGCACTTTCGGCCACCCGCACCTGGGTCACCGGCGCAATCACCATCTGGGCGATGCGCATACCTCGTTCGATGATGAAGGCTTCGTCGCCGAGGTTGGCGAGCAGCACCTTCACCTCGCCGCGATAATCGCTGTCGACGGTGCCCGGTGAATTCAGGCAGGTGATGCCGTGTTTGAAGGCGAGGCCGGAGCGCGGCCGCACCTGGCCTTCGAAACCTTCGGGGATCTCGAAGATGAAGCCGGTCGGCACCAGCGCCCGTTTGCCGGGCTGAAGCGTCAGCGGCGCTGCCTCGTCGACGGCAGCGCGCAGGTCCATGCCGGCCGCGCCTTTGCTTTCATAGGCGGGCAGGTCGAGGCCTTCGCCATTGGCCAGGCGGATGAGGTTCAGCGTCGGTCTCACATCATGATGAATGGTCATGGCCCATTACTTTGCGCCCTGAGCGCCGAGGTCAATTGCAATGCCGGGCTTTAATCGCTAGATACGCGGCAATTCCACAGGATTCATAGTATGGCCGAAAGTCTCGCCGAGGCGGTCTCCCGCCGCCGCACATTCGCTATTATCGCTCACCCGGACGCGGGCAAGACGACGCTCACCGAAAAGCTGCTGCTGTTCGGCGGCGCCATTCAGCTTGCCGGCGAAGTCAAGGCGAAGAAGGATCGCATGCAGACGCGCTCCGACTGGATGAAGATCGAGCGCGAGCGCGGCATCTCCGTCGTCACCTCGGTGATGACCTTCGAATATAACGATAATGTCTTCAACATCCTCGACACGCCTGGTCACGAGGATTTCGCCGACGACACCTATCGCACGCTGACCGCCGTCGACGCCGCCGTCATGGTCATCGACGCCGCCAAGGGCATCGAGCCGCGCACCCTGAAGCTTTTCGAAGTCTGCCGCATGCGCGATATCCCGATCATCACCTTCATCAACAAGATGGACCGCGAAAGCCGCGATCCCTTCGAGATCCTCGACGAGGTGGAAGAGAAGCTGGCGCTGGATACGGCGCCGATCACCTGGCCGATCGGCCGCTCGAAGACCTTCTGCGGCTCTTACAATATTGCCGCCAACACGGTGCGCGGCTCGGATACCGAAATCGAGGGAACGCCGGTCAACGGTCCGCAGGCTGTTGCCGATCGGCTGCCGGAAAACGAGCGTCGGGCTTTCGTCGAGGAGACGGAACTGGCAATCGAAGCCTGCCGCCCCTTCGACCGCGAATCCTTCCTGGAAGGCCATATGACCCCGGTCTTCTTCGGCTCGGCGCTGCGCAATTTCGGCGTTCGCGATCTGATCAACGCGCTCGGCGAATTTGCGCCGCCGCCGCGCGACCAGGTCGCCGACACCCGGACCGTGCATGCGACCGACGACAAGATGACGGCCTTCGTCTTCAAGATCCAGGCCAACATGGACCCCAACCATCGTGACCGCATCGCCTTTGCCCGCATCTGCTCCGGCAAGCTCGAGCGCGGCATGAAGGCGAGGCTTGCCCGCACCGGCAAGCAGCTCGGCCTGACGGCGCCGCAATTCTTCTTCGCGTCGCAGCGCCAGCTTGCCGACACCGCCTATGCCGGCGATGTCGTCGGCATTCCCAACCACGGGACGCTGCGCATCGGCGATACGCTGACCGAAGGCGAAGCCCTCGTCTTCCAGGGCGTGCCGAACTTCTCGCCCGAGATCCTGCGCCGTGTGCGGCTGGAAGATGCGATGAAGGCGAAGAAGCTGAAAGAAGCGCTGCAGCAGATGGCCGAAGAAGGCGTCGTCCAGCTGTTCTCCCCGGAAGACGGCTCGCCGGCAATCGTCGGCGTCGTCGGCGCCCTGCAGCTCGACGTCCTGAAGGAACGGCTGATGGCCGAATACGGCCTGCCGGTCTCCTTCGAAATGTCGCGTTTCTCCGTCTGCCGCTGGATCTCGGCCGATCAGCCGGCCGATCTGGAAAAATTCCTCACCGTCAAACGCGGCGATATCGCCCGCGATCTCGACGGCGATCCGGTCTTCCTCGCCCAGGACGGTTTTTCGCTGCGCTACGAATCCGAACGCCATCCGGCGATCAAGATGGTCGCCATCAAGGAATATCACGCCGCCAAGGCGGCGTGATCGGTCGCCGCTATTTTTCCCGCAGCGCCCGGCGGAAATTCTGGGTGATCGGCTCGGCCAGATAGGAAAGCACGGTGCGGGCGCCTGTCCGGATCATCGTTTCGCTCGACATGCCGGGCAGAAGCTTGCGGCCTTCCAGCTTGGTGAGTTCGCTCTTGTCGATCAGCACGGTCGCCGCGAAATAGGGCGCCCCGCTGCGCTCCTCCACCATCCGGTCGGCCGACACGATCTCAACGACGCCGTCGAGCGGCGGCAGGTTGTAGCGGGCAAATGCCGGGAAACTGACGCGTGCGCGTTGTCCGGGCGCGATCGTCTCGACATCTTCAGGCCGGACCATGGCCTCGACCACGAGCTGCTGGCCGAGCGGCACGACCGTCATCAGTGTCTCGCCGGGTTTGATGACGCCGCCTGTTGTGTGGACCTTCAGGTCCATGACGATGCCATCGACGGGCGCGACGACATTGGTGCGGGCAAGCACGTCCTTGGCGGACCGCTCCTCCTGTCTAAGGTCGAACAGCTCAGCTTCGACCTTACTCAACTCTTCCACAGCCTCGTTTAGCCGCAAGGTGCTGAGATTGAGGATTTGCATGTCGATCTCGGCCATGGCGCTCTTGGCGCGGGCAATGGCCGCGACATTGGTCGCGCGTTCCCCCTCGACCTCCCGTTGTTGCCGTCTTAGCAGCAGGCCGCGCTCGCGGGTGACCAGCCCGCGTTTGAGGAGGCTTTCAAGATCCTTGGTTTCACCCTCGAACCCCTCGATCTGCTTGTCCTCGGTGATGATCAGCTCCTCCAGTCCCGTGATCTCTTCCTGGGTCTGACGACGGCGCTGGCTGAGAATTTCACGCTCGTCCTGCAGATTGTGGTGCTTCGCCGCGAAGACATCGCGCTGGGCGGCCACCGCGTCCTTTGCCGAGCGGGTGGGGTTTGCGAGCAGCGCCGGGTCGAATTCGATCTCGGTCTTGTCGTCGCGCTCGGCCCGCAGACGAGCGGCCAGCGTCTCACGCGTTGCGATCCGGTTCTGGACCAGATCGAGCCTCGCCTTTGCCTGTGTGGCGTCGAGTTGGATGAGGACAGTACCCGCCTTGACGATATCGCCATTGGCGGCGTTCAGACCGGCGATGATGCCGCCCTCCAGGTGCTGGATGAGCTTGCGGTCGCCGGCAACCTTGATGACCCCGGGGGCCACTGCGGCGCTGTCCAGCGGCGCCAGCGTCGCCCAGCCCCCGGCCATGCCGAAGAACAGGAATATGATCGCGAAGCCGGTGATCGTCACGCCGGTCAGGCGCAAGGGGACCGGAGCGGCGGGCGGTGAAACCGGTAACGGAACGACCTTCATATCCTTCATGTCTGTCTCGTTTCTTCTCACTTCGCCACGATAGTCGGCATCTGGGTGACCTTGCGCAGGCGCACGGCCAGTTCATTGAAGACGTAATCGCGTGGACCGAAGAGGTCCTGCTGGCCGCGGTTGAGAACCAATATCTTGTCCACCGTTTCCATGATGTTCGGCCGGTGCGCGATCAGGATGACGGTCGTGCCCGTCGCCTTGATCGTGCCGAGGGCCGCGATTAAGGCCTCCTCACCTTCGCGGTCGAGATTGGAATTGGGCTCATCCAAGATGACGAGGGCCGGGTCGCCGTAGAGCGCCCGCGCCAGGCCAATGCGCTGGCGCTGTCCGCCGGACAGGACCGCGCCGGATTCGCCGATCTCCGTCAAGTAACCCTTCGGCAGCCCTTTGATCAGGTCGTGGACGCCCGCCAACTGCGCTGCCTTGACCGCCTTGTCGAACACCACCGGACTGACCGTGGCGAAGCGGCAGATATTTTCGCAGACGTTCCCGGCGAAAAGCTCGATGTCCTGCGGCAGGTAGCCGACATGATGACCGCGGTCCTCCGCCGCCCATTGGGCGACATCCATGCCATCAAGCAAAGCCCGCCCGCCAGAAGGGCGCCAGGCCCCGGCCAGGATGCGTGCTAGGCTCGTCTTGCCGGCCCCGCTCTGGCCGATCAAAGCCAGGGATTCACCCGGCTCGAGACGGAAATTGATCCCTTTCAGAATATGTTCGCCGCCCTGTCGGGCAAGCACGATATTGTCGGCCTCGAACCGGCCTGTCGGCCGCGGCATCGCTGGAACCGGTGCGGCCTCGGGGTGCTCGCCGGCGACGGCGGTGAGACGCCGGTAGGCGGCGCGCGCGCCGACCGTCGCCTTCCACGTGCCGATCGCCTGCTCGACCGGCGATAGCGCGCGGCCCATCAGTATGGAGGCGGAGACCATGATCCCCGGGGAGGCCTCATTGCGCAGGACGAGATAGGCCCCGAGGCCCAATATCCCCATTTGCAGAGCCAGCCGGTGGCAACGCGCGATGGCCGAGATGATGCCACCGCGGTTGGCGGCAACAACCTGGCCCCTGTTTGCCTCGTCTTGCTGCACCTTCCAGCCCTCGAGCAGTGGCTTCAGCATGCCCATCGCCTGGACGACCTCGGCGTTGCGGATCGCAGCCTCGGCTTGGGTGTAGGCCCGCGACTGTGCGCTCGTCGCCTCGGTCAACGGCTTGCGTGTCAGCCATTCATTGAGCAGGGCCAGCGTAAACAGCACCCCGCCACCCGACAGCGCCAGCCAGCCCAGCCACGGATGCATGAAGAAGATGGCGGCGAAAAACAGCGGCGCCCAAGGTGCATCGAGAATCGGGAAGATGCTCGGGCTGGTGAAGAAATTCCGGACCTGGTCGAGGTCGCGCAGCGGGCGGGCATTGGCCTGGCCGGGCTTTGAGGCCGCATATTCCACCGATGCCGTCAGCAGAACGGGCGCCAGCCGCGCGTTCATCCACGATCCAAGGGTTGCCAGAAGGCGCCCGCGCACCACCTCCAGCCCCGCCATTGCCGCAAGTGCGCCTGCCGCCATCAGCGATAACATCAGCAGCGTCTCGAGACTGTGGCTGGACAGCACGCGGTGATAGACCTGCAGCATGTAAAGCGCCCCGGTCAGCATCAGGACGTTGATGGCGCCGCTGAACCAGATAAGCGGCCGGATAGCCCGTCTGGCTTCTTTCATCACAACCTGAAGCGCCGGGGGCGGCTGTTTGGTTTTCATCTTTTATGGCTCTGTACTCGAGATGACACTTTGCGCAATGGATGACGGGGGCAGCGAATGCTGCCCCCGTTGGTTACATGTCAGGCGACGTCGACAAGTATGTGCTGCATCACCGTCTGGTCTCCGTCCGCATCGACCACCTGGAAGGCGAAGTCGAGGTTGGCATCCGGTGTCTGGCTGACGGTTGAGGTGAAGCCGATGTCGGTGATCTTCAGCACGTCGTTGTCGGCGCCGTCGAAATTTACCAGGCCGGCGGTCGCATTGCTGCCGCCGTTGGCGCCGGTCGTCCGCACCAGGTCGATCGCTGTGTTGTTGCCGGTGATGCCGTTGCCCGACTGCATGATCTGCACGCCCTGGAGCACGTAGTCTTCGCCGGTCGCGTTGTAGTCGTTCTGCTCGACGATCACGAGGCCGTCATTGTTGTCGAGCGTGAACTCGCTGCTGTAGGGGGCCGGCACTTGCCCCGTCTTGTAGATGTCGGCGTTCGACACATACATGGCCCGCGTGATCGTCGTATTATCGTCTCCGTTGCCGGCGATGTTGTCGGCGCCGTTCTTGTCGATCAGGTTGAGGATCAGCATCAGGTCTTCGCTGTTGCCGATGCCGTCGAATTTGATCGCCATCGTGCCGGCGGTCGCTGTCGGGGTGGTGGCCTCATTGGAGATACCGACATCGCTGTTGAAGAACCGCAAGGTGAGCAGTTCGTCTTTTTGGATCGTGTCGCCGGCGACGCCGTTGGTGCTCTGTGTTGCAGACACCCACGTCTCATTCCCGTTGCTCACCATCTCGTGACCGCCGATGGTGAAGGTGGTGTCAGTGGACGAGCCTTGGCCATTGCTCGTCTAGCCGAACGGGTTGGCCTTGTTGACCAGGTTGCCGGTGAACTGCACATAGAAGTCTTCATCGGCAGGTGTATTCGAGTCATCTGCCTGCAGCTTTTCCAGCACGATCGGCGGGTGGCCGACATTGCTCGTCGGCTGCTTGGACAGCAGCTCGCTCGTATGGAGCACGTCGAAACTGAAGCCTTCGAGCGGGTCGGTCAGGTTGATGGTATAGGTGTCGGCGACCTTATCGAAGACGAGGGTGCCGCCTCCCGTGCCTGTCTGGGTGCCGGCAGCCGGATCTCTGTCGTAGGTGAAGGTGAAGTTGAACGTCGCTGAGGTGAGGCTCTCCGACGCCAGCGTCACATTCGAGGTGAGGAGATTGCCTCCGCCGCCGCCGGTGATCGTGCCGGTCAGTCCGATCTGGACGCCGGCCGTTACGCCATTCTGGTCGACAAAGTCGGAGCCGCCGCCGGTGTAGAAAGCGGCTGGGTGAATATCAGCGCCGATATCGTAGCCGAAGGCTCCGCTCGCCGAGGCGTTGAGCACGTTGGCGAGGGTTTCGTGCTGGGTGCCTGCGAGAGCGGGGTTGCCGTCAAACGGCACGGTGATCGTCGGCCCGTCGTCCTCGAAATTGAGGTTCTGGCCGATATTGTGGGTGGCGGTTGCCTGATCGCCGTCCTTGTCGGTGATGGTCGCGGTCAGGGTGATGAGGTCGTCGGCCGCCAGGGTCCGGCTGTCATCTGGGTTGGCGGCATCGGCGTGGATGATCGCCCGTTGCTGGTCGAGGGTGACGACGCCGGCAGCACTGACGCTGACGGTGAAGACGATGGCGCCGGCGGCCGATCCAGCGCGACCAACGACGTTGCCACCTTCGAGGAAGAGCAGCACGGACTGACCGGTTGCCGTGTCGGTGAGGCCGCTGACATTGGTGACCTGGCTGATGCCGAGCGCATAGGTGATGCCGTCGCCGTCGGCCCCGGCATTTGAGGTGAAGAAGGTCGAGAAGTCGCCCGGCGCGTTGGTCGCAAGGATAGTCTCGTCGACCGTCAGGTTCGGCGGGCTGCCGGTTGCCGTGATCGCCGGCCCGTCATCCTTGAAGATGAGGTTCTGGCCGATATTGTGGGTGGCCGGGGCGTGATCGCCGTCCTTGTCGGTGATGGTCGCCGTCAGGGTGATGAGGTCGTCGGCTGCCAGGGTTCGGCTGTCATCCGGGTTGGTGGCGTCGGCATGGAAGATCGCCCGTTGCTGGTCGAGGGTGACGACGCCGGCAGCACTGACGCTGACGGTGAAGACAATTGCGCCGGCGGCGGATCCGGCGCGGCCGACGACACTGCCGCTTTCGAGGAACAGCAGCACGGACTGGTTGGTTGCCGTATCGGTGAGGCCGCTGCCATTGGTGACCTGGCTGATGCCAAGCGAGTAGGTGATGGCGTCGCCATCGGCCCCGGCATTTGAGGTGAAGAAGGTCGAGAAGTCGTCGCTGGCATTGGTCGCAAGGATAGTCTCGTCGACCGTCAGGTTCGGCGGGCTGCCGGTTGCCGTGATCGTCGGTCCGTCATCGTCGAAATTGATGAAGGAGCCGACCTCTTCGTTGTGAGCATTGCTGACCTCGCCGCCGTAGTGCACCTCCTTGACGTCGAAGAAGTCTTTCTCCGTGTCGATGTTCTTGATGGTGAAGCGGTCGAAGGTTCCGCCGGCCCCGCCTGCAGTGGTGAAATCGATCGTCACGCCCTCGCCGACATTTTCGAGAATCAGTCCATTGCCGCTGAGATTGACCGTGATGCCGAGTGCGGCCGCCGTTGTTGCCACACCGTTCAGCTTGAACGTCACGCCGGTTATATTGATCTCGGTATCGTTATCGTCACCCGGGAATGCGGAGCCCTCGGCATTGTCGTCGTTATTGTAGGCGTGGATCTCGATGTCAGCGACGGTGCCGGTCGGAGTCGATTGCGAAACCGAGAAGCCGGCGCTCGAGACGTTTTCGATGTGAGCGGTGTAATCAGGCGCGGTTGGCGTATCGGTAAAGTCCTTGCCCGCGCTCTGGGTGCCGCCGCTGATCAAGTCGATTTGAAGCTCACGGCCGAAGCGCACATCTTGAGAGGCGACGCCCAGGCCCTGCGTGCTGACATTGACTTCCGCCTGCGCGCCTTCGTCGTGAGCCGTCACGAGAATCTTCTGTGTGCTGCCTGTGTCGGCGTCGAGGATGTACCAGTCGTTGTGTCCGGAGGGTGCGTCGTCAAGCTGGCTGAAATTGACCACCGTGGTCCCTGTGACCGAGGCAAATACCTTATTGGTCAGATCGATGCGGTCGTCGGGGTTGGTTGCGTCGGGATGGAGCAGCGGCACGTATTGGACCGTATAGAGGTCATGGGTGGCGCCGGTGCCGATCAGTCCGAGCGAGAAGGCAAGCGGTCCCGTCTCGGCGGGTTCGGCGAGCGGATCAGAGGTACCGATGACGCCGATCACGACGTTTGCATTCGTTGCGCTCTGGAACAGCCAGACATAATTGCCGTCGACCGTGCGGATGTTGCTGTTGACGCCGACGGTGGTGGAAAACGGGGTCCCGGAAGAATTCTGCGTGAGAACCACCGAGGTGATGGTTTCCCCTGCGCTCGCCGAGGCGACGACGAAGTTGGACTGGTAGGCGACTTCAGGTGAGGATAGCCCGCCCGAGCCATCGAGGCCCAACATGTATTGCAGCGTTGTGTTGGTGCTGTGCGGCGCAAGCAGCGGATCGATGTCGTCGTCCTGCAAATTGGCGCTTTCGTCGATGACGATGTCCTGGGTTGTGATGTCGAGTGCCATGGAGATGCTCCCTCGGTTAGAGTCGCAGGGGTCCAGGCCCCGGGCGCCGAATGCACCCGGCAGGTCTCCCCCCGCGCATCGAACTTGCTGCTTTCCATCGAGTCGCGATTGTCTCGCCGATGGAGGGCGCCAGTCAGTTGGAGGGCATTAAGACCAAAGTCCGTCGGTGGATTAAGACCAAAGTCCATGTACAGAGGTTGCCATAACGACAACTCCAAATATTACATCCTCTTAAAATGCAAGAAAGAGTTTGTAAAATCCGGAATAAAGACATTTATGACTATAAAACCCCCACCGAATACGCCATGCAATTCCCCTCCGCTTTCTTTTATACTATAAGTTGGGCGAATTTGCACTTAGCAAGTTTGAGCTAATGGGGGATCTGTACTGAACCTTAGCAGAATTTTTTCCGTTTTTTGCGAATGAATACATTGCGTTGACATTTCGCCAGGTCAAACGCGGACCTGCGGCGCGGCGATATTCAAAGATCCGACGCGGCGTCCGGTTGCGACAAGAGCAAGGCAAGGGGTCGCGCCGAATGTTTCTCAGTCTTCGCCGTCGGACCGTGGCAGCGGCTCGATATTCTCCACCCAGGGCAAGGCCGAGCGGCACCATATCTGCTTCCTCGGGGTGAGTTCCCGCCGCTGGTCGATGCCGCCGAGGCGGATGCCGATCGCGCCGCCGTCGCCATCCGTGCGGTAGAGCGGCGATCCGCAGTTCGGGCAGAAGAATTGCCGGCTGAGGCCGCCGCTGTCGCCGTATTTTGCATAGCCGCGCGGCTCGCCTGAGGTGAGCTCGAAACTTCCCGGCCGCGCCGGCGCGGTGATGCGATAGGCAGAGCCGGTCAGCCGCTGGCAATCGGTGCAATGGCAGATCGACACCCGCTCCGGCTCGATCTCCGCCTGATAGCGGATGGCGCCGCAATGGCATCCTCCGGTGATATGCATCCGCATTTCCTCAATCCGCCGGCTGCGCGGCCGGGTGCGTGGCGTAGAAGGCCTTGGCATCCGCCGTGAAGGCGGCCCGTTGATCGGCCTTGGTATAGAACATATGGCCGCCGCGATAAAGTTTCAGCCCGACGCGGCCGCCGCTAAGCGATGGCGGCAAGTGGTCGACCACGTAGCGGCTGACGCCGTAGGGCGTCACCAGATCGCTGTAGCCATGCGCGATCAAAAGATGGAAGGCCGTGTTCGAGGCAAGCAGCTGCCTGATGTCATCGGTCGCACTTGCCTGGAAGCGCGATCCGCCGCCGCGTCCGCTGCCCCATTCCCAGCGCCGGCTGATATCGCTGTCGAGCAGCGAATAGGTCATCTCGGTTTTGAAGCCGAGTTGGTTGCGGGCATAGTCGGCAAAGGCGCCGCCATAGGCGCGGGCGAAGCCATCGAGAATGGCGTCGTCGCCGCGGTCGTAATCCGATTCAGGATAGGCGTCGGGGGCCGCAAAAGAGGCGTCGTAAGGGCTCATCACTTCGCCGTTGCCCCCGTCGGAATGTTTGACGAAGGAGTTGCCGAGGAAGCCGCGGTTGCGCGTGACGATATCCTCAGGGATGCCCGTCAACCCGGCAATCCTGCCATAGAAGGCGGCGGCATTGGCGCCCGTCGGCGGCGGCCCGGCGAGCGTCGTCAGATAATCCCCAAGCGCGAAGGTTTCCGCTTCGCGCAGCTTCCCTTCGTCAAAGGCGTTGTGCCGGTCGAGTTCGGCCGCCGCCAGCGACGGCAGCTCCAGTGCTGCGCCGAGCGGGAACTGATCGGCGTTGAACATCAACTGGCCCTCGAGCAGGGGCGACAGCATCACCGCGCCGGCGACGATAATGCCCTGGCTTTCCTGCAGCGCCGAGGCGACCTTGGCGGCGCGGAAGCCGCCATAGCTCTCGCCGAGAAGATATTTCGGCGCGTTGGAGCGGTTGTTGTGCGCGACATAAAGCGCGATCGCCTTGGCGATGCTCTGAGCGTCCGCGTTGACGTTGTAATAATTGGAGGCGTCGTCGGCCTTCACCGTCCGGCTCCAGCCGGTGCCGATCGGATCGATCAGCACGAGATCGGTGAACTCAAGCCAGCTCTGTGGGTTGTCGACGAGCTGCGCATGCGCGCCGTCGCGCGCCTGAGGCCCGAAATCGAGCACCTTGGGCCCGACCAGCCCGAGATGCAGGAAGGCGGAAGCCGCACCCGGGCCGCCGTTGAAGGCGAAGGTCAGGGGCCGGCCCGGGCCGCCGCCTTTCGCGACATAGGCGGTGTAGAAGATGGCGCCGGTCGGCGCGCCGTCCTGGCCGAAGAGATCGAGCGTGCCGGCGGTTGCGGTATAGGCAAACTTCCGGCCGCCGATCGTCATTTCGTGCTCGGTGACGGAATCGGCCGGCAGCAGCTTCAGCACGCCGTCGCGCGCGCTGCGCTCGACATTTGCCCCGGGTTGGGTGCTTTCCTCAGCCGAGGAAAGGGCAGGGGCCAGCGACACCGCCAGCGCTGCAAACAGAAACAGAGGTCGTAAACGCAAGATGTCTCCTCCGGCGGTACGGGCTGCAGCTAAAGCATGTCGCGCAAAAGCGTGCAGCAGTTTTACGGCAACGGCATGCGTAAGAACAAAGAGCTAAAGCGCATCGCGTGAAACAAGTTTGATGCGACGCGCTCTAGAGATAGCGTAACATCCGCGGCCGGCGACCGGCATCAAGAGATGGTGATGGGCCGGTGAGGGCTCAGCTCACCTTCTCCACGGCATGAACATCGATCTCGATCGACCGGCCGGCCTTCCAGCCGTTGATCGCGGCTCCGAGCCCAAGCGCGACGAAGAGGGCGGCGCACCAGGAAAAGCTGCCGGTCCAGCCGCGGATGAGGCCGACGATGAGCGGGCCGATTGATGCAAGCAGGTAACCGACGCACTGCGCCATGCCGGAGAGATGGGCGGCGACATCGGGATCGCGCGACCGCAGCACGATCGTCGTCATCGCCGCCGCGATCAGCCCGCCCTGGCCGATGCCCTGCAGCACAGCCCAGAGCCAGACGGTCGACAGCGGCGCAAAGAGCAGGCCGAGCAGAGCGGTGACGGCGACGCCGCAAAGGCTCGCATTGATCAGCCGCTGGTCTTTCCCGCGCACGGCGATATGCGGCACGATCAGGCAGGATGCGGCCTGCACCATCACCGAGAGCGATACGATCGCCCCGGCGGTGACGCCGTCGAGGCCGCGCTCGCGCAGGATCGGAACCAGCCAGCCGAAGACGCAATAGGCAAGTGCGGATTGCAGACCCATGAACAGCGTCACCTGCCAGGCGAGCCGATCCCGCCAGAGGCCTTTGACATGAAATCCGTTTCGCCTTGCCTTGCCTCCGCTGCGCAGAACCTGCGGCAGCCAGATCAGCCCGACGACGAGCGCCGGCAGTGCCCAGATGGCGAGCGCGCCTTGGAGAGAGCCGCCGAGCGCGTGTTCGATCGGCAGCGTCAGCCCGGCCGCACTGGCCGCACCCGCGCAGAGCGCCATGGTGTAGAAGCCGGTCATCAGCGCGGCGCGCCCGGCAAAATCCCGCTTCACCAGCCCCGGCAGCAGCACGTTGCCGACGGCGATGCAGGCGCCTGCCAGCGCCGTGCCGATAAAAAGCAGCGGTACGGAGGAGAGCCCGCGCAAAGCGGTGCCAAGGGTCAGAAGCAGGATGACGCCGAGTAGCGTCCGTTCGGAACCGAGGCGTTGGGCAAGACGCGGTGCAAGCGGCGAGAATGCGCCGAGGCAGACGACCGGCAGCGTCGTCAGCAGGCTGGCGCCGAGCGCGGTGAGACCAAGTTCCGAGCGGATCTCCGGCAGCAGCGCCGAAGCGCTCGAAAAGACCGGGCGCAGGTTGAAGGCGATCAGCACAAGGCTGGCGCCAAGCAGGAAACGATCCGCGGCTCCGCGGACCGGTGTTGCCTGCGGCGGCGGCAGGCTGCCGGCCTCGGCATCGATCAGCAGTTCGTCGGACGGGTCGAGCGTGGCGGCGAGATCGCGGGAAGGCGTGTTCATGACAGGATCATCCGGTCGAGGGCGGCAAGAACCGGCGCCATGAAGCGGCGCACAGCCAAATCCGCCCTGTCCGGATCGCCGGTTTCGATGGCGTCGACGATATCGGCATGCGCCTGCATATCCGGTTCAGGAATATCCTTCCCGAGCGTCGCCGCGATGGTATCGGCGATCGAGGCCGAGAAGAAATCGTAGATCTCGATCATCGCCCGGTTGCCCGAAGCGGCGATGACGGCCTTGTGGAAGGCGAGGTCGCGTTCGATGAAGGCGGCCTGATCGCCGCCGTCGTAACTGCCGCGTTCGGCAAGCAGCCGGCGAAGCCCGGCAACCGTCTCCGGCGTCTTGCGAAGCGCGGTCAGCCGCGCGGCCTCGACGTCGAGCGCCAGGCGAGCCTCGAACTGGTCGCGCAGGCTGGCGCGCCGGGCCATGGTCAGCGGCCGGCCGACATCGCTGGTCGCCCGCACATAGGTTCCCGAACCCTGCCTTGTTTCGAGATAACCCTGCGACACGAGAACCCGCACCGCCTCGCGCACCGTGCCGCGGCTTACCGAGAGCATGGCAGACAGCGAGGCTTCATTCGGCAATTTCTCGCCGACCGCCCAGCGTTTGCCGAGAATATCGCTGCGGATCGCCTCGACGGCATCATCCGCGAGATTGGTCCTGCTGATTGCACGCATCCCGCTACTCATAAAGTCATCTGATGACTTTATGAGTAGCGGGATTTCGATGGTCCGTCAACGATCTTATATCAGGGCAATAAAAAGGGCCGCCTCGGCGACCCTTTCCATGAGTTTGGCCTCAAACTGGCCTGGGCTGTCTACGCAGCCCCAGGAAGGCGGGATTACAGCGAGGGCTGCCTCGCTTTCATCACCTCTCCCATGCCCGTTACGAGGTCCGAAATCTCATTAGACATTGGATCACCTTCCTTTCTTTCTGTTGCTGATAGGTCAAAGGTAGGCTGATTCTTTTCAGATGCAAGAACAAATCCGTGCAACGCGCTGCCGCAAGGCAATCCGTATGTTCACAAAAGGACACAGACTTTCGCCGAATTTGAAGATGCCAGAGTCATGAATCCGTCATCTTGCGCTTGCAAATCGGCGGCGCGTTAAGCTGTTATTAGCCGCGACGACAGACAATTTCAGCATGCCCGCCGGTGCGGCGGCGGGGTCCGGAGCAAGAAAGCCATGTGTCGCTGGGCAGCCTATCGCGGAGACCCTCTCTATCTCGAGGAGCTGGTATCCTCGCCCGCCCATTCGCTGATCGAGCAGTCGCATTGCGCTACCCGCGCCAAGACGGCGACCAATGGCGACGGTTTCGGCATCGCCTGGTATGGCGACAGGCCCGAGCCCGGCCGCTACCGCGATATCCTGCCGGCTTGGTCGGATTGCAATCTGAAGAGCCTGGCGCGGCAGATCCGCTCGCCACTCTTTCTCGCCCATGTCCGCGCCGCCACCGGCGGCGGCACGCGCCGCGACAATTGCCACCCCTTCACGCATGACACCTGGTCCTTCATGCACAACGGCCAGATTTCAGGATTCGAGCGCCTGCGCCGGCCGATGGAAGCGATGCTCGACGACGAGTTGTTCAACGCCCGCGGCGGCACGACCGATTCCGAGCTGATGTTTCTGCTGGCGCTGCAATTCGGCCTGCGCGAGGCGCCGATCGCTGCGATGGCCCAGATGGTCGGTTTTGTCGAGGATCTGGCCGAAAGCATCCTCGGCTCGATTGTGCTGCGCTTCACTGCCGCCTTCTCCGACGGCAAGACGCTCTATGCGATCCGCTATGCCACCGATCGCAAGGCGCCGACGCTTTATGCCTCACCTGCAAGCGCCGGCTATTGCCTCGTCTCCGAGCCGTTGAACGACGATGTCGATGCCTGGGCGGAAATTCCCGATGGCAGCGCCGTCACCGTCGGTAAAGATGGCATCAATGTCGCCGACTTCCGGCCGGAGAAGCGGAGTGCCGCAAAGCCCCAGCGCGTGGCCATTCCTGCCTAAACGCCTGGCAGCAGCGGAGCCGCAGGCGATTAGCTCAGTTGCTTGGCGATCAGCGCCGCGAGCCTTTCGGCAACCTCTTCCTTCGCCAGATCAGGCCATTGCTCGACGCCGTCGCGGCGAATGAGTTTGACGCTGTTGCGGCTGCCGCCCATGATGCCGGTGGCGGGCGAGACGTCATTGGCGACGATCATGTCGGCGCCCTTCCGCTCGAGTTTCGCCTTTGCATTGCTTTCGACGTCCTGCGTCTCGGCGGCAAAGCCGATCACCAGCTTCGGCCGCATCGTATGATGGCCGACGGTTTTGAGGATATCGGGGTTCTCGGTCAGCGCCAGCGTCGGAATGGATTCGCCCGGATGTTTCTTCAGCTTCTGGTCGGCGGCCGAGGCCACCCGCCAATCGGCCACAGCCGCGACCATGACGGCGATGTCGGCCGGCAGCGCCGCCAGCACGGCGTCGCGCATTTCCTCCGCCCGTTCGACATGCACGGTGTTGACGCCGACAGGGTCGGCAATCGTCACAGGACCCGAGACCAGCGTCACCTCGGCTCCCAGTTTGGCAAGGGCGGCGGCGATCGCATGCCCCTGCCGACCGGAGGAGCGGTTGGCGATATAACGCACCGGGTCGATCGGCTCATGCGTCGGGCCTGAGGTGACGATCGCCTTGCGTCCCTTCAGCGGTTTCTCCCCGTCGTCGAGCATGGTTTCGGCGGCCGCGACGATCTCCAGCGGCTCCGCCATCCGGCCGAGCCCGGCCTCGCGGCTTTCGGCCATCTCGCCGGCCATCGGCCCGACGAAGCGGATGCCGTCTGCCCGGAGCAGCGCCGCATTGCGCCGCGTCGCCGGATGCGCCCACATTCTGGGGTTCATCGCCGGTGCCGCGAGCACCGGCCTGTCCGTCGCCAAAAGCACGGTCGAGGCGAGATCGTCGGCCAGCCCGTTTGCCATCTTCGCCATCAGGTCGGCGGTGGCCGGGGCAATCAGCACGAGGTCGCAGTCGCGCGCCAGCCTGATGTGGCCAACATCCTGCTCGTCTTCACGCGAAAACAGATCGAGGAAAACATGGTCAGCCGCCAGCGCGCCGACGGCCAGCGGCGTGACGAATTCCTGGGCGCCCTTGGTCATCACCGGGCGCACGCTGGCGCCGCGCTCGCGCAGCCGGCGGATCAGATCCAGGCTCTTATAGGCGGCGATGCCGCCGGAGATGATGAGGAGGATGCGTTTGCCGCTGAGAGCCATGGCTTTCTTCCCGTCGCCTTATTGACCGGTCCCGACCCTAAGCCTTTGGCGGAGAACATGCAATCGCGAGGGCGACAGGCATCGGAGCTACTCCGGAAGCCGCCGCATGACGATCGCGATCGCCATGCCGAGGCGGGCAAGCTGCGGCGGCAGCCAGTCTCCGCCGCACTCGTGGGTCAGAGGTTGCTCATCCCGCCGTCGATGATGAGTTCGCTGCCGACGATATAGGCCGCCTCATCGGAGGCGAGGAAAACGATCGTCTTGGCGACTTCGCCGGGGGTTCCGAAACGGCCGACGGGAATCTGGGCCTGGATCTGCGCAGTCATCGACTCCGATTGGGCTTGCGAAGCGCCGAGCTTGCTGTAGAGCGGCGTGGCGATCGGACCGGGGCTGAGGGCGTTGACGCGGATGCCGCGGCCGATGAGTTCGCCCGACAATGTCTTGGCAAGCGTCAGCAGCGCACCCTTCGTCAGCGAATAGACGCTGGAATTCGGCATGCCAATATGGGCGTTGATCGAAGTGTTGAGCACGATCGCAGCCTGCTTCGAAAAAATCGGCAGCAACGCCTGAATCAGGAAGAATGGGCCCTTAACGTTGATATCAACCGACTTGTCGAAGGCGGCTTCGCTCCACTGTTCCAGCGGCCCGAATTCGGCGACCCCGGCGTTGACGAAGAGGATGTCGAGCGTGCCGAAAGTCTCTCTCACGCTATCGGCGACGGCCTTCTGGCCGACCGCATTGCCGGCATCGGCCTGGATGACGGTGGCTTTGCTGCCGAATTCGGCGCGGGCCGCCTCGACGCTTGCCGCGCTGCTGCCGGTAACGACGACGCGGGCACCTTCAGCGATGAACTGGCGGGTGGTCTCGAGGCCGATGCCACTGGTGCCGCCGGTGATGAGGGCTGTCTTGTTCTGCAGGCGTGACATGATGAAGTTCCTTTGACCGAATGTTGGGGCGTGGCCCGTTCTTGTTCAATGCGAGAATGCTCTGAAAAAGGCGGCGCGATAAGCCGGCGCGTTGAAGGATCATCAACCCGCAGCGGATAACCGCGCCGCGCCGCCTCAGGTGCGGGTGATCGAAGCGCCGCCGTCGACCAGCGACGCCGTACCGGTGACGAAGCTTGCATCGTCGGAGGCGAGGTAGAGGACCGAGCGGGCAAGTTCTTCGGGTGTTGCGACACGCTTCAGCGCATGCAGATTGGTGACGAAGGCCTGCTTCTCAGGCGTATCGTTCATGTCCCGATACATGTCGGTATCGACCGCACCCGGCAGGATGGCATTGACGCGCACGCTCTGCTGTCCGAATTCGGCGGCAAGCGCCTGTGTCAGGCCGATCAGGCCGGATTTGCTGGCGGCATAGGCGGCAACCCCCGGGAAGGCGAAGCTGTAGCCGACGAAGGTCGAGGTGAAGATCACCGAGCCGCCGCCATTTTCCACCATCGCCCCGATCTGGTGCTTGGCGGCGAGGAAGGAGGCCGTCAGATTGATCGCCAGCGCCTCGCTGAAGCCCGCTTCGGAAACGGCGGTGCTCGCACCGGCTTCGCCGAGCGTGCCGGCATTGTTGAAGGCGATATCGAGCTTGCCGTAATTTCTCACGGCGGCGGCGACCAGCGCCTTGTGATAATCTTCCGAGCGCACGTCGCCGGCAATGGCGACGGCATCGCCGCCCTCCGCCTTGATCTCCGCAACGAGGCTGTCAAGTTCGCCTTGACGGCGGGCGCCGACGACGACCTTGGCGCCTTCGGCGGCGAAGAGTTTTGCCGTGGCCCGGCCAATGCCGGAGCTTGCGCCGGTGACGATCGCGACCTTGTTGTTCAAGCGGTTCATGGTTCCATCTCCTGTGTTGAGGTGAGGCGGCCCTTGCCGTCCCTTCCGTTGAATGGAAGATGGCATTTTCCTTTCGTTCGGATTAGTCTCCAGATCGGGGAATTCGAATTCGGAAAGACCGAACGATGATCAGGATAGAAGGCATTGCGGCTTTTGTCGCCGTGGTCGAGGCAGGCTCGGTCAGCGAGGCGGCCCGGCGTCTTCGGCTGTCCAAATCCGTCGTCAGCGAAAGGTTGGCCGAGCTGGAGAAGTCGCTCGGCGGCATCCTGCTGCACCGAACGACCCGCAAGCTTACTTTGACCGAGGATGGCACGGTCTTCCTGGAGCGGGCTGCGCGCATCGTGCGCGAGATCGAGGAGGCCGCGGCCGATATGGCGGAGCGGCGCGGAACGCTGTCAGGCCCGATCCGCATCGCCGCCCCCGTCACCTTTGGCCGCATGCATCTCGGCCCGGCGCTCTATCCCTTTCTCGCCAAACATCCCGAGATCGAACTGACCCTCGATATCGATGATCGGCGGGTGGATGCCGCTTCGGACGGCTATGATGCCATTATCCGCAATGGTCCGATCGCCGATAGCCGGCTGGTCGCCTGGAACCTCACGCGAAGCCGCCGTCTTCTCTGTGCCTCACCGGATTATCTCGCCCGCCAGGGAATTCCGTCGTCGCTGGCCGATCTTAACAGCCATCGCGGCATCTTCTACACCAATCGCGGCGTTGCCGACTGGCGCTTCCAGACGCCGGAGGGTGCGATCGTCGTCCGTGCGAAACTGGCGCTCGGCATCAACAATGGCGACATGCTCCGCGACGCCGCGATTGCCGGCCTCGGCATTGCGCTGCTGCCCGCCTTCATCGCCGGCCCGGCCATCCGCGAGGGCCGGCTTGCCGAAATCGATGTCGGTCACAAGCCGGAGGCCGAATTCATCTATATGGCGCATCCCGAGGGCCGAAACCCCTCCGCCAAGCTCCGTGCCATCGCCGATCACCTGAAGAAGAGTTTTGGCGATCCGCCCTATTGGGATCCGGCGGGCTAGAGCATGTCGCGCAAAAGTGTGCAGCGGTTTTGCGACAACGACATGCGCAAAAACAAAGACCTAAAGCGCGAAGAGCGAATCTGAAAGATCGCGACGCGCTTTAGCTCAGCAGGCTCATCAGGTTCTCGGTGACCGGCGAGCGATGTGTTTTCAGGATTGCCAGCGCCAGGCGCGCCACGGCCGGAGGCCCCTCGATCGGCCGGTAGGTCACACCTTCGAGCTTGATCCGCGAAATCGAGGCCGGCACGATCGAGACGCCGAGATCGGCCGCCACCAGATTGACGACCGAGGAAATCTGCGGCGCCTCCTGCGCCACGGTCAGCTCGAATCCCGCCTTGCGGCAGGCGAGCACGACATCGTCGTAGAGGCTCAAGCCCACGAGCCGGGGAAAGAGGATGAAGGGTTCGTCCGCCAGCATTGCAAGCGGCAGGCTGCGATGTCTTGCCAGAGGATGGCTGGCGGGCAGGGCGATCACCATCGGCTCGTCCGGCAGCCGCCGCAGCCGGATGCCGGCGGGATCGTCCAGGCTGGGGCGCATGAAGGTGGCGTCGAGCTCGCCGCGTTCCAGCTTCTGCATCAACGCCAGCGTATTCATTTCCGTCAACGACAGCCGAACCTCCGGCCAGCGTGCGCGAAACAGTCGAATCGTCGTGCTGACCACGGGGTTGAAGGCGGAGGATGCGGTGAAGCCGAGCGACAGCCGGCCGGTCTCGCCGCGATTGGCGCTTTGCGCCGCAAGCTTCGCCTTCTCAGCTGCCACCAGCGACGCCTTTGCCTCGCCAAGGAAGGCCGCGCCCGCTGCCGTCAATTCGGCGCCGTGCGGCACACGGTGAAACAGCGCCGCACCCACTTCCCTCTCCAGGTCGCGGATCTGCTGGCTGAGCGGCGGCTGCCCGATGCCGAGCTTGCCGGCGGCACGGGTGAAATTGCCCTCTTCCGCCACCGCCAGAAAATACCTGAGATGCCGCAGCTCCATCACTATCTCCAAAACCTATCGGAATCGACGGTCTCATATATTGGACAAATGGAGGCGCTTTGACTAGATCGGAGGCTGGAAGGATGAAGATGTGCCGACGTCAGTGCATGCAGTGAAGACCTCCGAGACAGCTGCGACCCCAGGGCAGAAGCACTACCTGACCCGTGGCGCCGGCGCCTATCGCCGCGCCAGCCTGGCACTCTTCCTTTCCGGCTTCGCCACCTTCTCGCTGCTCTATTGCGTCCAGCCGCTGCTGCCGATCTTCTCGCAGGAATTCGCTGTCAGCCCGGCCGAAAGCTCGCTGTCCCTTTCGCTCTCCACCGGTTTCCTGGCGGTCGCCATCGTCTGCGCCGCCGCCCTCTCGGAAGGTCTCGGCCGCCGCAGCCTGATGTCGATATCGCTGGTCGGGGCGGCATTGCTGACCATTGCCACCGCCTTTGCCCCGAACTGGCATCTGCTGCTCGTCATCCGCGCGCTTCAGGGCCTTGTTCTCGGTGGTGTGCCGGCCGTTGCCATGGCCTATCTCGCCGAGGAAATCGATCCGCGCGGCCTTGGCGCCACCATGGGCCTCTATGTCGGCGGCACGGCCTTCGGCGGCATGTCCGGCCGCGTGCTGACAGGCATCTTCGCCGAATATCTCACCTGGCGTCCGGCGCTCTTCATCATCGGCGCCATCGGCCTTGCCGCCGCGATCGGCTTCATCGCCCTCTTGCCACCGTCACGCAATTTCGTCCGCCGGCCGGGCTTCGACCCACGCTTTCATGCAAAGGCCTGGCTCGGCCATCTCCGCAATCCGGCGCTGCCCTTCATCTTCGCCATCGCCTTCCTGGCGATGGGCTCCTTTGTGACGATCTACAATTATGCCGGCTTCCGCCTGGTGGCGCCGCCCTACGGCCTCAACCAGACCGAACTCGGCCTGATCTTCACCGTCTACCTCTTCGGCATCGGCGCCTCCTCGATCGGCGGCCTGTTGGGAGACCGGATCGGGCACTTTTCCGTGCTTCTCTTCGGTCTGGCACTCACCGCCGCCGGCAGCGCGCTGACGCTCTTTGCCTCGCTCCCGGCGATTATCCTCGGTATCATCGTGCTCACGACCGGCTTCTTCATGAGCCATTCGATCGCCAGCGGCCTTGTCGGCAAGCTGGCACATGGCACCAAAGGGCACGCCTCGTCGCTCTATATGCTCGCCTATTATGTCGGCTCCAGCCTCATGGGTTCGGCGGGCGGCTGGTTCTTCGCGGTTGAAGGCTGGGCCGCCGTCGTTATCTTCACGCTTGCCATGCTGGCGCTGGCCTTTGTCTCCGCCTGTCTTGCGCAGCACCTCGCGAGGAGAAAAGCATGATCCGCATAGACCGGCTTGACCATCTCGTGCTGACCGTCGCCGATATCGCCATCAGCTGCGACTTTTATTCCCGCATCCTCGGCATGTCGGTCGAAACCTTTGCTGAAGGCCGTAAAGCACTGAAATTCGGCGGGCAGAAGATTAATCTGCACCATGCCGGCCACGAATTCGATCCCAAGGCAAGGCAACCCACACCCGGCTCCGGCGACCTCTGCTTCATCGCCGACACTCAGCTTGCCGATGTCATCGCCCATCTGGAGGCCTTAGGCGTTGCCATCGAAGAGGGTCCGGTCGAGCGCACCGGCGCGACCGGGCGTTTGCGCTCGGTCTATTTCAGGGACCCCGACGGCAACCTCCTCGAGGTCTCCAATCTGATTGCCTGACGTCGGCCTCCCGCACATCAACCGAGCCGGATATAGGGCACGTCCTTCTTCGCCACCTCATCCAGCGCCTCCTCGTAACCGGCATCGGCGTAACGCATGACGCCAAGCGCCGTATCGTTGGTCAGCGCATGGTCGAGCCGTTCGTCGGCGGCATCCGTGCCGTCGGCGACCACGGTGACGCCGCAGCTCGTCATGTAGCCGGCATAGCCGCCGCCGCCGGAATGGATGACGACCAGATCGGCCATCGACGAGCAGAGCATCATCGCATCGATCAGCGGCCAGTCGGCGATTGCGTCGGAGCCGTCCTTCATGCCCTCGGTCATGATATTCGGATGCGCCATGGCGCCGGCGTCGAGATGGTCGCGGGAGAAGGCGACCGGGCCTTTGAGTTCGCCGCTCGCAACCAGCGTGTTGACGCGCCTTGCGAGTGCGGTGCGTTCGCCGTGGCCGAGCCAGGCGATGCGGGCCGGCAGCCCCTCGAAGGGCACATGCTCGCGCGCCAGCCGGATCCAGTTGGTGATGATCTTGTTATCGGGAAACATCTCGAGCAGCAGATCGTCGATCCGGGCGATATCGCTCTCCTCGCCTGACAGAGCCATCCAGCGGAACGGGCCGATCGCCCGGGCAAAGAGCGGCCTGAGATAGGCTTCGGTGAAGATCGGAATGTCGAAGGCATTGGCGACACCGCCCTCGCGGGCCTGCGTGCGGATGAGATTGCCGTTGTCGAAGACCTCCGAGCCACGCTTCTGGAATTCCAGCATCGCCGTCACATGCTCGACGATCGAGGCCCGGCTTGCCGCCATCAACTGCCCCTGGCCGTCGTCGCGCAGACCCTTGACCTGATCGAGGCTCATACCCTTCGGCACGTAACCGTAGACGAGGTCATGCGCCGAGGTCTGGTCGGTGACGATGTCGGGCACGATGCCGCGCCGGGCGATCTCGGGATAGACCTCCGCCGCATTGCCGACGAGGCCGACGGACAGCGCCCGCTTGTCCTTCACCGCTGCATCGATCATCTGAAGGGCGGTATCGAGATCGGGAGCGATTTCCTGGAGATAGCCGATCTGCTGGCGCTTGCGGGCGCGCTCCGGATCGATGTCGATGCAGAGGATTGCAGCCCCTGCCATGCGGCCGGCGAGAGGTTGCGCCCCGCCCATGCCGCCGAGGCCGGCCGTCAGCACGAACCGGCCGAGGAGATCGCCGCCGAAGCGCCGCTCGGCAATGCGCATGAAGATCTCGTAGGTGCCCTGGATGACGCCCTGGCTGCCGATATATTGCCAGGCGCCGGCCGTCAGCCCGCCCCAGCAGATCAACCCCTTGCGCTGCAGCTCGTAGAACACTTCAGCCTTTGCCCATTGCCCGACGATATTGCAGTTCGCCATGATGACCAGCGGCGCCTTGGCATGCGTTCGAACGAGGCCGATCGGCTTGCCGGACTGGATGAGCAGCGTCTGGTCCTCGTCCATCTCGGTCAGCGCTTTGACGATGCCCCTATGCGCCGCCCAGTTGCGGGCCGCCTTGCCGAGCGCGGCGTAGACGATCAGATTGTCGGGGTCCTCGCCGACGGAGAGCACGTTTTCGAGCAGCCGCAGCAGCGCCTCCTGCCGCCAGCCCTTGGCGCGCAGTTCCGGCCCGCCGGGAATCGGAAATTTCGGATGACGTGGATTGGCCTTCGGCATCGTGGGTTCCTCGTTTTGCTCTGCCTTCGTTCGTTATTTCCTGGGCAGCGATTCCACATAGGCGAGTGCCGCATCGAGCAAACGCCGTCTCAGGGTATCGTCGCCATAAACTTCGGCACCGCCTCGCACCCAGCCATGCATCACCCGCTCGCCCGACAGCATCTGGATCACGCCTGGCAGTGCCAGCGCCCAGTCGTCATTGCCCTTGCCGAGACGGATCAGCATGCCGTCATGGCGTGCGCAGCAGAGAAGATTGCCGTTCAGCATGAAGGCCCAGCCGCCGAACATCGATTTTTCGGCAAGACCCGGCCGATCGCCGAGTTCCTCACGCATCAGTTCTTCGAGACCCCGATCGCGCGCCATGGCTCAGGCCTTCGTCGCCAGTGCATAGCGGGCGATCTCGATCCCCATCGCCTTTTCGACGACGGGATAGACGGTCGGATCGAGCACGCTTGCCGACAGCGGAATGATATCCATCGGCACATGCAGGATGAACACCCGCATGCCCTCCTTGAGCTGGCCGACGCTGAGCGGCTCGCCCTGTGGTGAAAGCGTGGTGATGACCGCGGGAAAGGTGGCAAGCCGCCCGCCATCCGCATCGTCCACCGCCATATATTCGTTCATCACATGCAGCGTCACCGACTTTTCGCCCGCGCCGACGGTGATCGTGCCGATGTCGAAGGCTTCCTTGGTGTAGACGACCTCCTTGCGGGTAATGATTCCTTCGGCAAGAATATGTCCGCCCGTCGTCTTGCAGATCGCGTCGATGACATCAGATCCGCCCTTCTTCTCCGCCGCGATGATCGCCTCACCGAGCGAAAGTGCCATCGAAATGCCGCCGAGCGCCGCATGGCTGCGGACATAGGAGGCTCTGAGCGGATTGCGGCAACTGGCGATGAAGCCGCCGGATTGATCGGCGGCGGCGCGCAGCACCGGCGAGATCTTCGCGGTCGCGCCCTTCACCACCAGTTCGATATAGCGGCTTTCGGCCCGATTGCCGCCGACCGCGGTCTGGATCATCTGCTCCGGCGAGCCGGCCATGCCGATCGAGCCCATGTCGCCGGTGGGATGGGCGCGGATATCCCCGACCGCGTCGACCACCTTGGTACCGAGGATCGCTGACGGCAGCCAGCCGTTCAGCGTCGAGGATTTGCCGTTCTGGCCGATGATCAGCCCGGAAAGCTTTTCGCCGAGTGCCTCCTGCAGCAATTGCACCGCCTTCACATAATCGATGCCCTGCATTTCCCAGGGGGTGGTGGAGGCCGGCGCGCCGATCGCAGCCGCGGTGGCGATCCACTCCTCGTCCTTCAACTCGTCGATCGAGACCAGCTCGGGCTTGCCGACATTGACGGCGGCATAACCGAGCATCCGCCCGTGATCGGCCCAGCCGCCGCCACCGGCGGCATAGACGGAGCCGCCCTTGACCGCGGCTTCCACGTCCTTCTCAACCAGTATGCGTCCCATCGGTCTTCTCCCGCGTCAAATCCGTGTCCATCTCGCGCACCGCCTCGAACAGCACGGCGGCGCCGAGCGCAATATCGTCATTTTCCGCCCGTTCGTCGGGGCAATGGCTGCGTCCTCCCCGGCAGGGCACGAAGATCATCGCCGCCGGCGCCACCTTGGCGATCCAGGCCGTATCGTGTCCCGCGCCGGAGGCCATGCGCCGATGTTTGGCGCCGACGCGTTGGCAGGCAGTCTCCAATGTCGAAAGCAGGCCGGCATCGCCCGGCGTCGGCATATTGTCGGAGACCCGGTTCGGCGTCTCGATCGTGACGCCATAGGGGGTGGCCAGCTTTTCGACATGGCCATCGAGCCAGCGGCAGAAGGCCTCCATGTCGGCACGAATCTCGGCGCGGCCATCGATCAGCAGCACCACTTTCGACGGCACGACATTGGCGGCATTCGGCTCGATCCTGAATTCACCGACCGTCGCCGCGAAGTGGCCCGGCGTTTTGGAGAGCTCAGCCGCGGCGTTGCGAATGTCGAGCACCAGCTGCGAGGCTGCCACCAGCGCATCCGCCCGCCGGTCCATCGGCGTCGTGCCGGCATGATCGGCCCGTCCCTCGACGGTGATCTCGATGCGGGTAATGCCTGCAATCGCGGTGACGATGCCGATATCCTCTCTTTCGGCTTCGAGCACCGGTCCTTGCTCGATATGAAGCTCGAGAAAGCCGGCGAGATCCGGCCGCTTCTGCTGCGCCAGCACGCCGGGCTCGCCGCCCATCTCAGCGATGCCCTCGGCAAGATCGAGACCGCCACTGACGCGGGAAAGCCAGGCTTCCGGCAATTGCCCGGTCATCCCGCGGCTGCCGATGCAAGAGACGCCGAAGATGCTAACCTCCTCGGCAAGGAAGTCGACGATCTCCAGATCGTGGTCGAGTTCGATCGCCTGGTCGCTCAGCGCACGCGCCACTTCCAGCGCCGAGACCACCCCGGCAACGCCGTCGAAGCGGCCGCCGTCCGGCACCGTGTCGGAATGCGAACCGACCATGATCGTGCCGAGCCAGGGCTTGCGGCCCGTGCGCCGGCCGATCAGATTGCCGGCGGCATCGATCCGCGTTTCCAGTCCCGCCGCCTTCATCTTCGCTTCGATATAGGCCCGGCCTTCGAGAAAGAGCGGTGAGAAGGCCCGCCGCGTCCAGGGGTGCCCCGGCTCGGTAATCGCGGCCAGCGCCTCGATATCCCTGGCGATACGGCCGGCATTGATGGGAAGATTTCGGTTCATGCATCCGTTCCCGCAATGACCTGGCGCGGCAACGGCCGCACGAACCGTCCGCTGCCGGGCTCGGCCAGCACCTTGCCGCCTTCGGCGATCTTTTCACCCCTGAGATAGGTGGCGGAAACGGTCCAGGGCAGGCGAATGCCGTTGTAAGGGCTCCAGCCGACGACATTGTTGCCGCTTGCCGCAGCGTCATAGACGCTGTCCCTCGGTTCGAGCACGGTGATATCGGCATCTTTGCCCGGCGTCAGCGCCCCCTTGATATGGTCGAGCCGGAAATGCCTGGCCGGATTTTCGGCCATGAGCCGCGCTGCCCAGGTCAGGGGAATGCCGCGTTCGATGGCGCCTTTGACGAAGAGCGGCACCATCACCTCGAGGCCGGGAACACCTGAGGCGTTGGCGAGCATGTCGGGATTGGTCTTGCGGTTTTCCGACCAGCTGACGTGATCGGTCGAGACCAGCCAGACATCACCCTCGGCCACCTTCCGCCAGAGCGTCTCCACCTCGGCGCGCGGCCGCACCGGCGGATTGATCTTCGCCTTGCCACCGAGGCGCTTCACGTCGTTTTCCTCGTCGAGCGTCAGATAATGGATGCAGCATTCGACCGTCGCCGCAAAGCCGTCGCGGCGATAGGCGCGGGCGATATCGTAGCCGCGCCCGAGCGAGCAGTGCACCACGTGCGCCGGGCAGTGGGTCACGGCACCGGTCTCGAAGATCGTATGCATCGCCAGCAGCTCAGTGATCGGCGGCCGTGACAGGCCGTGCGCCCGCCAGTCGGTGACGCCGCTTGCCTTCACCTCAGCCATATAGCTGCGCACCGCCTCGTCATCCTCATTGTGCACGCCTGCCGTCAGCCCGGTCGGAGCGATCTCCGCAAAACAGGCGTCGAGCAGGGTCGGCGGAATGCGCGGAAAACGCTTGGGATCGGTGCCGAAGGTCGAGAATTTGAACGCCGCAACGCCGGCCTCGACCATCTCGCCGATCCGCGCCGGGCCTTCTTCCGGGTCGACGGTGCCGTAAAGCGCGAAGTCGACGCGCGCCTGCTGCCCGGCATGGTCGATCTTGCGTTTGACCGCCGCCGCCGAGCAGACAAGATCGCCCTCGTCATAGGGCATATCGACGATTGTTGTCACGCCGCCGGCCGCTGCCGACCGCGTCGACCAGATGAAATCCTCCTGGTCCTTCTGCGAGAGCGAATGCACCTGCGCGTCGATCGCGCCAGGCAGGATCAGTGCTTTGCCGAGCAGGTGGCGTTCCCGCGCCGCAGGCGGCACGCCGAGGCCGACCTCGGCGATCTTGCCGTTGCGCACGGCAACATAACCCGCTTCGACAATGCGGTCCGGCAGCACCACCGTGCCCTGCAGAACGAGATCGAAGTCCATGTCGGCTCCTCCAAAAAGCTGAGTTCAGATTGCCTGCGCCTCGTGGCGGGTCAGCCGCTCCTCGATATGCTCCAGTGATCCGAGCGCAAAGAAATCGTCGAAGGAGGCGATCGGAACCTGTGCAGTCAGTCTCGACAGGAAGTCGTCCGAGCCGAGCTCCTCCTCGATTGCCTCCACCTCAGCCGAAAGCGGCCGGTCCACGATATAGAAATCCGCATGTTTGCGCACGACCTCGTAGAGCATGGCGGCAACGCCCTTCGGTTCATCGCCGAGGATGTCGATCGCCTGGGCGGAGAGCAGTGCCTCCAGCGCCGCCAGGCGCTTCAACGCCTGCATCTGCCGCTCGAAGCGCTCGATGACCAGCGGCAGGAACGCCGCCTCGTCCTCCAGCCCGGCCGCCACCACCAGCGACTGCGCCGACACCGGATTGGACATCGACAGCACGCGCGAAAAAATCTCGCCGGCAAGTTTGATGATCGGCCCGAATCCGGTGGCGATCCGCCCCGGCGGCACGAGATTGACCGGCAGGTCGCGCCGCTGGCCGTTGCCGAGAATGACGCAGCGGTTGAAGGCGTTGCGCGCCGCATGCGCCATGCAGAGGGCGGCCGATTCGAGCAGGATCGTCACGTCGAGCGGAAGCGATCCGCCCGAGGTCATCACCCGGCCTTCGACCACCACGGGATTGTCGTCCGAACGCCCGGTGGCGGCAAGGATTTTGTGGCCGGTCGATAGCAGGTTTTCGATGACCGCACCGAACACCTGGGCAATCATGCGCAGGCTGAGCGGATCCTGCACATGCGTTGCAACAGGCCAGTTCCAGTCATCGGATGCGTTGCAGAGCCAGGCGCCGATCAGCGCCTCGCGCGCGGTGCCGACATGGCGGACCGCCTTCCACGGATCACGCGATGCGCCGAGCGCACCGGCCGCCATCATCGCCGTCGCCAGCAGGATCCGGATCGAGGCCGCCGCATTGCGCGTCGTTTCCGCCGCCGCGGCAAAACTTACCGCATTGATGCTGAGCGAGGCGAGGCTGTCGCGCGGCGCCATCCGCACCGGCTCCAGCCCGGCCGCCCGGAAGGCTTCCGCTGCCTGCATGCGGTTGCCGCGATAGATCGCTTCGCCGACCCCGGTCAGCACCGCGCCGATCTGCCCCATCAGGCCGATATCGGCGCAGCCGATCGAGCCGGTGCGGCGCACGACCGGGATGAGATCGGCTTTCAGCATGGTGATATAGGCCTCGATCAACTCCGGCGTGCAGCCGACCTGGCCGGTCAGAGCCGTATTGACGCGGATCGCCATGGCATTGCGGACGACATTGCAGGAAAACGGCGTGCCGGTGCCGAAATGATGGGCGCGCACCAGGCCGAGATTGAAGGTGTCGAGTTCGTCGGCCGACCATTCCACATCCTTCATGGCGCCGACGCCAGTCGTCGAGCCGTAGACGGGCATGCCGGAGGCGATCGCATCCTCGACGATCTCGCGGGCAATGGCGATGCGCGCCATGCCGGTGGCCGAAGCCGAAATCGTCGCCTTGCCCGCACCGATCGTCACCATCTCGGCAAAACCGAGCGGCCGTCCGGAAAGTTCGATGCCAGGGCGTTCGTGCTGCATGTGCCATATCTCCTAGAACAGGATGATCTTAGGCCGGTCCGGCCGAAAATCTGAATCCCGTTCCAAATTAAAGAGCTAGAGCATGATGTCGCCCGAAAACCGCTTACACTTCGGCATCATGCTCTAACGGCGAGACTAAGCGAGCCCTCGGTCGCATGGGATATCCTAAATGCCGAACACAGCATGTTTTACCGATGGATCAGCTCAGCATCCAGGCAATATAGAGAAGCGTCAATGCAATGACCCAAAGGGCGATCCTGGCCGAGCGGTTGTGTCGCGCCTCGGCCTTGCCGATCGCCTCAGCCGTCTGCGCGTCGAAGCGTAAGCCGTGTTCGCTCATGTGCAGAAGCTGGTGGTGGAATTTTTCGGTCTTCGCCGCAATTTCCGGCACGGCTTCGGCAAGTTTGACCGCCGCCTTCAGCCCATCCTTGAGGTCGGTGGCGATCCGCTTCGGGCCGAGATTGGTGCGGATCCAGTCGCCGACGACAGGCTCGGAGGCTTTCCACATGTTGAAGCGCGGGTTGAGCATGCGCGACACGCCCTCGACCACCACCATGGTCTTCTGCAACATTACCAGCTCCGGCCGTGTCGCCATGTCGAAGAGTTCGGTCACTTCGAACAGCAGCGTCAAGAGTTTGCCCATGGAGATCGTCTCGGCCGGCTGCCCATGGATCGGCTCGCCGATCGCCCGGATCGCCTGGGCAAAACTCTCGACATTGTGGTGGCCCGGCACATAGCCCGCCTCGAAATGCACCTCGGCGACGCGGATATAGTCGCGGGTGATGAAGCCATAGAGGATTTCGGCGAGGAACCGCCGTTCCTTTTTGCCAAGCCGTCCGACAATGCCCATGTCGACCGCAACGATCATGCCGTCCGCATCGACGAAGAGATTGCCCGGATGCATGTCGGCATGGAAGAAGCCGTCGCGCAGCGTGTGGCGCAGGAAGGACTGGATCAGCGTGTCGGCAAGCAGGTTGAGATCGTGGCCGGCCGCGCGCAGTCCTTCGACGTCGGACATGCGGGTGCCGTCGATCCATTCCATGGTGATGACATCGCGCCCGGTGCGCTCCCAGTCGACCTTCGGCACGCGGAAGCCGGGATCCTTTTCGGTATTCTCGGCGATTTCGGAGAGGGCGGCCGCCTCGAGGCGAAGATCCATCTCCACCTTCGTCGTCTGCTCCAGCGTCTTCGTCACCTCGACCGGCCGCAGCCGTCGGCTGGAGGCCAGGAAACGCTCCTGCATATGGGCAACGAGGTACATCGCCTCGATGTCATGAGCAAAACGCTGGCGCACGCCGGGCCGCACGATCTTGACGGCGACCTTCTTGCGGCCCTCGGATGTTTCGACTTCGGCCGGATGCACCTGGGCGATCGAGGCGGCGGCGATCGGCTCGCCGAAGCTCGCATAGAGTTCGCCGATCGGCCGCCCGAGCGAGCCTTCGATATTGGCCTTGGCGGCAGCCGAGGGGAAGAAGGCCATCCGATCCTGCAACTGCGACAGGTCGTTGGCGAATTCGACGCCGACCACGTCAGGCCGCGTTGCCAGGAACTGCCCGATTTTCACATAGGAGGGGCCGAGCCGCTCGACGGCATGCGCCAACCGGTCGCTGCGCTTCTGATGGCGCGCCTTGCTGCGCTCGAAAATCGTCACGAAGGATTTGGCGAGCGCCACCGGAGGCGGCAGGCCTTCGGACGGCAGAGCTGACACGACGCCCTCACGCACGAGCACCCAGCCGACGCGCCAAAGGCGGAAATAGGCCCCGAACGTGCTCATGCTGCAGTGCCCCGCCGGCCGAGGTTGGTGTTTGCTTCCCTCATTCCCTCAGAGCTTCCAGCCGGAATGCAGCGCGGCGATGCCGCCGGTATAGTTGGTGTAGGTGACGCGGGAAAAGCCGGCCTGACGGATCATCGCCGCGAAATTCTCCTGGTTGGGGAATTTGCGGATCGATTCCACCAGATACTGGTAGGGTTCGGCATCGCCGGTAATCGCCTTGCCGAATTGCGGAATGGCATTGAACGACCAGGCGTCATAAATCTTGTCGAGCAGCGGCATGTCGACCTCGGAAAATTCGAGCACCAGCAGCCGTCCGCCGCGCTTCAGCACGCGATAGGCCTCTGACAGTGCGGCATCGATCCGCGGCACGTTGCGGATGCCGAAGGCGATCGTATAGGCGTCGAAGCTCGCCGCCTCGAAGGGCAGTTCCTCGGCATTCGCCTCGACGAAGGTGAGATTGCCGGAAAGCTTCTTCTTTTCCGCCCGCTCGGCGCCGACGCCGAGCATCGAGCCGTTGATATCGAGCACGGTCGCATGCGCCTGCCGGCCCGAGGCCTCGACGATGCGGAAGGCGATGTCGCCGGTGCCGCCGGCAACGTCGAGCACCTTGTAGCCCTGCTCCTTGCGCGGGTTCAGCGCCGAAATCATCGCGTCTTTCCAGGCGCGGTGCATGCCCATCGACATGACGTCGTTCATGATGTCGTAGCGCTTGGCGACCTTGTGGAACACCTGGTTGACCAGGTCCTGCTTCTCGCCGCCCGGCACCTCGCGGAAGCCGTAGGAGGTCTCCATGCCGCCATCGGCGGAAGTGCGGCTTTCAGGCATCAGACTGCTCCGTTCCTCGATATTCAGCCGCGCAGGCCATAGCGAAAGACCGCGCGCGACGTTATCACTGGGCCGCGCTCTCCGCGGACCACTGGCGCTATAGCGCACATCGTCCTCGGTTGAAACACGTTAGATACAGATGGGTTAAGATGCCGGAATTGCCAGAAGTCGAAACGGTAAAACGCGGCCTGGCGCCGGCGATGGAGGGGGCTCGTATTGCCAGGCTTGAGCTGCGCCGTGGGGATCTGCGCTTTCCCTTTCCCGACGCTTTCGCCGACAGGGTTTCCGGCCGCACCATCGTCAGCCTTGGCCGCCGCGCCAAATATCTGCTGGTCGATCTCGACGATGGCAACACGCTGATTTCCCATCTCGGCATGTCCGGCTCTTTTCGGATCGAGGAGGGTCGCATCGAGGAGGGCGCTGGCGCGGCCACGCCTGGCGAATTCCACCATGCCCGCTCGAAGGACGAGAAGCACGATCACGTCGTCTTTCATCTGGAAAGTCCAGCCGGTCCGCGCCGCGTTGTCTATAATGATCCGCGCCGTTTCGGCTTCATGGATATGGTGGGGCGCGCCGATCTTGCCGCCCATCCCTTCTTCCGCGATCTCGGCCCGGAGCCGACGGGAAACGAGCTCGGCGCCGCCTATCTCGCCGAGCGCTTCCGCGACAAGGCGCAGCCGTTGAAGAGTGCGCTGCTCGACCAGAAGAATATTGCCGGTCTCGGCAATATATATGTTTGCGAGGCGCTGTGGCGCGCCCATCTTTCGCCGATCCGCGCCGCCGGCACGCTGGTGACGGCAGGCGGCCGGCCGAAGGAGCAGCTCAACCTGCTCGTCGCCTCGATCCGCCATGTCATTGCCGATGCCATCGCCGCCGGCGGATCCTCGCTGCGCGACCATATCCAGACCGACGGATCGCTCGGCTATTTCCAGCATTCCTTCTCCGTCTATGATCGCGAAGGTCAGGCTTGCCGCACGCCCGGCTGCGGCGGTACGGTCGCCCGCATCGTCCAGGCGGGCCGCTCCACCTTCTATTGCGCCACCTGCCAGAAGTAAGAACGGGAGAACAGCATGGCCTATGAGACCCTGATCGTCGAAACCCGAGGCAATGTCGGCCTCGTCACGCTGAACCGACCGCAGGCGCTGAACGCGCTGAATTCCACCGTCCTGAAGGAGTTGAAGGAGGCCTATGCCGCCTTCCATGCCGACGAGGCGGTCGGCGCGATCGTCATCACCGGTTCGGAACGCGCCTTTGCCGCCGGCGCCGATATCAAGGAGATGCAGGCGCTTCAGTTCGCCGATATCTATAAGAGTGATTTCATCAGCGGCTGGGAGGAGGTCGCCAAGGCCCGCAAGCCGGTCATCGCCGCCGTCAGCGGCTTTGCGCTCGGCGGCGGCTGCGAGCTTGCGATGATGTGCGATTTCATCATCGCTTCGGAAACGGCGAAGTTCGGCCAGCCGGAAATCACCCTCGGCGTCATCCCCGGCATGGGCGGCTCGCAGCGGCTGACGCGCGCCGTCGGCAAGGCGAAGGCAATGGATCTCATCCTGACCGGCCGCATGATGGATGCGGCCGAAGGCGAACGCTCGGGACTCGTTTCGCGTGTGGTGGCGCCCGAGCGTCTGCTCGACGAGGCGTTGGCGGCGGCGGAAAAGATCGCCTCGCTTTCTCAGCCTTCGGTGCTGATGGCCAAGGAGGCGGTCAATCGCGCGTTCGAGACCACGCTGGAGGAGGGGCTCCGCTTCGAACGCCGGCTGTTTCACAGTCTGTTTGCCACCGACGATCAGAAGGAAGGCATGGCGGCCTTCGTCGAGAAGCGCAAACCGGCTTTTAAGCACCGTTGAACGCTTTTCGGCGGTTCCGGCTGCAAAGCTTGAAAATCCGCGTTGACGTGGGCCGGCTTTAGAGTTATATGCCCGCCCACGGTTCGGAAAGCCGGTTTGGTTTTCCGCGATTGCTCCCGCATTGCTGGATTTTGTGGCCGCAGGGCCCGCGGTAATGGCGGAGTTTGTTCGAATTCTTGAGAGAGGCATCCATGGCCAATACAACTTCGGCGAAAAAAGCGACCCGCAAGATCGCCCGCCGTACCGACGTCAATAAGGCTCGTCGCTCGCGCGTTCGTACGTTCGTTCGCCAGGTCGAAGAGGCCATCGCATCCGGTGACGCCGCCAAGGCGAAGGAAGCTTTCCTGGCGGCTCAGCCCGAGCTTGCCCGCGCCGCCAGCAAGGGCGTGCTGCATGCCAACACGGCATCGCGCAAGGTCTCGCGCCTGGCCGCTCGTGTGAAGGCTCTTTCGGTCACCGCGACCGCGTAATCTTCCGTTAAGAACTTCCTCGTTATGATTAGCCCGGTAATTTTACCGGGCTTTTTCGATTCCGCCGATCAGCCCCTCTATGGTTAATCCTGCGACTGTTTCGTGTCAGCGCCATGACAGGAAAAATTGTTTGATAACAAACACTTGCGCAAGGATGCTTTCACGCCACGCGACTCTGACCCGACGTTCCGGGACCAGGGGGGAGTCAAGAAGATTTTTATTTTTTTTCTTTCCATGCGTGTCCAAATAGCCCGAACGGGGAATCTCCTTGATTCAAAAGCGATTCTTTTTTGACGGTGGTGTGACGCCCGAAAAGGGCAGGCGGAGTCAATGCCCGCTTCTTAATTTTGCGTAAAATTCATCGTTGATATTGCCTTTTGATCCTGCCTAAATGGCTTCCAACAGAGGGCGCGGACATCACCTGTAGAGGCTCGGTCTTAACTGCCACGTCGGCAGGGCGATAAGTTTGTGCCATTTGTTACGGAGCCTTGCGCTTCCGTTTTTTCAAGCACTCGACGGATTTGGGCCGTAACGTGGCTGTTACGGGCAGGGATGTTTTGTGCCTTCAGTGGCCACACGTTTAAGGCGAGGTCGCCGGAGAAGGTTAAAGTAATATTGCGTACGGGCTGATCGGTCGAAAACGAGGATCGACCGCCAGCCTGGCACGGAAAGCCGGTGAAGGTTGCCGCATGAACGCGGTCCCTGCAACGGTGTTCTGCGCCATGTTTGAGTGAACCGGCAGGTAAGCGGCTTCATGAGGATGCCGTCAGCTCGCCAAAGCGGGGAATAATCGGGCGGCTATTTTAGCGGAAGCCGCCCGGTGGAATTGAAAGGCGGCATTATGCAGATGAATACGATGATGACGGCGGGCGGGCCCGACAATGGGGATGTGGCACCGCAGGCGTTTGGCTCCATTCGCCTCGAAGGGGGAGAAGCAAAGGCGGAAATGAAGCACAGCATCTTGTTTGAGCGCGTCAGCGCGCGCTTGAAGGCCCAGGTCGGCCCTGACGTCTATGCCAGCTGGTTCGCCCGGCTGAAGCTGCATTCGGTGTCGAAGAGCGTGGTTCGCCTGTCGGTTCCCACCACCTTCCTGAAGTCGTGGATCAACAATCGTTATCTCGATCTCATCACCGGTCTGTTCCAGGCCGAGGATCCGGAAATTCTGAAGATCGAGGTCCTGGTGCGCACTGCGACGCGCAGCGGCACGAAGGCGCTTGATGAGGCGGTTCAGCCCGAGCCGGTCGTTGCCCCCCAGGCGCGCCGCCCCGCAAGCGCCCAGCCGGCCGGCCAGGCCGTCCAGCAGGCGGTTTCCTCCGTTGCCGCGGCAAGGCCCGCAAGCTTTGGCGCGCCGCTCTTCGGTTCGCCGCTCGACAGCCGTTTCACCTTCGACACCTTCGTCGAAGGCAGCTCGAACCGCGTCGCACTTGCGGCCGCCAAGACGATCGCCGAAGCCGGTTCCGGCGCCGTGCGCTTCAATCCGCTGTTCATCCATTCGACGGTCGGCCTCGGCAAGACCCACCTGTTGCAGGCGATCGCCAATGCGGCGGTGCAGAACCCGCGGGCGCTGCGCGTCGTCTATCTGACGGCCGAGTATTTCATGTGGCGCTTCGCCACCGCGATCCGCGACAATGATGCGCTGACGCTGAAGGATTCGCTGCGCAACATCGATCTCCTGATCATCGACGACATGCAGTTCCTGCAGGGCAAGATGATCCAGCACGAATTCTGCCATCTCCTCAACATGCTGCTCGACAGCGCCAAGCAGGTCGTCGTCGCCGCCGACCGCGCCCCCTGGGAGCTGGAATCGCTCGACCCGCGTGTGCGCTCGCGCCTGCAGGGCGGTGTCGCGATCGAATTCGACGCGCCGGATTACGAGATGCGCCTCGAGATCCTCAGGCGTCGCCTTGCTGCGGCCCGGCTTGAAGATCCGTCGCTCGAAATTCCGGCCGAACTGCTCCAGCACGTCGCCCGCAACGTCACGGCCAGCGGCCGCGAGCTGGAAGGGGCTTTCAACCAGCTGGTCTTCCGCCGCTCCTTCGAGCCGAACCTGTCGATCGAGCGCGTCGACGAACTGCTCGCCCATCTCGTTGGCTCCGGCGAACCCCGCCGCGTGCGTATCGAGGATATCCAGCGCATCGTCGCGAGGCACTACAATGTCTCGCGCCAGGAACTGGTCTCGAACCGCCGCACCCGCGTCATCGTAAAGCCGCGCCAGATCGCCATGTATCTGTCGAAGACGCTGACGCCGCGCTCCTTCCCCGAGATCGGACGCCGTTTCGGTGGACGCGATCACACGACCGTGCTGCACGCCGTGCGCAAGATCGAAGAGCTGATTTCCGGAGACACCAAGCTGTCGCATGAGGTCGAGCTTCTGAAGCGGCTGATCAACGAATAACGACCCGATTTTCGGAAAACGTTGACGGCTGGAAGCGATTCCGGCCGTTTTGCTTTATGAGCTTTTTATTCTATACCTCCGGCCACCCCGTGCATGCCCGATTTGGAGCGGCGTGTGCCGGGCAAAGACTGAGGCGCCGAAGAGGGCGCATGGGAGGATCATAAATGAGTTTTAGAAAGATCGCCGTTCTCGGCCTGGGCAAGGTCGGACGGCTGGCGGCGACGCTGTTGCATGAAGGTGGTTTCGAGGTCATCGGCGTCGATGCGCAACTGCCGCTGAGCGACGTTCCCTTCAAGTGCCGCGCCGGCGATATCTCGGACCCGCAAGTGGTCGGCGAACTGTTGTCGAATGTCGAGGCGGTGCTCTCCTGCCTGCCTTACCATCTGAACATCGAATTGGCGCGCGCCGCCCATCTCGCCGGCATTCATTATTTCGACCTGACCGAAGACGTTCCCACCACCAATTTCATCATCGAATTGTCGAAGACCGCCCGCGGCCTGATGGCGCCGCAATGCGGCCTGGCCCCGGGTTTCGTCGGCATCGTTGGCGCCAGCCTTGCCGACGGCTTCGATCGCTGCCGTTCGATCCGCATGCGCGTCGGCGCCCTGCCGCAGCATCCGACGGGGCTGCTGGGTTATGCCTTCAACTGGTCGCCCGAAGGCGTCGTCAACGAATATCTGAACGATTGCGAGGTCATCGAAGGCGGCGTGCGCAAGCTGGTCTCGCCGATGGAATGGCACGAGACCGTCTATGTCGGCGGCGTCAAGCTCGAAGCCTTCACGACCTCGGGCGGCCTCGGCACCATGTGCGACACCATGCTCGGCAAGATCGACAATCTCGACTACAAGACCATGCGTTATCCCGGTCACATGGAACTGATGAACTTCTTCTTCCACGAGCTTCTGATGCGCGACAAGCGCAAGCTCGCCGGCGAGATTCTGACCAATGCCAAGCCGCCGGTTGAAGACGATGTTGTCTATGTCCATGTCGCCGCCGAGGGCACGGAGAACGGCAGCCTGCGCCGCAAGGAGTTCGTGCGCGCCTATTACCCGATCGAGATTGCCGGTGCACGCCGCACGGCGATCGCCTGGACGACGTCAGCCTCCGTCGTTGCCGTTATCGAAATGGTCCGCGACGGCCTGCTGCCGGCGACCGGCTTCCTGCACCAGGAGCATATTCCGCTGGAGATGTTCTTGAAGACGCCGACCGGCAGCCTGTTCAAGGCCGGCGCCACCAGCCACGGCTGAGAATTGTTTTCCAACGCGGCGTTGATGTCATCGCCGCGTTGGAAACAATCCGTTGTCAGATGTCAGCAGGCGAGATCGGCGACGACGGAATCGAGGATCAGCATGCCCGCCGGCGTGCAGCGCAGCCGTGAATTGCCGATCCGCTCGATGAATTTGTGTTCGAGCAGAAACTCTTCGCGCTTCGGGTCGAGGTCACGGCCGGAAAGCTGCTGCCAGCGGGCAAGATCGACGCCTTCCCTGAGCCGCAACCCCATCAGCAGCAGTTCGTCGGACTGTTCCTCGTAGCCGAGCCGCTCCTCGTCAAGAATGCCGTGGCCGTCGCGCTCGACCATGTCGAGCCAGGCTTCCGGCTTGCGCTCGGTCGCCGTCGCGATCTTCTCGGGGCCACGCGTCAGCCGGCCGTGCGCGCCGGGGCCGATGCCGGCATAATCGCCGTAACGCCAATAGGTGAGGTTATGCCGGCTTTCGGCGCCCGGCCGGGCGTGGTTGGAAACCTCATAGGCCGGCATGCCCTCGCGCGCGGTGATTTCCTGCGTCGCCTCGTAGAGCACAGCCGACTGCTCGCCATCCGGCACGATCAGCTTGCCTGCTTTGTGCAGGCCGTAAAACGGTGTGCCTTCCTCGATGGTGAGTTGATAGAGCGAAAGATGATCGACCGCATAAGAGATCGCTTGCTTCAGCTCCCTTTCCCATTGCTCAACCGTCTGGTCCGGCCGGGCATAGATGAGGTCGAAAGACATGCGCGGAAAAATGTCGCGCGCCAGCCGGATCGCCTTCAGCGCGTCGGCGACATCATGCAGCCGGCCGAGAAATTTCAGGTCGCGATCATCAAGTGCCTGCACGCCGAGTGAGACGCGGTTGACGCCGGCCGCCCGGTAACCGCGGAAGCGATCGGCCTCGACACTGGAGGGATTGGCCTCCATGGTGATCTCGATACCATCGGGCACGTGCCAGTGCCGGGCAATGCCGTCGAGAATGGCGGAGACTGTTTCCGGCTTCATCAGCGACGGCGTGCCGCCGCCGAGGAAGATGCTCGTCACCGTCTTCGGCCCGCTCATTGCCCGGATCGCCGCCATCTCCTTCAGGAAGGCTGCTGCAAAGCGCTCCTGATCCACCGGCTGGTGGCGCACATGGCTGTTGAAATCGCAATAAGGACACTTCGCCGCGCAGAAGGGCCAATGCACATAGACCCCGAAACCGGGCTCGCCGGTATCGGGCAGCAGCGCAGCATCGCGCGAGGAGCCTGGCGTGTCGAAATTGTCCACTTCGCGACCTTATGCCTCCAGGCAGGTTTCGACAAAGAGTTTGAAGGCACGCGCCCGGTGGGACAGCGCCTGCGGCTTGCCGATGTTCCAGCCGTGTTTTTCCTCGCCGCTCATCTCGCCGAAAGTGACGCCGTAACCTTCCGGCTGGAAGACCGGATCGTAGCCGAAGCCCTGCGTGCCGCGCGGCGGCCAGACGACATTGCCTTCCACTTCGCCGCGGAAGAGCTCGGTATGGCCGTCCGGCCAGGCGAGGCAGAGCACGCTGACGAAACGCGCGGTGCGCTGTTCCGGCTTGCTCGCGCCCGCATCCTGCAGCGCCTTTTCCACCTTCGCCATCGCCATGTCGAAATCGCGTGTGCCGTCCGATGTCTCTGCCCAATTGGCGGTGTAGACGCCGGGATCGCCGCCGAGCGCATCGACCACCAGCCCGGAATCGTCCGACAGCGCCGGCATGCCGGCTGCATTGGCGGAGGCCACCGCCTTGATCGTCGCATTCTCCTCGAAGCTGGTGCCGGTTTCGTCAGGTTCGACGAAATTCAGCTCGGCCGCCGATTTGGCGGTGAAGCCGAGCGGTCCGATCAGTTCCTGGATCTCGCGGATCTTGCCGGCATTGTGGCTGGCGACGACGATGGTCTTCGTTTCGAGCTTGCGCATTCAGATATCCTATTCGATGCCCCAGATTTTAGCCTCCGCGCATTCCAGGCTGTTGCCGGCTGGATCGCGGAAATAGATGGAGCGGCCGCCATTCGGCCAATGCACCTCGGATTCGATCGCCACACCGGCCGCCGTCAGCCGTTCGGCCATCGCATTGATGTTGCGGCCGGACACCCGAAAGCAGGCATGGCCCTGTCCGGTCGTGCCATGCGGCGGCACCTGCAGCGCGTCAGGCGACGGCGGCTTCACGGTTTCCTCCGGACTGAAGATCAACAGAACGCCGGGGCCGCAGCGGAAGAAGACATGCCGGTTGGCGGCGCGGGTGATCTTTTCAAGCCCGAGGACGCACTCGTAGAACGCCTCCGCCTCATCGAGATCGCGCGCATAAAGCGCCGTTTCCAGCATGCCTTCCAGCATGGGGTTCATCCCGCAATCGCCTGTTTCTGCAGGGCGACGAGTTCGCCGATGCCGTTCTTGGCAAGACCCATCAGCGAAGTGAATTCCTCTTCGCTAAATGGCGTGCCTTCGGCCGTTCCCTGGATTTCGACGATGCCGCCGGCGCCGGTCATGACGAAATTGGCGTCGGTCTCGGCCGAGGAATCCTCGAGGTAATCGAGATCGATCACCGGCTGGCTGGCGAAAACGCCGCAGGAGATGGCGGCGACATGATCCTTCAGGACCCGGTCGACCTTGATCATGTTGCGGCTTTCCATCCATTTCAGGCAGTCGTAAAGCGCGATCCAGCCGCCGGTGATCGCGGCCGTCCGCGTGCCGCCATCGGCCTGGATGACGTCGCAATCAAGGGTGATCTGCCGCTCGCCGAGCGCCTGCAGGTCGACGACGGCGCGCAGCGACCGGCCGATCAGCCGCTGGATTTCCTGGGTGCGGCCGCCCTGCTTGCCGGCGGCCGCCTCGCGCTTCATGCGCTCGCCGGTCGCCCGCGGCAGCATGCCGTACTCAGCCGTGACCCAGCCCTTGCCGCTATTGCGCAGCCATGGCGGCGTCTTTTCTTCGAGGCTGGCCGTGCAGAGCACATGCGTATCGCCGAATTTCACCAGGCAGGAACCTTCCGCATGCTTGGAAAAATTGCGCTCGAACGAGACCTTGCGCATCTGGTCGATTTTTCTGCCTGAAGGCCGCATTCTTATCTCCTGGGGTTTGTTGACCGCTTCTACGATTGGCGGCGCCCATTTGCAAATTCCCTTTTGCCACGGCTGCGAGTTTGACTTACTTTTCGCGAAGTATCATCAGCGCGGGTTCGAGAGTTTCATGGGCATCAGGTCGACATCGGTTTCGGATGCCGTTGCTGCGCTGGACGAGCGCTCCAGGGAAATTTTTCGCCGCATCGTCGAGGGCTATCTGGAGAGCGGCGAGCCGCTCGGGTCGCGCAATCTGTCCCGCCTGCTGCCGATGTCGCTGTCGCCGGCCTCGGTGCGCAACGTCATGAGCGATCTCGAGGATCTCGGCCTCATCTATTCGCCGCATATCAGCGCCGGCCGGCTGCCGACCCAGATCGGCCTGCGTTTCTTTGTCGATGCCTTCATGCAGGTCGGCGATCTCTCCGCCGAGGACCGCGCCAGCATCGACCGCCAGGTGCGGGCCGAAAGCGGCGGCAATCCGGTGGAATCGATGATGAACGAGGCGAGCCGCATGCTGTCGGGCATTTCGCGCGGCGCCGGCTTGGTCATCACCTCGAAAAGCGATCCGGTGCTCAAACATGTCGAGTTCATCCGGCTGGAGCCGACAAAGGCGCTGGCCGTGCTCGTCGGCGATCACGACCAGGTGGAAAACCGCATCATCGAGCTGCCGGCGGGCGTTACCTCCTCGCAGCTGGCCGAGGCGGCGAATTTTCTCAATGCCCACATGTCCGGCCAGACCCTGCCGGAGCTGCGCAAACAATTAAGTCAGCTGAAGGATAACGTCCGCCACGAACTCGATGCCCTGTCGCGTGATCTCGTCGAGCGCGGCATCGCGGTCTGGGCCGGCAGCCCCGACGAGGGAAAGCCGGCGCAGCTGATCATCCGCGGCCGCGCCAACCTGCTTGAAGGTCTCGCCGGCGCCGAGGATCTCGACCGGCTGCGGATGCTGTTCGACGATCTCGAAAAGAAAGACAGCCTGATCGAGATCCTCAATCTCGCCGAAACCGGCTCGGGCGTGCGTATCTTTATCGGCTCGGAAAATAAGCTCTTCTCGCTGTCCGGCTCATCGCTCATCGTTGCGCCCTATCGTGACGACGACGATCGCATCGTCGGCGCCGTCGGCGTCATCGGCCCGACGCGGCTCAATTATTCCCGTATCGTGCCGATGGTGGACTACACTGCCCAGCTCGTCTCCCGGCTTTCACGCAATTCGCTTTGACCACTTTGACGAAGACCGCGGAATTTTCGCTTCTTTGTCACGCAGACTTGATTTTTTTCGGTCAAACCTCGATATCGGGCGCATCTGAAGACACCAACCGGAGACCGTCATGACCGATGACACGACGAAAAACGGACCTGACGCAACTGCGGCCGATGCCGCAGCCGACGCTGCCGCCTACGTCGAGAACGATATTGCGCAGGAAGAGGCGCCCCAGCCTGATGCACTCGAGCTTCTGAAAGCCGAAAACGGCGAACTGCGCGACCGCTATCTGCGCCTTGCCGCCGAAATGGATAATCTGCGCCGCCGCACCGAGCGTGAGGTCAAGGACGCCAAGTCCTATTCCGTCGCCGGTTTCGCGCGTGACATGCTCGCCGTCTCGGACAATCTGCGCCGGGCGCTGGATGCCATTCCGGCAGAGGTCAAGGACGCGGCCGATGCCGGCCTGACCACGCTGATCGAGGGCGTCGAGATGACCGAGCGCGCCATGCTGTCGGCGCTCGAGCGCCACGGCGTTCGCAAGCTGGAGCCGGTCGGCCAGAAGTTCGATCCGAATTTCCATCAGGCGATGTTCGAAGTGCCGAACCCGGATGTGCCGAACAACACGGTCGTCCAGGTCGTGCAGGCAGGCTTTTCCATCGGCGAGCGCGTGCTGCGCCCGGCCATGGTCGGCGTCGCCAAGGGCGGTCCGAAGGCCGCCGAAGCCGAAACCAATTCGGTCTTCGACGAGAAGGACGCCTGAACCTTCTCCCTTTGGAGAAGGATGCCGAAATCAGATGCGGGCGAAGCGTTCGATCAAAAGATCGAAGAAGCCGTCCGCATCGACTTGGCGCATGACCTTTGCATTGCGCTTGCGCTCGGTGACATGCCACCAGTCGACGACCGTCATGCCGACGGTGAGTTCGGAGTGGATCTCGATTTCGACATTGCAGTCCCGGCCGTTGAAAAGCTCCGGCTTCAGCAGGTAGGCGATCACGGTCGGGTCATGCAGCGGCCCGCCGTCGGAGCCGTATTTCTCGATATCGAAGCGTTCAAAGAATTCCAGCATCTCGACCATCGCCTTTGCCGGCGCCGTGCCGATCTCGGCCATGCGCTTCACCCGATCCTTGCGGGTCAGCAACTGGTGCGTCACGTCAAGCGGCATCATCACGATCGGAACGCCCGAGCGGAAGACGATATCGGCGGCCTCGGGATCGACGTAAATATTGAATTCGGCTGCCGGCGTGATGTTGCCGCCCTCGAAAAAACCGCCGCCCATCATCACCAATTCGCGGATGCGCGGGGCGATGTCGGGCGCCTTCTGTAAGGCCAGGCCGATATTGGTGAGCGGCCCGAGCGTGCAGAGCGTCACCGTGCCTTCTTCCTCACGCCGCAGCGTCTCGATGATGAAGTCGACGGCATGTCCCGTTTGCAGCGCCATCGTCGGCTCGCTGAGGTGAGGACCGTCGAGGCCGGTCTTGCCGTGTACATGCTCGGCGGTCACCAGCTTGCGGGCGATCGGCGCGTCGGCGCCGGCAAAGACCTTCGTCTCCGTCTGGCCGCAGAGTTCACAGACGATGCGCGCATTGCGGCTGGTCAGCGAAAGCGGCACGTTGCCGGCGACCGTGGTGATCCCCAGCAACTCCAGCTCGTCGGGACTGCCGAAGGCCAGCATAATGGCGGCCGCGTCGTCCTGGCCGGGATCCGTGTCAATGATGATCTTTCTTGCGCTTGCCATCCGATGCACCGTTTTCTTCATTTCTCGTCACAAATCGGCACATTCTGCGCCGGCCCGTTTTGATGCGAGGCAGCCGGCGCTTTGTCAAGCAAGGAGCCATCACCACCTTAAAATTGAGGGGTGGTGCCGAGACGTCACCCGCGTCTTGCAGCGCCGGGGTGCTGTCCCCATATTAGCGGCATCCGGATGCTGCCCTTAAGGTCCGGGATGGTCGCTTGCATCAAGGACTTGAAAAGAGATGAGCCGCATTACCCCTTTCGCCAGCCCGCTGCTTCTGGGCTTCGATGCCATGGAAAAGACGCTGGAGCGCATTTCCAAGGCGAGCGACGGATATCCGCCTTACAATATCGAACGCATCGCCGCCGATAACGGCGCGCCGGAACGTCTGCGCATCACGCTGGCTGTCGCCGGCTTCGGCGAGGAGGAACTCGATGTTTCCATTGAGGAGAACCAGCTTCTGATTCGCGGCCGTCAGGTGGAGCACGGCGAACGGGACTATCTCTATCGCGGCATCGCCGCCCGTCAGTTCCAGCGCACCTTCGTTCTGGCCGACGGCATGCAGGTGCTCGGCGCCGGTCTGAAGAACGGTCTGCTCTCCGTCGATCTAATTCGACCGGAGCCCGCGCGCATGGTCAAGAAAATTAACATTTCGGTCTCACAGTAGCACAACGGTTTGTCGAACCGTTGGTCCCTTCTTCCGGAGGAACAGGAATGTTGATGAAAGAAGCCACGTCTCACTTGACCAAATCCGAGCTTGCCCACATCGGCAGCGGCGAGGTCGCCTATATCAGAAAGATGCGCACCGAAGAGGTCGCCAAGTGTTTTCCCGAGGCGCCGGATATCGATCCGAACGTCGATCTCTGGGCACTTTTCGGCGCCGACGGCACGCCGATCCTCTTGACGGACAACCGCTCCAGCACCTTCTTCAAGGCTGCCGAGGATGAATTGAAGACGGTCAGCCTCCACTGACCGTCAAGATAATGCCTGGCGCGTTGTGCTGCTTTTGCGGTGCACTATCGCTTATTCGATTTCGCTGCGGAGGCTGCGTCAGGATAGGCTCATCGTTCGTGCCACACGGCACGCCCGTCACTATTGCCCTTTAGCCGCCGTTGAAACTCAGATCTTCCTGAACGTCAAATAGGCCGAAGACCGGCCCTCGCGTCGCGCCTTGGCCTCGTAGCGTGTGCTCGGCCAGCCCTCATAGGGCGTCAGCCAGTCCGCCGCATTGTCAGCCAGCCAGTTGAAGCCGCCATGGTCGCGGCATTTGAGCAGCGTCCAGTTCACATAGGTGTCGATGTCGGAGGCGAAGCAGAACAGGCCGCCCGGCTTCAGCACGCGGTGAAAGCGATCGAGATTGGTCTTCGAGACGAAGCGGCGCTTCCAGTGCTTCCGCTTCGGCCAGGGATCGGGATAGAGCAGGTCGATCTGATCGAGCGAAGCGTCCGGCAGCCAGTCGAGGAGTTGCGTCGCGTCGTCATTATAGACGCGAATATTGCGCGCCCCGGTCTCGCCGATGCGCGACAGCAGCTTCTGCATGGAATTGACGAAGGGCTCGACGCCGATGAAGCCGGTCGAAGGCCTCTCGAGTGCGCGGTGGATCAGGTGCTCGCCGCCGCCGAAACCGATTTCCAGCCGCAATCTGTCGACCGGAACCGTAAAGAGGGACGTCAGCGGCTCCAGCGGAGCCGCCGAAAGATCGATAAGGAATGCCGGCAGCAGGCTGTTCAGCGTCTCGGCCTGGTGTTCGCGCAGGGCCTTGCCTTTGCGGCGACCGAAGAAGGCTTCAGTCGCCCGGCCGCGGCGTTCCATATCCGTCATGCTTTATCTCAGGCCTTTACGCTTTCCTTGAGCGCCTTGACGAGGTCGGTGCGCTCCCAGGAGAACGAGCCATCGCGGCCGGCCTTGCGGCCGAAATGGCCATAAGCGGAGGTCTTCGCATAGATCGGCTTGTTGAGGTCGAGATGGCGGCGAATGCCCGACGGAGACAGGTCCATATTCTTGCGGATCGCCGCTTCGACCTGATCTTCGCTGACCTTGCCGGTGCCGTGCAGGTCGACATAGATCGACAGCGGCTGGGCGACGCCGATCGCGTAGGAAATCTGGATCGTGCAACGGTCGGCTAGGCCGGCGGCAACGACGTTTTTCGCCAGATAGCGGGCGGCATAGGCAGCCGAACGGTCGACCTTGGTCGTGTCCTTGCCGGAGAATGCGCCGCCGCCATGCGGTGCGGCACCGCCGTAGGTGTCGACGATGATCTTGCGGCCGGTGAGGCCCGCATCGCCGTCCGGTCCGCCGATGACGAACTTGCCGGTCGGGTTGATGTACCACTTGCAGTCGTCAGCGATCTTCAGTTCGCCGAGCGCCTCGCGGATATAAGGCTCGACGACGGCGCGGACCTTCTTCGAATCCCAGCTTTCGTCGAGATGCTGGGTCGAAAGCACGATCGACGTTGCTTCGGACGGCTTGCCGTCGACGTAGCGCACGGTCACCTGGCTCTTGGCGTCGGGGCCGAGCTTGGCGACTTCGCCGTCACCCTTCTTGCGGGCAACCGCGAGCAGCTGCAGGATCTTGTGGGAATAATAGATCGGCGCCGGCATCAAATCCGGCGTTTCCTTGCAGGCGTAACCAAACATGATGCCCTGGTCGCCGGCGCCCTCGTCGCCCTGCTGGTCGGCGGCGCTGTCAACGCCCTGCGCGATGTCGGCCGACTGCGAGTGCAACAGCACATCGATCTTGGCCTTCTTCCAGTGGAAGCCGTCTTGCTCGTAACCGATATCCTTTATGGCGCGGCGGGCAGCGGCCTTGAACTTAGAAGGATTGATGACGTCCTTGCCCTCCTTGTCCTTCTTCATCAGGCTCGGCGGCAGGCGGACTTCGCCGGCGATGACGACACGGTTGGTGGTCGCCAGCGTTTCGCAGGCAATGCGCACGCCCCACGGATTGACGCCTGTTTTGGCCGCTTCGCGGTAGACCAGATCGACGATCTCGTCGGAGATGCGGTCGCAAACCTTGTCAGGATGACCTTCGGCAACAGATTCGCTGGTAAAGAGATAATTCGCGCGCATTCCGGGATTCCCCTCAAAGAATAAAAGCTAGCTAGTAGGTACTCAGTTCGAGGCCCGATGACAAGCGCAGAAGGACATAAATATATCTTTATATCTGCGGCAAAGTGACAAATTTTGCCCCAAAAACGCAAAAAAGGCGGCCTTTCGACCGCCTTTGGGATTCAGCGATTGGTGTGGCTCAGTCGGAGTCGGCCTCGGCTGCCAGAGCCTTCACCAGCTCCACGACCTTGCGGCGAACCTTCGGATCGGAAATCTTGACGAAGGCGCGGTTGAGCTGCAGGCCTTCGGAAGAGGAGAGGAAATCGACGACGTAATTCGAGCTGGAGGCTTCGGCCATGCCGCCGCCGGCGCCTGCATGTTCGCCGGGTGCGTCCTCGAAGAAAAAGGAAACCGGAACATTGAGGATGTTCGAGATGTTCTGCAGACGGCTTGCGCCGACGCGGTTGGTGCCCTTTTCGTACTTCTGGATCTGCTGGAATGTGATGCCGAGGCTTTCGCCAAGTTTTTCCTGGCTCATGCCCAGCATTGTTCGGCGAAGACGAATACGGCTGCCAACGTGGATGTCGATCGGATTCGGCTTCTTTTTGTTTTCAATCATGGTCGTGCCCTAGCTAAGAATTTCAACCTGTTTAACCGGCATGCCCCTGATCCATCCCAAACGCCACGTTGCAAGCGGTGAGAACCCACCTTTGAACATACGTCCGGAACGCCGATTGTCATCACTATGCAATTTTAGGGGTTTTTGGTCAATTCAACCCGGAAATAAAACCTCTACGAGAAACCAGCGCAATCAAAATGAGCAGCGCCTCGGTCAACCAGAAGTATGTTTGCCGGGGGAATGCCGTCCCCGCTTCTACGCCTAACCTATCAAGAGTTGCATCAATAAAGCCGGTTTGTTCGAGATCGAGGCCGGCAATAATTTCCCCCTGTGCATTCACAATTGCTGAAATACCGCTGTTGGCGTCGCGAATCAGCGGCAGTCCGGTTTCAACAGCTCGCACCCGCGCCTGCTGGAAGTGCTGATAGGGGCCTGGCGTCGCACCGAACCAGGCGTCATTGGTGATATTGAGGATCGCATTGGCGTCTTCGATGTCGCCGGTCATTTCATCGGGGAAAATGATCTCGTAGCAAATCAGCGGATAAAGATTGAGCCCGCCGGGCAGCGCCAGCAGGTGCCGGCTCACTGCTGCCGAAAACCCTCCCGGCATTTCGACGACGTTCTGGATGCCGAATTCGGTGAGCAGGTCCTCGAAGGGCAGGTATTCGCCGAACGGCACCAGATGCACCTTGTCGGAGGCGGCGATGATCTGGCCGCGGCCGTCGATCACATAGATGGAATTATAGTAGCGCGTCGGCGTGCCGGGCCCCATCTCCTCGGCGCGCACGGCTCCGGCGATCAGGATCTGGTTGTCGTCGAGCGTATCGGCGATCCGCGTCAGCGCATCCTGATTGTCGGTCAGTATGAAGGGGATGGAGGTTTCCGGCCAGACGATAATGTCGGGCTCGCGCCCGCCATTTCTCGGTGCTTCGGCCGACAGCTTCAGATGCGTCTCGAAGATCGCATTGCGATCGGCGTCGTTGTCCATCTTTGCCGCCTGGTCGATATCAGGCTGCACCAGCCGCACCACCGGCCGCTTATCTTCAGGCAAGGCTTCGGCCCGCGGCGCGACATAGAGGGCATAAGCGCCATAACTGAGATGGGCGGCAAATAGCAGGACGGCGAGCGCGATGCCGGTGCGTGCGCCTTGCCGGGTGCCGACAAGGGCCGGCGCGGAAAAGACGAATACGGCAAGGGTAGTCACCCCCATCGCCCCGATCACATGCGCCGACTGCATCATCAGTGGAACCGGCATCATGCCATAGCCGATGGCGTTCCAGGGAAAGCCAGTCAGAACAACGCTTCGCAGCCATTCCATCAGCCCGAAGCCGGCCGCCAGTGCGGCGATCCGTCCCATGCCGTCGGACCAGAAGATGCGGGCAAGGGCCACCGCCAGCCCGTAGAAAATCGCCAGACAAGCCGGCAGCCCGAGAATGGCGAGTGGCAGCGCCCAGGCGAATTCCTCCTGATCGACCAGCAGCGCATGGCCGAGCCACCACAGGCCGGCGACGAAATAGCCGAAGCCGAACAGCCAGCCGGTGGCAAATGCCGGCCACAGCCTGCCGATGAGGCCGCTGTCAGGCGAAGCCGCGGCCCCGTCGATCAGCCAGACGAGCAGCGTGAAGGAGACGAACATTGCCGCGAAGAAGCCGAAGGGTGGCAGCGCCAGCACGGCGAATGCTCCGGCGGCAATGGCCAGCAGCGACCGTTTGAAACCCCAGACGAGGATAACCCTGTCCGCAAGCCGCTCCATGCGCACTCCCATCAAACCGCGAATCAACCCATGCGCAGTCTTTCAAAAAAGCGGCTCTTTGTCCTGTTAATGAAGATCGCCCGGAACCGCGCAGCGGGTTCCGGGACAGCATTAATTGGCGGTTGATTCCGCCGGCCGGTCGTCGCCGGCGTCGGAGCCGGGGGGAATGTCGCCATCCACCTTGGCGCGGCGGCGGATCGCATGGCGCTTGCGGGTGATGCGCAGCCGCTTGATGCGGCGCGGATCGGCGTCGAGGATGTGGAATTCGAAGCCCGGCAGCGCCTGCACGACCTCGCCGCGCACCGGGATGCGGCCGAGTGCGGAGAAGATCAGGCCGCCCAGCGTATCGACCTCGTCGACCTGCTCGCTGATGTCGAAATCCGGCCCGATCGCCGCGGCGATCTCTTCCAGTTCGACGCGGGCGTCGGCAATGAAGACGTCTTCGGCAACCCGCTTGAACATCACCTCTTCGTCGTCGTGTTCGTCGTCGATGTCGCCGACCACCATTTCGACGATGTCCTCATGCGAGGCGAGCCCGTCGGTGCCGCCATATTCGTCGATGACCAGCGCCATCTGCGTGCGGTTCACCTGCATGCGGCGCAACAGGTCCGAGGCCAGCATCGACGGCGGCACGAACAGGATCTTGCGGATGATGCCGGCTTCCGTCAGCGTCTTCTGCAAGTCGACGCGGGCGAGATCCAAATTCGGCTTGGCCGGCCGCGTGGTCTTCTGGATATTCTCGGGCGCTACCTCGATCGCCGGCAGCGCCGGCAGGGCTGCGGCCGGTTTCGCCGGGCCGCGGCGCTTGTTGCGCGCCTGCTTGGCGACATAGGAGAGCAGATCGCGGATATGCACCATGCCGCGCGGATCGTCGAGCGTGTCGGCATAGACGGGCATGCGCGAGCGGCCGGATTCCTCGAACAGGATCATCAGCTCGCCGATGGTGATGTTCTGGTCGACCGCCTCGATATCGGCGCGCGGCACCATCACGTCGGCGACGCGCACCTCGCGAAAGCGCAGAATGTTGTGCAGCATTGCCCGTTCGTCGGGTGAAAATGCGTCATCGCCGGCCGCATCGGTCATCAGCGCGTCGGCAAGATCCTCGCGCAGCCGCGAGCCCTGCTGCGGGCGAAGGATGCGCGCGGCGCGCGACCAGAAGGATTGGGATCGGCCGGATGGCCGACTACTACTGCCCGCCTCGTCGGAAGAGGAGGATGGCTCGGAGTCCTTGGCGTCTGCCGCCGGCTTCGTCGTAAAGTCGCTCATGGTTCCATTTTAAGGTCTTGACCCTCGTAAGGATCAGATAGGCCGAGCTGCGCCAAAATGCGAGTCTCCAGCCCCTCCATAATTTCGGCTTCATCACTATTCATATGGTCGTAGCCGAGAAGATGCAAGAAACCGTGCACCAGAAGATGGGTCAGGTGGTCATCGAAACTCTTTTCGAGCTCGATGGTTTCCCGCTCCACGGTCTCCCGGGCGATGATGATGTCGCCGAGCATCGGACCGGGCATTTTACCGGGCCGAACCGGAAAGGCTGGAAAGGAGAGCACGTTGGTCGCCTTGTCCTTCCCCCGCCATTCGGCGTTGATGTCCTGGATCGAGGCGTCGTCGGTGAAGACAAGCGAGACCTCGGGCGGCATCGTCGGGAAGGGCTGCTTCTCGCTGTCGCGGAGATAGACCACGGCGGCGCCGAGCACGCGCTCGCAAAAGGACAGCAGCGTCTCCTCGCCCGGCCAGCCGATGTCGTCGACGCTGATCTGGATGTCGAGTTCTGCCATCAGTCCTGCCGGCTGACCGCTTCGGCTTCGGCATAGGTGGAATCATAGGCCCTGACGATGCGCCCGACCAGCGGATGGCGGACGACGTCGGTATCCTTGAAGCGCACGATCGAGATGCCCTCGACACCGTTGAGAAGCTGCAGCGCCTCGACGAGGCCGGATTTGACGCCGCGCGGCAGGTCGATCTGGCTCGGGTCGCCGGTGACGATCATCCGCGCATTCTCGCCGAGACGCGTCAGGAACATCTTCATCTGCATCGATGTCGTGTTCTGTGCTTCGTCGAGGATGATGGCGGCGTTGGCAAGCGTGCGGCCGCGCATGAAGGCGAGCGGCGCGATTTCGATGACGCCGGCGGTGATCGCCCGGTCGACCTTGTCGGCGGGAATCATGTCATAGAGCGCGTCATAGAGCGGGCGAAGATAGGGATCGACCTTTTCCTTCATGTCGCCGGGCAAGAATCCGAGGCGCTCGCCCGCTTCGACGGCCGGGCGCGACAGGATGATCTTTTCGACCGCGCCGCGCTCCAGCAGTTGGGCAGCGTGGGCGACGGCGAGATAGGTCTTGCCGGTGCCGGCCGGGCCGACGCCGAAGACCAGCTCGGCCCGCTCCAGCGCCCGGATATAGGCGTCCTGTGTCGGCGTGCGAGCGATGATCGTCTTCTTGCGGGTGGAAACCTGCGCCATCGTCAGCTTGGCCTTGCGCTCCATGGTGGGAAGGCTGAGCTGATCGTCGGCGGCGACCGCCATGCGGATTGCGCCCTCGACGTCGGATCGTTCCACGCTGCCGCCTTTCTGAAGTTTTTCATAGAGATAGTCGAGCGTGCGCCGCGCCTGGTTGGTGGTCACGACATCGCCTGTGATGACGACCGAATTGCCGCGGGCCCGCGCATCGATGTTGAGCCGTTCCTCGAGCAGCTTGAGGTTCTGATCGAATTGACCGAAGAGCTCGCTGGCGAAGCGGTTGTTCTCGAACGTCAGGACGAAGTGATTGGTATCGCTCGGCGTGCGGGGGTGGCGCGGTGAAGAAGAAACCAATTCTTGTCCGTTCAAGCGGTCGGGCTCCTTGAGTTAAACCGCAGCCTCTGCGCGTTCGGCAAACAGGCTGTTGTTTCCGGTTCCTGTGATTCGCACTTTAATAATGTCACCGATTTGCGATGCTTTTGCATCAACATTCACGGATTGAAGCCAGGGAGAACGTCCGATCAGCTGTTCCGGCATGCGACCGGGCTTTTCCAGCAACAGGTCGATCTCTTTGCCGACGCAGGATTCGGCAAATTCCTGCTGCTGCTTTACGAGAAGCGCTTGCAGGCGTTCCAGCCGTTCTGCCTTGATCTCTTCCGGCACCTGGTCCTTCAGTTCCGCGCCGGGGGTGCCCGGCCGTGTCGAGTATTTGAACGAGAAGGCCTGCGCATAGCGCACCTTCTTCACAAGTTCTAATGTATCCTCAAAATCTTCGTCTGTCTCCCCCGGAAAGCCGGTAATGAAATCGCCGGACAGGGCGATGTCGGGCCGCACCGTGCGAATGCGTTCGATCAGCGAGAGATATTCGGCCGCTGTATGGCGCCGGTTCATCGCCTTCAGGATACGGTCGGAGCCCGATTGCACCGGCAGGTGCAGATAGGGCATCAGCGCCCGAAGATCGCGATGGGCGTCGATCAGCCGGTCGTCCATGTCGCGGGGATGGCTGGTGGTGTAGCGCAGCCGCGCAAGGCCGGGGATCTCGGCAAGCCGGTAGAGCAGGTCGCCGAGGCTCCACGCCTCGCCCCTCGGCCCGGCGCCGTGCCAGGCATTGACGTTCTGCCCGAGCAGGGTGATCTCGCGCACGCCGCCTTCGACCAGCTTTTCGGCTTCCTCGACGATCTGGGCAACCGGCCGCGACACTTCCGAGCCGCGCGTATAGGGCACGACGCAGAAGGTGCAGAATTTGTCGCAGCCCTCCTGCACCGTCAGGAAGGCGGTGACGCCGCGGGCTCGGATCTTCCGGCTCTCGGCGATCGGCAGATGCTCGAACTTGTCCTCGACCGCATATTCCGTATCGACGACGCGCTGGCCCTGCTTGGCCCGGCGCAGCGCCTCCGGCAGGCGGTGATAGGTCTGCGGGCCGATGACGACGTCGACGGCGGGCGCCCGGCGCAGGATCTCCTCGCCTTCGGCCTGGGCGACGCAGCCGGCAACGCCGATCATCATCTCCCGTCCGTCCGCCGCCTTCTTCTTTTTCATGTCGCGCAGCCGCCCGAGCGCCGAATAGACCTTCTCGGCCGCCTTCTCTCTGATATGGCAGGTGTTGAGCAGAACGAGGTCCGCCTCTTCCATATCCTCAGTCGGTTCGTAACCGTCGCGGGCGAGCGCATCGCTCATGCGCGTGGAATCATAGACGTTCATCTGGCAGCCATAGGTCTTGATGAATACCTTGCGGCTGTTGGAACCGTCGCGGCGTGTCGGCTCCGGAGCCTGGAGAAGGGCGCTGTCCTGTGTCATGGCGCGCTATTTAGTGGTTTTTGCCGCCTGAGAAAATCGAAATCTTCTTTTAGGAGATTTCGCGCCCGCGCAGGCGGCTGTTCAACAGGTTGCGGATGCGTGAGGCGATGGTCGCGCTCACTTCCTTGCGATTGGTGTCGGCGCGGTATTCCACCGCCTCGCCGAAGGAAACCTCTGCGTCGATCGCGCCGCATCGCACGATATCGATCAGGTGCGGCAAGAGCTCGGTATCCCCCGGCCAGGCGGCGAGCGGCCGGTGATAGCGGCCCATGGCGATGCCGTGCACCCTGGTATAGGCAACCGCCACCGGCTGCACCACCACGGTTCCTGTGGGCGAAGCGGGCACGGCCATGGCGGCAGCGCCGAACAGCGAGGACTTGACCTCCAGCAGCCGGTTGCCGTCCGAGGTCGTGCCCTCTGGGAAGAGCACGACGATTTCGCCATCGGCCATCCGCCCGGCGATCTCGTTTGCCTGATGGCCGGTCTTGCGCCTCTCCTCGCGTACGACGAAGACGCTCTTCTGCAGCTTGGCGAGCGTGCCGAAGATCGGCCATTCGGCCACCTCGATCTTGGCGATGAAGGCAACGTCGGCAACCGCCGACAGCACCATGATATCCATCCAGGAGGAATGATTGGAGCAGAGCATCAGCGGCCGGCGCTCTTCCAGCTGGCCGGTGACGCGGACGCGGATGCCGAGACAATAGCAGATGATACGGTGCCAGACGCGCGGCAGCCGGCGCCGCAGCCGCCAGTCGAAACGGAGGGCGAGCAGTTGCAGCGGCACGAGCACGATGCTGACGGTCAGGATGACGACCGCAGCACAGGCAATGCGCAGCCAGGCGATCAAATGCTGGTCTCCCCGGCGGCCATTGCTTCAGAGGTCTTCCTTCTTCAGCGGAACGCCGTAGAGTTCCAGCCGGTGGTCGACCAGTTTGAAGCCGTGCTCGCGGGCGATGCGCTCCTGCAGCGCCTCGATCTCCGGCGAGCGGAATTCGATCACCGTGCCGGTTTTCAGGTCGATCAGGTGGTCGTGATGCTCTTCCGGCACCGTTTCGTAGCGCGAGCGCCCGTCGCGGAAGTCGTGGCGGGCGATGATGCCGGCATCCTCGAACAGTTTCACGGTGCGGTAGACGGTCGAGATCGAGATCTTCGCATCGACCTTCACCGAGCGGCGATAGAGTTCTTCGACATCGGGATGGTCTTCCGAGTCTTCGAGAATGCGCGCGATCACGCGGCGCTGCTCGGTCATGCGCATGCCGCGTTCGGTGCAAAGCTCCTCAAGGGTCTTGGCTACATCAGGCATGGCCCGCCTTCAAAAGATATTCGTCTTGCGACAATGCCGAAGGGCTTTGGCGCCGATCAGCATGTCATCTCTCTGTCAGGGAACTAGCGAAGAACGCGCTTCATGACAAGCGCCGTGGAGAGAGCGCCGTTTTCCTGCTTGTAATAACCCTTGCGTTCCCCGACCTTTTCGAAGCCGAGCTTGCGATAGAGGCCAAGCGCTGCCGTATTGCCGTCGTCGACTTCGAGAAACATGCTCTCGCCGCCGCGTGCGCGTGCTTCCCGCATCGCTGCCTGCATCAGTCGCCAGCCGAGCCCGGCGCGAGCGACCTTCGCCTGCACGGCGATCGTCAGGATCTCCGCCTCGCCGGCGACATGGCGGGCGAGGATGAAGCCGGGAAGCGGCTTTTTCAGGATGGCATTGGTCTGGCGGGCGACGAAGCCGAACACGGTGTCCTGCATCAGCAACCCGTGAAATTCACCATCGCCCCAGGGCCGGGCAAAACGTTCGCCGTGCAGGACGGCGACATCGCGGCAATCCTCGCGCTCCATGGCGATGATCTCGAATTCCGGCTTCAGCGTCAGATAGGCTTCCAGCATCGTCATACTCGTCGGGCAATCGCATACCCGGCCTGCGGCTTGGCATCGGGTCCGCGCAGATAAAGGGGCTTCGGCTTTCCGGCATCGGGGGAGGCGGCAGCACCGAGGCGCGCCACGACGGAGATCGGGAAATTGTTGCTGTGATCGCCATGGGCGTCCGCCTTCAGCAGCGGCGTTGCCGATCCGGTGATCTCGCCGTCGAAGCCTGCGGCAAAAGCCTGCGCTTGCGCCACGCTTAACGCCCGTGGCGCGTCGAGGGGCGAACCATCCGATGAAAAGGACTGGAGGTAGATTTCGTCCCGCTTGGCATCCATCGCTGCCAGCACGGCGCGGCCGGGCGTTTTTTCGCGCTGGGCTGATGCCATGACCTCGAGCGTGGTGACGCCGACGGCGGGCACATTGAGGGAAAGCGCAAAACCGCGGGCTGCGGCAACGCCGACCCGGATACCGGTAAACGAGCCGGGGCCGATGGCGACGGCAATGCGGTCGATATCGGAAAGCGCCATATGAGCCTGATCGAGCGCGCGATCGACGATACCGATCAGATGTTCAGCATGCCCCTTGCCGATCATGTCCGATGCCTCCCCCAGCATCGTATTCCTGCCGCTGTCGTAAACGGCGGCAGCGCAGTCTACACCTGCCGTGTCGAGCGCCAGAACAATCATGCCATCAATTTCCGAAAAATCTATTGTCGCCTGATCATAAATTCGTCTGGCCGAACCACAGATGAACGGCCGGACGAACGCCAGAATTTTTAAGCGGCAATCACTTCCTGCACTTCCGGAACGAAATGGCGCAGCAGGTTCTGGACGCCATGCTTCAACGTCGCCGTCGAAGAGGGGCAGCCGGCGCAGGAACCCTTCATGTTCAGATAGACCTTGCCGTCCTTGAAGCCGCGGAAGGTGATGTCGCCGCCGTCCTGGGCAACGGCGGGGCGCACGCGGGTCTCCAGAAGCTCCTTGATGGTCAGCACGATCGACTCGTCGCCTTCGTCAAAAAACTCGTCGCCGGCGTCAACGTCTTCGGAGAGGATGGAAGCATCGCCCATGACAGGCTTGCCCGACATGAAATGCTCCATGATCGAGCCCAAAATAGCCGGCTTAAGATGCTGCCATTCGGCATCGTCCTTGGAGACGGAAATGAAATCATAGCCGAAATAGACACTGGTCACACCCGGTATTTCGAACAGGCGGGCAGCGAGCGGCGAAGCTTCAGCCTCCTCGGCACTGCGGAACTCGGCCGTGCCGCTTTCCATCACCACCTTGCCCGGCAGGAACTTCTGCGTGGCGGGGTTTGGCGTGGCTTCGGTCTGAATGAACATCTGGGTCTCCATGCGGCCGGCCCATGCCTCGCCGTCTTTAGAATTCTTCAAAAGAAGATAAGCCGATTGCCGGTGCCATTCAAGAGATTTTTACTCAAGAAATTGTCAGCAGAGGGCGTCGATTTCCTCATTGGTCAGCGTATCTGGCAGCACGGTGACCGGGATCGGAAACGCCGCCGCGCGGCCGGCGATCGACGAAACCAGTGGTCCCGGGCCTTCCTTCGCCGAACCGGCGGCCAGAACGAGGATCGCCACATCGCGGTCGTCCTCGATCACGGCGTTGATTTGTTCGGCCGCACCACCTTCGCGGATGACGATCTCCGGCTCGATGCCGATCGTCTCGCGCACGATCTGGGCGATCTTGGCAACGACCGCCTCGGCCTCCTCGCGCGCCTCGGCCCGCATGATCGCCTCGACGCCGAGCCATTGCTGGAAATCCCCGTCGGGAATGACGTAGAGCAGCACCAGCCCGCCATTGGAATTCTTCGCGCGCCGGCCGGCATAATGAACGGCGCGCTGGCATTCGGGTGTACCGTCGATCACCGCCATGAATTTGCGGCGATGACCTTCGAGCCGTGAGAGTCGCTTCGATACCATGGCGCGGACTCTGACACCCGAAGCGGAAAATTTGCAAGCCCAGTTTTTTTCCTCTTCTCCTCCACGTGGGAGAAGAAGAGATCACTCTCAGTAAAGGAAGCCGATCACATCGCGGACTTGGCGCATCGTCACCTCGGCGCGGGCCCTGGCCCGTTCGCCGCCCCTGCGCAGGATGGCGTCGATATGGCTGGTGTCGTCCATCAGCCGGCGCATTTCGCCGGTGATCGGCGCCAGCACGTGGATCGCCAAATCGACCAGCGCCGGCTTGAAGACGGAGAACTGCTGGCCGCCGAATTCGGCCAGCACGGCCGCCTTCGATTTATCGGCAAGCGCCGCATAGATCGCCACCAGATTGTCGGCTTCCGGCCGGCCCTGCAGACCTTCCACCTCGCTCGGCAAGCCGTCCGGATCGGTCTTTGCCTTGCGGATCTTCTTCGAGATCGCCTCCTCGTCATCCATCAGGTTAATGCGCGAGAGGTCGGAAGGGTCGGATTTCGACATTTTCTTGGTGCCGTCGCGCAGCGACATGACCCGCGGGGCCGGTCCGCCGATCAGCGGCTCGACCATCGGGAAATAGGCATGCACCGGCTCGTTGCCGACGGTGATGTCGACACCGTAACCGGTCTTGCGAATATGCTCGGCATAATCGAGGTTGAACTTCATCGCTATATCGCGGGCAAGTTCCAGATGCTGCTTCTGATCCTCACCGACCGGCACATGGGTGGCGCGATAGACGAGAATATCGGCGGCCATCAGGCTCGGATACGCGTATAGGCCGAGCGAGGCCTGCTCGCGGTCCTTGCCGGCCTTGTCCTTGAACTGCGTCATGCGATTCATCCAGCCGATGCGGGCGACGCAATTGAAGATCCAGGCAAGTTCGGCATGCTGTGGCACGGCCGACTGGTTGAAGACGATATGTTTTTCCGGATCGATGCCGGCGGCGATGAAGGCGGCGGCGATCGAGCGAGTCTGGCTCTGCATGTCTTCATGCACGAGCTGGGCGGTGAGCGCATGCATGTCAACGACGCAGTAGATGCAGTCATTGCCCTCCTGCAGCGCCACGAAGCGGCGGATCGCGCCGAGATAATTGCCGAGATGCAGATTGCCGGTCGGCTGCACGCCGGAGAATACGAGTTTCTTGAATTCGCTCATGTCGTCCTCAATAGGCTGGTGGAGGGCCCCAGGGCTGTTCGCCCATGTTGCTAACGCCGCGGCTTATGCACGGGCAGCCGATCGCAATCAAGAGGTTCAGGCAGCGTGATGCTGGATCAGATCGAAGCTGTTGCCGTAGGGATCGGCAAACACCGCGACCGTGCCGTAAACCTCATGCCGCGGCTCCTCCAGAAAGCGCACGCCGGCGGCGCGCATTGCGGCATGGTCGCGGGCGAAATCGTCGGTCTTCAGGAAGAAGCTGACCCGGCCGCCTGTCTGGTTACCGATCGCCGCCCGTTGCGTGTCGTTTGCGGCCTGCGCCAGCAGAAAGGCTCCGCCATCTCCTCCTCTGGGCTTCACCACCACCCAGCGCTTGCCCTCCGGCTGCGGCTCGTCCTGAAGGCAATCGAAACCAAGGGCGCCGCAGTAGAATGCCTTGGCGCGGTCGTAGTCGTCGACGACGAGGGTGACGAGGAAAAGCGACTGGATCGTCATGTCATATCTCCCGATTGAGATGTTTATTCCAAGCTGGATCGGCAATATCCGTTATTTTAAGCCGAAGTGATCAAGTCCGTTACTCACAATTGAGTATAAAATTTCACAGAAAAGCTTTTATTGAACTGAAAATCCTCGACCGCGCAGGGGCGTGCGATGGCCGCCCTGTCAACCGCCAGGAGGAACCATGCAGACCGCCAGTTTGCTCGCCATGGCAGGCCTTTTCGCCCTACAATCCGCAACCAGCGCCGTCGGTCAAGACAGCAAACGGCCGGTCATTCATCTTCCCAAGCAGGAGGCACGCCCAGCCTACACCGTCCAGACCGTCAGTGTCCGCACCGGCTGTTTTCCCGCGCGTCTTCAGGCGGTGCTGTCGCATATCGCCGCAAAAACCGGACGCCGGCCGATGATCACCTCCGGCCTCCGGGCGCATCCCCGCCGCCATGGCTCCCTGCATGGAAAATGCCTGGCGGCCGATATCAGGATGCCGGGCCTGTCGGAACGCACCATCATCGCAGCCGCCAGAAGCGCGCCCGGCATCGGCGGCATCGGCACCTATTGCAACGGCATCGTTCATGTCGATGTCGGACCGCAGCGGCGATGGGTGGATTGCTAGACCTTGACGGCGCTACGCATCCTCCGCCGCCGCCGGCTTGCGGTTCAGATTGCGGCGGATCATGCCGAGATCGGCGCCGCCGATCAGGAAGGCGGCGGCGAAATAGACCAGCATGGAAATCGCGATCAGCAGCCCCAGCGTGCCGATCTTGGTTAGAAGCGGCGAGCCGGAGGCGAGCCAGGGTGCGAAATACTGCTTGAGAAAGACGATGGCCGCCCCCATGACCGCCGCCGCGACGATCAGCAGGGCGGTGCGTTTTGCCAGCGCCCATTCCCATGTCAGATGGCCGCGGCGCAACAGCGTAGTGAACAGCAGCACGGTGCTGATCCAGCCGGCGGTGGCTTCGGCAACGGCGATGCCGGGCGCGCCCATAAAGGGAAAGAGGGTGAGCGCCGTGGCGCAGTTGGTGGCAACCGCGATCGCCGAAAAGCGCATCGGCGTCTTGGTGTCCTCGCGCGCATAGAAGCCCGGCTGCAGCGCCTTGATCAGCACGAAGGCCGGCAGCCCGATGCCGTAGATCGCCAGGATCGCGCCGACGACGGCGGTGTTTTCCTGATGGAAGGCGCCGCGCTCGTAAAGAACGCGGATGATCTCGTCGGAGAGGATCCACAGCGCGAAGGCGGCAGGGATCGTCAGGAACAGCACGAATTCGATCGAGCGGTTCTGCAGGTTTCCGGCTTCGCGCAGATTGCCGCCCTTCAGCGCCCGGGCAAGTTCCGGCAGCAGCACCACGCCGACGGCGACGCCGACGACGCCGAGCGGCAGCTGATAGATCCGGTCGGCATATTGCAGGGCTGCGATCGCGCCGTCGCGGGAGGAGGCGATTGCCTGGCCGATCAACTGGTTGATCTGGGTGATGCCGCCGGTCACGGCGGCCGGCACCGCAAGGATCAGCAGCCGCTTGACGTTCGGCGTCATCTTCGGGAAGCGGAAGCCGATGCTCATGCCGGCCGCAAGCACGCCGATATAGACGACGGCGAGCTGCAGCACGCCGGCGGCAAGAACACCCCAGGAGAGATACCAGGCCGTCGCCAGCGGATCGGCGCCGGTATAGAGCGCATAAAACAGCGCCCCAATCATCACCACGTTGAGGAAAACCGGCGCGATAGCGGCGGCGAAGAAATGATGCAGCGAATTCAGCATGCCGCTCATCATCGCCGTCAGCGACATGCACATCAGATAGGGAAACATCACCGCCGCCATGCGGATGGTGATCGAGAACTTGTCGGGATCGTCGGCAAAACCCGGCGCGATGACGAAGCGCACCAAAAGCGGCATGGAAAGCTCCATCACGATGGTGATGAGGAGCAGCACTGAAAACAGCACGCCGAAGACTTCCTCGGAAAAGCGCTTGGCCCCTTCCGTGCCGTTCGCTTCGATCTCCTTGGCAAAAAGCGGTACGAAGGCGGCGTTGAAGGCGCCCTCGGCAAACAGCCGGCGAAACAGGTTCGGGAAGCGGAAGGCGGCGTAGAAGACGTCGGCCATCGGTCCGGTGCCGAGTGCGGCTGCCATCAGCGTTTCGCGGGCGAAACCGAAGATGCGGCTGCCGAGGGTGGCGCCGCCGACGGTTGCGAATTTCTTGACGAGACTCATGCTTGGGGGCTCATGCGGGCGAATCGGCTTTCTTTTCGGCTGACGGCGATGTCCGGGCGGTGGCGGCCGGCGCGATGATGCCGGAGGGCATGCGCTCGCGCAGTTCGTCTTCCTCCTCGGCCATGACGGCCTTCATCCGGGCGGTGATGTTGGCGCGCTTGCTGTCGCCGGAGATTTTCTGGCCGACCAGGTCGGTGACATAGAAGGTGTCGATCACCTTCTCGCCGAAGGTGGTGATGCGGGCCGACTGGATGTCGAGCGACAGATCGGAGAGCACGGCGGTGATCTCAGACAAGAGACCCGGCCGGTCGAGGCATTCGACCTCGATGACCGTGAACTTGTTCGACAGGCTGTTGGTGATGTTGACCGACGGCGGAATGACGAAGGCCTTGCTCTTCTTGCGATTGCGCGCCCGCGTGGCGATGACCTCGGGCAGCCGCTTGCGGCCGGACAGCACGTCCTCGATCATCCGTCCGATCGTCGCGGCCCGGCGCAGCTCGTCGGCATCGTCGGTAAATTCGCGGCTGACATGGATGGTGTCGAGCGCCCGACCGTCCGACGTCGTGAAGATCTGCGCGTCGACGATGTTGGCGCCGGCCGCAGCACAGGCGCCGGCGATAACGGCGAGCAGCCGCGGATGGTCGGGCGACAGCACGGTGATTTCGGTGATCGCGTGGAAACTGTCGGTGCGCACCGTGGTGGCGAGCGCCTGGCCGGCTTTGTCGGCCTGGCGGATGAAATGGGCGTGGCGGATCTGGTCTTCCAGCGGCACCGAGAGCAGATAGGGCTGGTAGTGCAGCTTGGTATAGGTATTGCGGTCCTTCTGGCTCCAGTCGGCAAGGGCCGCATGCAGCGCCTCGGCGGCGGCATTGGCGCGCTCTTTGCGGGAGACTTCCGAAAAACCGCCGGCCAGCAGCAGCTCGGTTTCATAATAGAGCGTGCGCAGAAGCTGGCCTTTCCAGCCGTTCCAGACGCCGGGGCCGACGGCGCGGATATCGCAGATCGTCAGGATCAGCAGCATCTTCAGCCGGTCGAGCGACTGCACCCGGTCGGCAAAATCGGTGATCGTCTTGCGGTCGGTGAGGTCTCGGGTCTGCGCCACCATCGACATCGTCAGATGTTCCTCGATCAGCCAAACGACGATTTCCGTCTGCTTCTGCGACAGGCCGAAGCGGCCGCAGAGCTTGCGGGCGACGCGGGCGCCGGCAATCGAATGATCCTCCAGGCGGCCCTTGGCGATATCATGCAGGAGAACCGCGACATAGAGCGCCTCGCGGTCTTCGATGCCTGAGAACAGCTTGTTGGCGAGCGGATGCAGATCTTCGGCGCGTGCCTGATCGATCTCGGAGAGAACGTCGACGGTGCGGATCAGATGTTCGTCGACCGTATAGTGGTGATACATGTTAAACTGCATCATCGCGACGATCTTGCCGAATTCGGGGATGAAGCGGCCAAGCACGCCGGCCTCGTTCATCCGCCGCAGGATCAGCGCCGGATCGCGCTTCGACGTCAGGATCGACATGAACAGCCGGTTCGCCTCGTCGTTTTCCCTGAGCCGGTTGTCGATCAGGGCAAGCGAGCGAGTGACGCGTTTCAGCGCGTCCGGATGGAATTCCAGCCCGTTGATGTCGGCGACGTGGAAGAGCCGGAGGATGCTGACGGGATCGCGCTTGAACACCTCGGCGTCGGCAAGCGCGATGCGGCCGCGGTCCTCGACGAATTCGACGCTGCCGGCGATCTTGCGGTTGCGATGGGTGAAGCGGCTGATGACGCCGGTCAGGCCCGGGATCGACTTCGCCTGCTGGTCTTCAAGCGCAGCGCAGAGGATGCGCGTGAGATCGCCGACATCCTTGGCGACGAGGAAATAGTGCTTCATGAAGCGCTCGACGGCCGAAAGGCCGGGGCGGGTGTGATAGCCGAATGCTTCGGCGATTTCGCGCTGGATGTCGAAGGACAGGCGCTCCTCGGCCTTGCCTGTCAGGAAGTGCATATGGCAGCGTACCGCCCAGAGAAAATCGTCGGCTTTCTCGAGCAGGCGGTATTCGTGCTTCGACAAGACGCCGAGCTTGACCAGCTCGGCCTGGTCGCGCACGTGGTAATAATATTTCGAGATCCAGAACAGCGTGTGCAGGTCGCGAAGCCCGCCCTTGCCTTCCTTAACGTTCGGCTCGACGAGATAGCGTGTATCGCCTGCCTTGCGGTGGCGCTCGTCGCGCTCGGCAAGCTTGGCGGCGATGAACTCAGGGCCGGTACCGGTGACGATTTCCTTGTCGAAGCGGGTCTCGAGTTCGGTTTCCAGCCGCTGCAGGCCGCAGATGTAGCGCATTTCCAGGATGGCGGTGCGGATCGTCATGTCGGACTTGGAAAGCGCGATGCATTCTTCCACCGTACGGGTGGCGTGGCCGACCTTGAAGCCCATGTCCCAGAGCACGTAGAGCATGAACTCGACGGCCTTGTGCGTCTCCTCGGTCGGGCGCGGCGGGAAGAGGAAGAGCAGGTCTATATCGGAGCCCGGCGCCAGCGTGTCGCGGCCGTAGCCGCCGACGGCGGTGACCGCAAACTTGTCCTTCTGCTGCGGAAAGATATGGGCGGTGGCGAAATTGTAGAGGACGGTGATGATCTGGTCCTGCAGCCAGGAAATCCGGTAGGCGCAATTCAGCCCGCCGCCGTCGGCCATAAGTGCGGCCCGCGCCTTCTGCCGGCCTTCCGTGCTCGCCTTCTTGAGCACCGCAAGCAGGTCGGCGCGCAGCACGTCGGGCCGGTTGCGGTTGGCCTCGGCAACGGCGTCGCACTGCTTCTGCAACAACTCGACGTCGAGAATATGGGAAAAATCAAGCTCGCGCATCGCTGTCGCCGGGGCGGTTTCCTGTTCATGCCGGGCGGCCGCATCCGGGCTCGCCTCGTGTTTCGTCCGCATGCGCTATAACCCCTTTATCAGGCGATTGACACGGGCCCTCATACTGCAAGAACCTTTAAATTTGGCGAAATGGTGTTGGTAAGCCGCGCGACGGCTTTCCTGAAAACTCAGGTGGTGGCCCGCGCATTCAGCAAATGCAGCACCTGCCGCGTCTCTCTCATGATCTCCTCAAGCGACTGTCTGTCGCACTCGCGATAGCCGGCCTTGGCGATCGAAGTTCCGAGTTCCGAGATCATAGCGCAGCAGCGGGTAATTTTCAGCATGCCGATCGGCGACGTCCAGCCGCGCGCATTGCGATCGGCGTCGGCGCGCCGCATCGTGTCGAGCATGGAGCAGATGAGCGAGAGGCGCTCCGTTTCGCGTATCAGCTTTTCCATGAACATCGCGTGCCGCTGCCCTATTTCAATTTTTTCTTGAGGTCGTAAAGCGCGTCCATTGCCTCGCGCGGCGTCATATCGTCAAGGCTCATCGCCTTCAGCGTCTCCTCGACCTTGGACGGTCCGCGGGCCGTGTCCTCGCGGCGCACCGCCACCTGGAAGAGCGGCAGGTCGTCGATCAGTTGGCTCGCCGGGTTCTTGCGGTCGGCATCTTCGAGGCGAGTGAGCACATCGCGGGCCCGCGTCACCACCGAGGCCGGAAGCCCGGCAAGGCGGGCGACCTGGATGCCGTAGGAGCGGTCGGCCGCGCCCGGGCCGACCTCATGCAGGAAGATGACGTCGCCGTCCCATTCCTTGACGCGCATCGTCGCGTTCGATAGCCGGCCCAGCTTTTCCGAAAGCACGGTCAGCTCATGGAAATGCGTGGCGAAGAGGCCGCGGCAGCGGTTGGCCTCGTGCAGATGCTCGACGGAGGCCCAGGCGATCGACAGGCCGTCGAAGGTGGCGGTGCCGCGGCCGATCTCGTCGAGGATGACGAGCGAACGGTCGCTCGCCTGGTTGAGGATCGCAGCGGTCTCGACCATCTCGACCATGAAGGTGGAGCGCCCGCGCGCCAGGTCGTCGGACGCGCCGACGCGCGAGAAAAGCCGGTCGACGATGCCGATATTGGCTGAGGTCGCCGGCACGAAGGAGCCCATCTGCGCCAGGATCGCTATCAGCGCGTTCTGCCGCAGGAAGGTCGATTTGCCGCCCATGTTCGGGCCGGTCAACAGCCAGATCGCGCCGTCCTTGTCGCCTGCTTTCGGCGATAGATCGCAATTATTGGCGACAAAGGGGCCGCCCGCCTGCCGCCGCAGCGCCTGCTCGACGACCGGATGGCGGCCGCCCTCGATGGCAAACATCTTCGAGCCGTCGACCTGCGGACGGCAATAGGCCTGCTCTTCGGCGAGCAGCGCCAGGCTAGCTGCAACGTCGATGACGGCAAGCGCCCTCGCGCCGGATTTGATCGCCTCGGCTTCCTTAACCACTGCCGCCGTCATCTTCTCGAAGGCGGCAAGCTCGATCGTCAGCGCCCGATCGGCGGCATTGGCGATGCGGCTTTCGAGATCGGCAAGTTCGGTGGTGGTGAAGCGCATCGCGCTCGCCATCGTCTGGCGGTGGATGAAGCGGGCCTTGGCTTCGGCCGTGTCCGTCATCGGCGAGGCATTGCCGGCGGTCACCTCGATGAAATAGCCGAGGATGTTGTTGTGCTTGATCTTCAGCGACCGGATGCCGGTCTCTTCGGCATATTGCAGTTGCAGCCCGGCGATCACCCGGCGCGACTGGTCGCGCAACGCCCGGACCTCATCGAGCTCGGGGCTGGCGCCGTCGCGCAGGAAGCCGCCGTCGCGCTTCAGCAGCGGCAATTCGTCGGCAAGCGTTTCGGCCAGCAGGGTTTCGAGCGCTGCGGGAAGGGCCTGCAGCCCGGACAGCGCCTGGCCAAGCTCTTCCGGCAGCATCGCATTTGCAAGCATGGCTGCCACGTCGTTCGCCGCTTGAAGGCCCTGGCGAATGGCTGACAAATCGCGCGGGCCGCCGCGGTCGAGCGCCAGGCGCGACAGCGCCCGCGGCATGTCCGGCACATGTTTCAGCGTGTCGCGCAGATTGCCGCAGAGCGAGGGTTCGTCGATCAGGAAGCCGATCGAATCGAGCCGCGCATTGATGCGGGCGGGGTCGGTCAGCGGCGACATCAGCCGCTCGGCCAGAAGCCGCGCGCCGCCGCCGGTGACGGTGCGGTCGATCGCTTTCAGCAATGAGCCGTTGCGGTCGCCCGACAGCGTGCGGGCCAGTTCCAGATTGGCGCGGGTGGCGGGATCGATGAACAGCGTTGACGCCGCACTTTCCCGCTCCGGCTTGCCGAGCGCCGGCCGCTCGGCGATCTGAGTCTTCTCGACATAGGCGACGGCGGCGGCAGCCGCCGCCAGCTCGGCGCGCGAGAAGGTGCCGAAGCCGTCGAGCGTCGCAACGCCGAAATACCGCGCGATCCGACCTTCGGCGCTGGCGCTGTCGAAGAGCACGGCAGGCTGCGGCACGGCGGTGCGACCGAGCACGTCGAACACCGGCTTGAGTTCCGGATCGTGGAAGATCGTCTCGGGCAGGATCAGTTCGCGCGGATCGATGCGCAGGATATCGGCAAGCAGTCGCGAGGCTTCGGTTTCGGCCAGCCGGAAGACGCCGGTGGAAATGTCGATCCAGGCAAGCGCCAGCAAAGGTTCGGCCCCGCCGCGAATGCGGGTCAGCGCCATCAGATAGTTGGATTCCGAGGGCGAAAGCAGCTTTTCTTCGGTGATCGTGCCCGGCGTGACCAGGCGGACGACATCGCGCTTGACGACGGATTTGCCGCCACGCTTTTTCGCTTCGGCCGGATCTTCGACCTGCTCGCAGACGGCGACGCGGAAACCGAGCGAGATCAGTTTCTGCAGGTAATCGTCGGCCGCATGCACCGGAACGCCGCACATCGGGATATCCTGGCCCATGTGCTGGCCACGCTTCGTCAGCGTGATGCCGAGCGCACGGGAGGCTTCCAGCGCATCCTCGAAGAACAGCTCGTAGAAGTCGCCCATGCGATAGAAGAGCAGCGAACCCGGATTGTTCGCCTTGATCTCTATATATTGCTCCATCATCGGCGTCGCCGAGGCACGACTTTCCGCCGTGGCAAGCTCGGCAGCCGAAAAGGCTTCATTCTCTGTGTCTATTCGTGCGTTCACGGAGGTGCAGTTTTTCCCAAAAAAACAGGTGCCAACCCTATCCGCGCGCCGCTATAGATGACAACAGCATTTGAGGAAGAGCGAAGCGTCGCCCACAGGACGTTGGAGGATTTATGCCCGATATCGATAAGAAGGACCGGCCGGCGACATCAGTTACCGACCAGGAGGCGCTCGATTTTCACGCCACGGGCCGGCCCGGCAAACTGGAAGTCGTCCCGACCAAGCCGATGGCGACGCAGCGCGATCTGTCGCTCGCCTATTCGCCGGGTGTCGCCGTACCGGTGAAGGCGATCGCCGCCGATCCGCAGACGGCCTACGATTATACCGCCCGCGGCAACATGGTCGCCGTCATTTCCAACGGCACGGCCATTCTCGGTCTCGGCAATCTCGGCGCGCTGGCCTCCAAGCCCGTCATGGAAGGCAAGGCGGTGCTGTTCAAGCGCTTTGCCGACGTCGATTCCATCGACCTCGAAATCGATACGGAAAATGTCGACGAGTTCATCAACTGCGTGCGCTTCCTCGGTCCCTCCTTCGGCGGCATCAATCTCGAGGATATCAAGGCGCCGGATTGTTTCGTCATCGAAAGCCGGCTGCGCGAGCTGATGGATATTCCCGTCTTCCACGACGACCAGCACGGGACGGCGATCATCGCCGCCGCCGGCCTGATCAACGCGCTCGAACTGACCGGCCGCGACCTGAAGACGACCAAGCTCGTCTGCAACGGCGCCGGTGCTGCGGCGATCGCCTGCATCGAACTCATCAAGGCGATGGGCTTTGCGCCGGAGAATATCATTCTCTGCGACACCAAGGGCGTCATCTACCAGGGCCGCACCGAGGGCATGAACCAATGGAAATCGGCGCATGCGGCAAAGACCGATACACGCACGCTTGAGGAGGCGATGGACGGCGCTGATGTCGTTTTCGGCCTGTCGCAGAAGGGCGCCTTCTCGGCAGAGATGATCCGCTCGATGGCGGATCGACCGATCATCTTCGCCATGGCCAATCCCGATCCCGAAATCACCCCGGAAGAGGTGGCCCGCATCCGCGACGACGCCATCATGGCGACCGGCCGCTCAGACTACCCGAACCAGGTCAACAACGTTCTCGGCTTTCCCTATATCTTCCGCGGCGCTCTCGACGTCCGCGCCTCCACAATCAACGACGCGATGAAGATCGCCGCCGTCAAGGCGCTGGCAAACCTTGCCCGCGAGGATGTGCCGGATGACGTGGTTGCCGCCTATCAAGGCAACCGGCCGCGCTTTGGCTCGCAATACATTATCCCGGTTCCTTTCGACCCGCGGCTGATCTCGGCGATCCCGGTCGCGGTGGCGGAAGCGGCGATCGAAACCGGCGTCGCCCGCAAGGTCATCACTGATATGGCCGGTTATGCCCGCGAGCTTTCGGCGCGCCGCGATCCGATCGCCTCGACGCTCGCCAGCCTCTATGAGCGGGTGCGCCGCCGCCCGAAGCGGATCGTCTTTGCCGAGGCCGAGGAAGAGCAGGTCCTGCGCGCAGCACTCTCCTACGCCAACCAGCAGCTCGGCACCGCCATCCTGCTCGGCCGCGAGGACCTGATCCGGTCGACGGCCGAACGCGCCGGCATCGATCTCAACCGGCCGGGGCTTGAAATCGTCAATGCCCGTATTTCCACCCGGATCGAAGCCTATATTGACTATCTCTATGCCAGGCTGCAGCGGCACGGTTATCTCCACCGCGACGTCCAGCGGCTAATCCATAATGACCGCAACCACTTCGCCGCCACTATGGTGGCGTTGGGCGACGCCGACGGCATGGTGACGGGTATCACCCGCAACTATTCCACCGCGCTGGACGATGTGCGCCGCTGCATCGATGAAAAGCCTGGCCACCGCGTCATCGGCGTGTCGCTGGCGCTCTGCCGCGGCCGCACGGTCTTCGTGGCCGATACCGCCGTCCACGACATGCCGACGGCCGAGCAGCTTGCCGATATTGCCGAAGAGGCCGCCGGTCTGGCGCGGCGCATGGGCTATCAGCCGCGCGTCGCCATGCTCGCCTATTCCACCTTCGGCCATCCCTCGGGCGAACGTTCAGAGCGGGTGCGCGAGGCGGTGAAGATCCTCGACAAGCGTCGCGTCGATTTCGAATATGACGGCGAGATGGCGGCCGATGTCGCATTGAACCGCAAGGTGATGGAGCAATATCCCTTCTGCCGCCTTTCCGGCCCCGCCAACGTGCTTGTCATGCCGGCCTTCCACTCGGCCTCGATCTCGACCAAGATGCTGCAGGAGCTTGGCGGCTCGACGGTAATCGGCCCGATCCTCGTCGGTCTCGACAAGCCGGTGCAGATCACCTCGATGGGCGCCAAGGACAGCGACATCGTCAACATGGCGGCGATCGCCGCCTACGGGGCGGGTTCGTAACCTGTCCTGCGTTTCTGAGACGCCTTTTGGCCCGGCCGACTGTGCGTCGGCCGGGCATTTATCCGGCTTTAGACTGGCGCCAAGGGGTGAAGCATCATGAGCGCCAAAGCCTGCCAGCCATTGCCGGCCGATCGTGCCTGGCCTCGAGCGCGCCTCCTGAAGATGAGATCAAGTTGAGAAACAAACTTGTCGTTTTAGCCATCGTGGTCGCCAGCTGTTTCGCTTATACGAAATTGATGGCCAGGGTCGGCTCAGGCTCGCCGCCTCCGGATGCGCCATGGGAACAACAGGCTGACCTCATTCGCGTTTATAAATCCGAACGCCGCATGGTCCTTTTGAGAGGCGATGCTCCCATCTCTACATACCGGATTTCTTTAGGCACGGCTGCCGATGCCGGGCCCAAGCAGCGAGAAGGTGACGAGAGAACACCTGAAGGGCGTTATGAAATAGACTGGCGAAATCCAAAGTCCATGGCCTATCTGAGCCTGCACATTTCCTATCCAAACCCGGATGATCGGCGCAACGCTGAAGCAGGAGGTTTTCCTGCCGGGGGCGATATCATGATCCACGGGCTTCCCAATGGCTGGGGCCTCTTCGGAAACGTCCATCACCTGTGGGATTGGACGGATGGCTGTGTTGCAGTAACCAACTCGGAGATGCGCGATATCTGGGCTCGCGTCCCCAACCATACACCGATAGAGATCATGCCCTGAAACATTGCCGGGGCCTGGCGACTAGGAAAGGCTCTAGCTCGCGAAGCGGCCCGCGTCGGCGCCGTAATAATTCAGGTAGCGGTCGGAAATGCTGGAGATCGGCAGCACGATCAGCACGTCGGTCGTGTTGAAGGCGTGGTCGACGACGGCGCTGGAGCCGACCATCGCGCCCAAGCGCATGTAACCCTTGATCAGCGGCGGCAGCGCCATCAGCGCGCGCTTCGGGTTGACGGCCTCGACCGGCATCAGATCCATGTTGCGGGCGAGATGCGGCAATGCGCTGACGGCCCATTCGTTCTTCGCCAGCACATTGTGGTAGAGGAAGGACAGCGCCAGCGCATGGCTTTCTAGATAGACGCCGGGGAAAGAGGCGCAGCCGAACATGGCGCTGACGCCGTGCTTCAGCGCATAGGCCCAGTTGCCCTGCCACAGAAGCTCGACGGTGCGTTTGGTGCGGTATTCCGGCAGTACGCAGGAGCGGCCGAGCTCCATGAAGCGCTTACCCGGATGTTTGGCGAGGAGGCCCTCGATCTCGAATTCGGAAGCCGAGTAAAAACCGCCATTGGCCATGGCGACATCCTGGCGCAGCAGGCGGTAGGTGCCGACGATCTGGTCTTCCGGGTCGCCCTCGATCGTGCGGTCGAGAACGAGAAGGTGGTCGCAAAAGGCGTCATAGGCATCGACATCGCGCTGGCGGCGCATGGCGTCCAGCGGCAGTTGCGCCTTCATTTCGTCGACGAAAACTCGGTAACGCACGGCTTGGGCGGCATCGATCTCGCGCGCCGTGCGGGCAAGCCGGGTTTCCAGATTGCCGATGCGGCCGAGGATGTCGCCGTCCGTCTGCGCAGCCGCCGTCAAGGGCGGTGCAACCTCGGTGGTGTCACGATTCAGGATGTCGATGGCGGACATGGCGATTCTCCCGTTGCCGGCTTATCGACGCCATAAAACACTTCTCTGCGACAGGAAAGTGACATATTGAATTTGTGAACGCAAGAAGCATGCCGGCCCCGCGGCACGTTATCGCGCCTCTGCCCGGCGGGCGGAAAGTGCGGCGACCGCCTGCACTTCGGTCAGCAGCCGCACCGGGTCGACCGGCTTTACCATCACCCGGTTGGCGCCGTTCAGCAACACCTGGCGGCGCGATTCGTCGCTCTTGTCGGCGGTCAGCACAATCACCGGCACCGAGGCCAGATCGAGCCGTCTTTCGTGGCCGCGCAGGCGTCCGAGCATGTCGATGCCGTTGCCGCCGGGCATCGACAGGTCGCTGATGATGATATCGGGCCGGGCATTCGCCTCGCAGAGAGCGCAATCCAGCAGCGCCTCGAAATCCTCGACATGGCGCACCTTATGCCCGCCCTTCTCCAGCACGACGCGCACCAGCATGGCGTTGATCGGATCGTCCTCGCCAAGCAGGATGTTGAGCCCGCTGGCGGCAACCATCGGCTCCGCCGCCGAAAGGCCAAAGCCCGGCTGGTTGTCGTTCAGCGCGTCGCGCTTCTCCATGCCGCGCATGCGCCCGCGCAGCACGTCGATCAGCGACTGTTCGCGCAGCGGCCGGATGAGCCAGGCATCGAAGAGGTCGAGCGGATGGGCGCTGCGCTCTTCCGGATTGACGAGCAGCACCTTGCGCAGGCCAAGGGCGGCGATTTCGGCGCGATCGGCAAGATGGGCGGCAAATTCCGCCGACATGCGATGGTCGATGATGATATCGGTCGGCCGCTTTCCGCTATTGGCCAAGCCGAGCAGCGTCGTCCGCGCGCTCTCGCCGTCGCTGACCAGATGGCAGAGGCCGCCGAGCGCGGTGATCGTCTCGGCGATGGCGGTGCGTGCAGCACCCGTCGGCGCCAGGAGCACGACGCTGTTGCCGGCAAGCAGCGTATTGCGCCGGTCAGGGCGCTCGCTGCCGATATCGACAGGGAAGCGGATGGTGAATTCGCTGCCTCTGCCCTTTTCGCTGGCAACCGTCAGCGTGCCGTTGAATTCGCGCATGATGCGGGCGGAGATGGCAAGGCCGAGCCCGGTGCCGCTGCTCCTGTCGGCAACGGTCCCGCCCTGTTCGAATTCGCCGAAGACTCGCGCCTGCTCCTCCGCCGTCATGCCGGGACCGCTATCCGTAACCGTGATCGACAGGTCGTCCGCATCGAGCGAGACGCGAATGAAGACGCCGCCGACCTGGGTGAACTTCACCGCATTGCCGATGACGTTGAACAGAACCTGGCGCAGCCGCGCCGGGTCGAAACTCATATTCTCCGGAACGTCTGATGACACCGTGGCGCCGATCTCGATGCCTTTTTCATGCGCCCGGTGGGCGAGCATCTCGACGACGCTTTCCAGAAGCTTGCGCAGCGATTCCGAGCGCGGGTGCAGCGCGAAGCGACCGACCTCGATGGTGGAGAAATCGAGCAGATCCTCGACGAGCTGCGTCAGCGCGTGGCCGGACTGGCGGATATTGGCGAGATAATCCTGCTGCTCCTGCGTCAGCCGCGTCTCGGCGAGGAGATGCGTCATGCCGAGCAGGCCGGAAAGCGGCGTGCGCACCTCGTGGCTGACGGTGGCAAGCAGCCTCGACTTGGCGGCGCTGTTATACTCGGCCTTCTGGCGGGCCTCCTCGCGGCCCTGCGCGATCAGCCGCTCGTCGGTCACATCGCGCGCCACGCTCTGCAGCAGCAGCCGGCCGTTTGCCGGGTCGCGGGTGACGACGTCGCGCCAGAGAAAGATGCGCTGGCCGTCCGGCGTCGAGATCTCGACATCGAAGCAGTGGGGTATCGGGCCGGGCCGAAAGGCAAGCCCGATCTCCTCGCAACTGTGCCCTTCGGGACGCAGGCGCCCGGTCAGCCGGCGAAACGTATCGTTGGCGGAAATGATGCGCCGGTCCATGCTGCGGCTGACGGTGATATCGCCGAGCACGTCGTGGACGTCTGCAAACAGCTTGGCGCCGTCGTTCCAATCCGGCAGCGATTTGCCGCCGCCGGGGGGCCTGCGCCGGCGAAACATCAGGACGGCATAGCTGGCGATGACGGCAAGGCCGAGGACCACAAGACCGCCCGAAAGCAGCAGAGGATCGCCGGCATGGGCAAGCAGAGTCAGGATCATCGCGGCAAGCAGGCCAGCGCCGCCAAGCCAGTAGACCAGCAGGCGCCGTGTCGCTGCAGGCCCCATCTTGCCGTCATCGGCCGCCTGAGGCGCCGATGTGCCGGGTCGCGAGAAGAACTCCGCCATCCGCTCTTCACGCGGCTTGGCGGCGGGTCCGCCGAAGGCGGCGGACAATCTTTCCTGCAACTGTCCCAGATTCTGCATGCAATCTGGCTAACATGAGGCCTCTTCCGAATGCCTTCAGGAATTCGATAAGATTTTAGCGGCCGGCCTTTTTCGGCAGCAGCAGCTCGTCGAGAATGACGCAGCCAGCCCCGATGGTGATGAAACTGTCGGCGAGATTGAACACCGCGAAAGACCAGCTGTCGGTGTAAAACAGGATGTAATCGATCACGTGGCCATAGGCGAAGCGGTCGACGAGATTGCCGATCGCGCCGGCGATGATCAGCGCGTAACCGAGATGGGCAAGCCAGCGGTCCTTCGCCGTGCGGTACCACAGCCAGATGACGAAGGCGACGATGACGAGGCGCATGCCGACGATGAACCAGCCATCCATGCCCTCCAGCATCGAAAAGGCAACGCCGAGATTGTAGGTGCGGTAGAGCGCCAGCATCGGAATAACCGGCACGGCCTCCTGCAGCGGCAGGTAATGATCGACCGCGATCTTGACGATCTGGTCGAGGAAAACGGCGACGATGATGAAGAAGAGGATCGGCGCCGGGCGCGAAAACAGCGCGGGGCGGGCAGGCGTCTGTTCGGTCATTTGCCCTCGGCAAGTGAGAGGAGATGGCGGCGCGCCTCGAAAAGCATGACAGCGGTGGCGACGGCGAGATTCAGGGAATCGGCGCGGCCCTGCTGCGGAATGCGGGCAAGCGCGTCGGCTTGCCCGGCCAGTTGGTCCGGCAGGCCGGATTGCTCGTTGCCCATCAGCAGCACGACGGGCTTTTTCCGGTAGTCGATGGTGCGGTAGTCGACCGCGCCGGCAAGATGCGTCGCAACCACGGAAACGCCGGCCGATTTCCGCCAGGCGATGAACTCTTCCGGTGTTGCCCGCGCCACCGGAACGGCAAAGACCGAGCCCATGGTGGCCCGCACCGTTTCGAGCGAAAAGGGATCGGTCGTCTCTCCGATCAGAATGATGCCGGAAGCGCCGGCCGCATCGGCTGTGCGGATAATGGTGCCGAGATTGCCGGGGTCGCGCACCCGGTCGAGCGCCACCCAGGTCTCGCCATCCCTCGGCCGAATGTCCCGAAGCGGCATCCAGCGCTGCTCGAAGATGCCGACGACCATCTGCGGATTGTCGCGCCGGGTGATCGAGGCGATCACCTTTTCGCTGACTTCGAGCACCAGCCCACCCGAGGCGACGGTCTTTGCCGCCATCTGCTCGACCAGCGGCTTGCCCTTGGCGGCCTTGGCATAGACCAGCGTCCGGATTGTCCAGCCGAGTTCGATCGCATCGATGACGAGCTTCAGTCCTTCGGCCAGGAAAGTCCCGCTTTCCTCCCGCGACTTCTTGTTCGTCAGCGCCTTGATGTCCTTGATGATCGGATTGGCAAGCGAGGTGACTTCCTTCACCTGTCCGACCCTGCGCGGTCCCTGATCGTGGAAGTCCTTGCTCATTTCGGCACCCAGCGGGAAAAGAGGGAGGTGGAAAGCGCGCGGCCTGGCGTCTTGCCGTCGAGGCCGGCTTCGCGGATGACCAGCTCGCCGGATTCGACCACGCCGCCGGCGCCCCGCATCGTCTCGCGCATCAGCTCGTGGATCGAATAGAAGCTGGCGCGGATCGAATAGGCGGTCAGCACCAGGCCGACGGCCTTCGGCGACAGGATCTCGCGGCAGACATCGAGCATCAACGGCAGATGCGCGAAAAGATGCCAGACTTCGCCGTTCGGGCCGCGGCCGAATTTCGGCGGATCGGTGAGGATGATGTCGTACTGGCTGCCGCGGCGTTCCTCGCGCAGGATGAATTTCATCGCGTCTTCGCAGATCCAGCGGATCGGCAGCTTCTCCATGCGCCCGAGCGCCTGGTTTTCCCGCGCCCAGCCGATCGCCTTCTTCGAGGCGTCGACATGGGTGACTTCGGCGCCGGCTGCGGCGGCAACCAGCGAGGCGACGCCGGTATAGCCGAAAAGGTTCAGCACTTTCAGCGGCCGGCCGGCCTTTTCGACCTGCTCCTTCATCCAGCTCCAGTGCACGATCTGCTCCGGGAAGACGCCGACATGACGGAAAGAGGTGAAACGGCCGAGGAAATCGACGCCGAGCAGGTTGAGCGGCCAGGTCTCTCCCAGCGCCTCCTTCGGGAAGCGCCAGCGGCCGCTGCCTTCCTCGTCGGTATCGCCGGTGAAGACGGCATTGACCTTTTCCCAGACATGCGAGGGCAGCGACGGCCGCCACAGCGCTTGCGCCTCGGGACGGATGATACGGTAGGGGCCGTATTGCTCAAGCTTTTCGCCGTTGCCGCTGTCGATCAGGTGGAAGTCGCCGGCCCCGAGCGATTCGAGGATCACGGGCACGCGCTCAGCCGGGCGCTCGCCGCTGCGCGTCATCAGCGGCCGTTCGGGGGCGGCAGGCACGGCAGCCTCGCGCACCGTCTCGCGGGCAGCCGCAGGCCGCGAGACCGGCTTCGGCGGCCGGCCGACCCGGTCGTCCCTGCGGCTTTCCCCGGAAGGACCTGATGTCTTCTTCTGGCCCGGCCGGCGTTCTCTTTGTTTCAACGTGCTCTTCCGCGTGTCTGTCGGGATATGGTGAGAACGTCTGCATCTTCTGCAGCGCCCTTTGAATTATGCAGTAGCCCAGAAAAGCGTGCCGGATCAACTGCGCGCCGGCGCGGCATTTATTTCAAGCCTCCGATGACCGCCGGCGAAGCCAGCTTTCCGCCGCATAAAGGGCTGCGACATGCATCGACTGCATGATGACCGCGCCGGACTGCAGGTCGCCGAGGAGGGCGGCAAGATCCTCAAACAACAGCTCGACCTTCTCGCCCGGGTCGAAACGCGGTTCACCGGCTCGGCTGAGGTCGAGTGCCAGCCAGCTCGTCACCGCGTTGCTGTGGCTTGCTGCATTCGGGTAGGAGGTGAGCAGCTTGACGAAGGTGGAGGCTTCATAGCCGGTCTCCTCCCGGAGTTCGCGCCGGGCTGCCGCCATCGCCGCATCGCCGGTCTCGCTGTCGCCGTGCTCGACACCGCCGGCGACGAGCCCGTGGATGATCTCGCCGCGTCCATGCCGGTATTCCCGAGTCAGCAGCACGCGGCCGTCGGGCATGACAGGCACGACGTTGATCCAGTCGGGATAGTCGAGCACATGGAAGGGCGCGACGACGGTCCCATCGGCGGTGATGCAGTCGTCGCTTCGCAGCCGGATCCAGCGATCCTCATAGGTGATGCGGCTTGCCGTCACGCTCCACGGCCTCAATTCGTCACTCATCGCCAATTCCTTGCCCCGGAACGAGCGGGATAACGTTCCTCTCCGCCTGGCAAAAGCCTTTCCCGCTGGGATAAAGTGAGCGAATCGGAGATGGGGTTATCGAATGGATTTCACCGGCGAAGAACGCATCGCCGCGCCGCGGGATGTCGTCTGGGCAGCGCTCAACGATCCCGAGATCATGCGCGGCTGCATTCCAGGCTGCCAGGCCATCGAGCGGCTGTCGCCGGATACCTTCGAGGCGACGATCAAGGTCAAGTTCAGCCTGCTGTCGGCTACCTTTCATGGGCTGCTGACACTGTCCAATGTGGATGCGCCGAACAGCTACACGCTGTCGGCCGAAGGCAAGGGTGGTCTTGCCGGCTTTGCCAAAGGAGCCGCCGATATCGTGCTCGAAGAAAGCGGTGCCGAGACCATCCTGCATTTTCGGGCAAAAGCCGAGCTCGGCGGCAGGCTTGCCCAGTTCGGCGCACGCCTGCTCGATGCGACCTCACAGAGGCTCGCCGAAGGGTTCTTTTCGGATTTCAATGCCGCCGTCGTCGCGAAGATGGCGGCTGGCTGATCCGGGCCCGACGCCACGCGCTTTGGGCTTGGCGTGGGTTGGGCCATGGGTTACATCCACGTCATGACGTGGACAATCAGGCCGCCGCGGGCGGAAGACCAGGAAATGCTCGCGGAGATTTATCTTTCCGTGCGCCGCGAAACATTCGTCTGGGTCGATCCCGGCAAATTCCACCGCGAAGACTTCGCCGCCCATACGAATGGCGAGACGGTCTTCGTCTGTGAGCATGAAAACGGCGGAGTAGCCGGCTTCCTGTCGCTCTGGCCGGCCGATGATTTCATCCACATGCTCTATATCAGCCCGGACTTCCAGGGCTTTGGCGCCGGTACGGCGCTGCTGCAGGCGCTGCCGGAATGGCCAGGCCACCGCTACCGGCTGAAGTGCCTGGTGAAGAACCGGCGGGCGAAGGCTTTCTACCTCGCCCACGGTTTCCGTGTGACCGGCAACGGCACGTCGCCGGAGGGCGACTATGAGGAACTGAGCTTTTTTCCGGTTTGACCGCTGCCGAAGCATCGCCGAAACCGAGCCGGTTTATCGTGCCGGAAGCTGCCCGGCGATTTCCTCGGCGCGGCTCTTGTGGCGGTCGGCCTCGCCCTGCCAGCGGATGGCTTCCTTGGCCTCGGTGCGGGCGCGCTTGCGGTGTTTACCCTGGCTGAACCAGGTGGCGGCCGAGCCGATCAGCATGCCTGCGATCAAGGCAACGACCAGGAAGACGAAGAAGGGCGCAGAAACCGCAAGCACCTGATCTTCCGGCCGGAACGGATTGAAGGCGAGCGTGACGCTTTGGCGGTTGGCGACGCAGAAGACGATGAGGATGACGCCGAGCGGCAGCAGAATCAACAGGTTGACGATCTTCTTGGCCATTGGAGCTCTCCATGCGTCGGATGGCGCCGCCCTTTCTGAGCGGCGCATTGTAACTACGCATCGGCCCCGAAAATCGATTCCGATTTTCGGGGCCGATGCGTTAGCAGAATAGGAAAACGGTCTTCGAGATCAAGTGCGGATTCGCCGCAGGCGGCGTGCGGCGCTCAATCCTCTTCGTCGGCCTGACCGGGATTGAGCCGCTCGCGCAGCTCCTTGCCGGTCTTGAAGAAGGGAACCCACTTCTCCTCGACGAAGACGGTATCGCCGGTGCGCGGGTTGCGGCCGGAGCGGGATGGGCGGTTCTTGACCGAAAACGCGCCAAAGCCGCGCAATTCGACTCGGTTGCCCGCAGCCAGTGCATCCGTGATCTCGTCGAGAACCGCGTTGACGATATTCTCGACGTCGCGATGATAGAGATGCGGGTTGCGTGCTGCAACAATCTGCACCAATTCGGACTTGATCACGTTCGCCCCCTTAAATTATTGATTTCTTATCAATCGCGGCCAACCTGCCAAACTGAAAGCAGCCCGTCAAGAAGCAACTTTGGGGGCAGGATTCCATTGATATCCTGGCCTTTCAAGAGATCATCATAACCGAAGATCGTAATCAACCGCGAAACAGCCCCAGCGAGCAGAAAGGGCGTGTTGCTCTTCTTGTCCCAGTCGACCATCGGCAGGTCGGCGTCGACGCCACGCGATTTGAGATAGGCCCGGATTTCCGCCTCGCCGCCGATCGTATCGACGAGTTTCACCTTGAGCGCCTGGCGGCCGGTATAGATCGTGCCGTCGGCGAGTTTCAGCACCTCGTCGCGCGGCAGCTTGCGCCGGTCGGCGACCAGATCGACGAACCAGTTATAGCTGTCGACCACCATGTTGCGGATCATTGCCTTGGCCTCCTCGCTCGCTTCGTGGAACGGCGAGGGTTCGGCCTTCAGCGGCGAAGATTTGATCTCCTGCAGCGAGACGCCGATCTTATCGAGCAGCGGCTGGATCTGCGGATACTGGAAGATGACGCCGATCGAGCCGGTGATCGAGCTGTCGCCGGCAATGATCGTGTCGCCGGCGGTGGCGATCATATAGCCGGCGGAGGCGGCAAGCGTGCGCACATCGGAGACGACGGGTTTCTTGGCTGCGATCGCACGGATCGCCTTGAAGATCTTTTCGCCGCCATAGGTCGTGCCGCCGGGCGAGGAGATCGAAATCACTGCGGCCTTCACCTGATCGCTGGTCTCGACTTTCTTCAGCCGCTCCAGAAGCTCGTCGTCGTCGACGATCAGTCCCGAGATCGTCACGTGGGCGATATGCGGGCGCTCCGTCCCGCCATTGCCGAAGGCGAAGCTGTAGAAGGCCAGACCAAGCGCCACGATGAGGGCGACCGCGACGATACGCCAGAAGCCGAGCTTGCGGCGCAGCCGCCGGCGATCGGCGATGATCGAACTGTCCATGAGAAACCTCCAGCGCTGGCCCGGCTTCGGCATGCCGCCGATCGATCCGGTGAAATAGGTGGCAGCGGCGCGTACGAATGCCACTTTTTGATGTTTTTCCGTTTTGTTGCTTGTTGCAGAAAAAATTCCATATTGGCAAGCCAATGTAATAATGCGAAACGAACTGTGATTGGCGGCCGGCTTTGTTACGAGGCGCGGCAATCACCGCACATGGAACGAGACCTATGCTCGATACCCTGAAGAACAACGGAAATGCCGCCTATGCGGGCTCCGGCCGTAGCGCCTATGGCGATGCGTTGTTCCATTCCGCCCGCGTGCGGCGGCTGAAGATTTTGCTGCCGGTGGCAGCCCTCATCGTCGCGGCTGCCCTCCTGGCGGTGGCGTTGGTCAGCATCTATCTGCCTGAGAACGTCAAGTTCGAAGGCGCCAAGATCGAAAACGGCAAGGTCGTGATGGAAAAGCCGGCGATCGCGGGCCGCAATTCCGACGGCATCAATTATTCGATGCTCGCCGAACGGGCGTTGCAGGATATCCGCAATCCCGATCTCATCACGCTGGAGACCATCAAGGCCGCCGTGCCGATGAATGACGGCCTGATCGCCCGCGTCGTCGCCTCGACCGCCGACTACAACCGCGCCACCGACAACCTGCATATGACCGCTCCCTTCACCCTGGTGCTGAGCAGCGGCCTCAACGCGAATTTCCAGTCCGCCCGCCTCGATATCAAGGGCGGAAACATGCGCAGCGACGACCCCGTCACCATCACCAAGGACAATGCCTCCATTGTTGCGAAGACGCTCCAGATAACCGATAAGGGGCGGGTGATCACATTCGAGGGGAATGTTCGCATGAATGTCGATCCATCCACCATCCATAAACAGGGCACTTAACCAGCCGGGTCATCCATGACAAAAGATTGTCGCATTTCCACTTGCAAGACTGGCTTGGCGTTCATTGCCGGCGCATTTGCCCTTGTTCTGACAGCCGCGGGCGCGGGAGCGCAGCAGGCGGCCACGATGTCGGGCATGAAGCTTTCCAACGACCAGCCGATCCAGATCGAAAGCGACAAGCTGGAAATCCACGATCAGGAACACACGGCTTTGTTCACCGGCAAGGTCAAGGTCGTCCAGGGGACGACGACGATGCAGTCCGGCAAGATGACCGTCTATTACAAGGACAAGGCGGCAAAGCCGGCCGCCGACGGGACGCAACCCGCCGCCCAGCCGCAGCAGTCGGCCTCGCTGGCATCGGGCAGTGCCGATATCGACAAGATCCTGGTGACCGACAAGGTCCTGCTGACATCGGGCACGCAGACGGCGACCGCCGATGACGGCAAGTTCGATATGGCCTCGCAGACATTCATCCTCACGGCGGATCAGGGCAACAAGGTTATTCTGTCGGATGGACCGAACGTCTTCACCGGCTGCAAACTGACCGTTCACATGCAAACCGGTCAGGCGGAGCTTGAAAGCTGCGGCGGGCGTGTCCAAATTCAGCTCGATCCAAAATCGCAGCCGAATGCGCAGCAGAAGCAGAACTGAGAAGCCGGCCTCCCACGTGAAATTATCATCGCTATCCACCATGTTCGGCCAGCCCGGGCCACAAGCTGCGGGCGCCGCCGACAAAAGCCGTTATCAGGGAACGCTGATCGCACGCGGTCTGACGAAGACCTATGCGACGCGGCGCGTCGTCAATGGCGTCTCGCTGGTGGTGCGCCGTGGCGAGGCCGTCGGCCTGCTCGGTCCGAACGGCGCCGGCAAGACCACCTGTTTTTACATGATTACCGGCCTCGTGCCGGTGGATGAAGGCACGATCGAGATCGACGGCAACGACGTCACGACCATGCCGATGTACCGCCGCTCCCGTCTCGGCGTCGGTTACCTGCCGCAGGAAGCCTCGATCTTTCGCGGCCTGACGGTGGAAGAAAATATCCGCGCCGTGCTTGAAGTGCACGTCAAGGACAAGGCCGAGCGCGAGCAGAAGCTGAACGAGTTGCTGGAAGAATTCCATATCCAGAAGCTGCGCAAGAGTGCTGCAGTTGCCCTCTCGGGCGGTGAGCGCCGCCGTCTCGAAATCGCCCGTGCGCTGGCGACCGACCCGACCTTCATGCTGCTCGACGAACCCTTCGCCGGCGTTGACCCGATCTCGGTCGCCGACATCCAGAATCTCGTCCATCACCTGACGGCGCGCGGCATCGGCGTTCTCATCACCGACCACAATGTGCGCGAGACGCTGGGTCTGATCGACCGGGCCTACATCATCCATGCCGGCGAAGTGCTGACCCATGGCCGGGCGAACGACATCGTCAACAATCCGGAAGTGCGCCGGCTTTACCTCGGCGACAATTTCAGCCTCTGAACGGTCGATGATGCTAAAGACGGCGACGCTGCCTCAGTCATCCTGAAACGGCGCAAACCTTTCGCCGACACCTGTCCCACCGCAGAAATTAACCGCGCCGACATAGTTCCGCTTGACCAAATGAGATAAAAAAGCAATTTTTGGGCCAGTTGGATTTCCGTCGCCTGAAGTGTGATCGGACGCGGTTTCCCGGAGGAATCGAGGGAGTTTCGCGTCCGTCATGGCACTGTCCGCCAGTCTTTTCCTGCGCCAGAACCAATCGCTGGTGATGACACCGCAGCTGATGCAATCCATCCAGCTGCTGCAGATGACGCATGTCGAGCTCACCCAGTTCATCGCCCAGGAAGTGGAGAAGAACCCGCTGCTCGAATTTCCGTCGAATGACGGCGAGGCGGGCGCAGAACGCGGCGAATCCGAGGACGAGCCTTATGGTCATTCGCCGGAGGATGCGGGCTCGGACGATGGCTACGACAACCGCACCGACGCGCTTTCCAGCGACTGGTACGACAATGGCGGCAGCGCCAGCACCAGCCGGCTGAACGACGAGCTCGACGCCAACTACACCAATGTCTATCCCGATGACAGCGCGCCGCAGCGCCTCGATGCGCCGGAACTCGTCGGCCAGTGGAAATCGATGCCGGGCAGCGGCGGCGAGGGCACTGATTACGATCTCGACGATTTCGTCGCCGGCCAGGTGTCGCTGCGTGATCATCTCGCCCAGCAGATCCCCTTCGTCCTGCCCGACATGGCCGATCGGCTGATCGCGCAGAACTTCGTCGATCAGCTCGACGATGCCGGTTATCTGCAAGTCGATCTCGTCGAGACCGGCGAGCGGCTGGGCACGAGCCTGACTGCGGCCGAGCGTGTGCTTGCCGCACTTCAGACGCTCGATCCGCCGGGGGTTTTCGCCCGCAGCCTCTCCGAATGCCTGGCGATCCAGCTCAGGCAGAAGGACCGGTATGACCCCGCCATGCAGGCGCTTGTCGAAAACCTCGAACTGCTGGCACGGCGCGATTTTGCCACGCTGAAGCGGCTCTGCGGCGTCGACGAGGAAGACCTTCTCGATATGCTCGGCGAAATCCGGCAGCTTAATCCCAAGCCCGGCAGCGGTTTCGAGACCGGCGTTTCCGAAGCGATCATGCCCGATGTGGTCGTCAGGCCCTCCTTGGAGGGCGGTTGGCTGGTCGAGCTCAATCCGGATACGCTGCCGCGCGTGCTCGTCAACCAGTCCTATTTTTCCCGTGTGACCAGGAATGGCGATGATCACGCCTTCCTGTCCGAATGCCTGCAAAGCGCCAACTGGCTGACGCGCAGCCTTGACCAGCGGGCAAAAACCATCATGAAAGTGGCAAGCGAGATCGTCCGCCAGCAGGATGCCTTCCTGCTGAACGGTGTCGACCACCTGCGCCCGCTGAACCTGAAGACGGTCGCCGAGGCGATCAAGATGCACGAATCCACCGTCAGCCGCGTCACCTCGAACAAATACATGCTGACGCCGCGCGGCCTCTTCGAGCTCAAATATTTCTTCACCGTCTCGATCAGCGCCGTTGCCGGCGGCGACAGCCATTCGGCCGAGGCGGTGCGTCACAAGATCCGCGCGCTGATCATGCAGGAGAGCCCCGACGCGGTGCTCTCCGACGACGATATCGTCGACATGCTGAAGAAAGGCGGAGTCGATCTCGCCCGCCGCACGGTTGCCAAGTACCGCGAGGCTATGAACATTGCCTCCTCGGTCCAGCGCCGGCGCGAAAAACGGGCGCTCGCCAAGGTCGCCGGCTTCTGACGCCGCAATGCTTCGGTCTTGATCGAAGCATCCAGCTCCAAATCCCCGTTATTTCTCTGACGTCTTGAACGAATTGGGAAAGCCTACCATGACGCCGCAAAATCCGAAGCTTGCCAGGGAGCTTCTCCTGCTGCTGGCGCTGGCAACCCTCTGGGTTTCGTCCTACACTTTCATCAAGATCGGCGTCGAGACGATCCCCCCGGTGACTTTGATCGCCGTCCGCACGCTGATTGCCGGTGGCATTCTGCTCGCCGTCCTCCGCTACCGGCGAATCCGTCTGCCCACTGACGGTGGGACGTGGCGGCGGTTTTTTGTCCAGGCCTGTCTGAACAGCGTCATTCCCTTCACGCTGATTGCCTGGGCGGAACAATCCGTCGATGCCGGGCTGGCGGTGATCCTCAATTCGGCAACGCCGATCTTCACCTTCCTGCTGACCGTGCTGATAGTCCGCCACGAGCAGGTGACGGCGCGAAAGCTTTTCGGCGTCATATCAGGAGTTGCCGGCATCTGCCTGGTCATCGGCGTAGAGGTGCTCGGCGGTCTCGGCGAAAGCCTGATGGCGCAGCTCGCCATCATCCTGGCGACAGCCTGCTATGCCGGTGCGGCGATTTTCAGCAAGAACTTCAAGGGGCTCGATCCCGCCGTGCCGGCGGCCGGCTCGTTGATCTCGGGCGCGGTCATTCTCCTGCCGGTCAGCCTCGTCGTCGACCGGCCGTGGACGCTCGATCCCTCGGCCGCATCGATTCTGGCGCTGCTGGCTCTGTCCGCCTTTTCGACGGCGCTTGCCTTTGCGATCTATTTCCGTCTCGTCCAAACGTTGGGCTCGGTCGGCACGACGTCGCAAGCCTATCTCAGAGTGCCGATCGGTGTTGCGATCGGCATCCTTTTCCTCGGCGAAAGGCTGAGTCCGACGGCCTGGATTGGACTCGTTTGCGTCATCTTCGGTGTCGCAGCCATGACGATCCCGGCGCGAGCTATGGCAACCACAGCGAGAATCCACTAAAAGTCATTGGTAAGCGGCCGGTGAAATATGCTGTAATTACCGTGTTTTCAATGCGTGCGTCGCGTGTATTAGTGATGCCGATTTTTCGCCCTATTGACTTTTCAACAGCGGCTGGCTAGAAGCCCGCCGCAATCGATGCCGCAAACGGCGTCTGGAGTTATCCCCAGCATCAGAAGGGCACCAAGGACCAGCAGGCTGACGCCGATCTTGCTTGAGATTGCGCGAAGTGCTTGGATGAACCTGAGGCTTGGCGTAAACTGATACCCGCAAACGACGATAAGAAGGGAAACTCCATGAGTGTGCGTGTGTCCGGTAAACATATGGAAATTGGTGACTCGTTCCGTCAAAAGATCGAGGACCAAATTGGTATGGCCATCACGAAATACTTCGACGGGGGATATTCGGGTCAGGTGACCGTGGAAAAGGCAAGTTCTCGTTACTCGGCAGACTGCAAGCTTCATCTCGACAGTGGGGTGGTGCTGCATGCGGCCGGCGAGGCGACGGACCCGCTGCTGGCTTTCGACGCCGCTTCGGAGCGCATCGAAAAGCGCCTGCGCCGCTACAAGCGCAAGCTGAAGGACCATCATGCCGGAAACCATCTGAACGGTTTTGCAGAAGTCTCCTACACGGTCATGGATTCCGTTCCTGACCACGAAGATGAGATCCCCGACGATTTCGCGCCGGCCATCGTCGCCGAAAGCACGAAGCAGCTGAAGACCATGTCGGTCGCCACCGCCGTGATGGCGCTCGACATGACCGACGAGCCGCTTCTCCTGTTCCGCAGCCCCGGCAAGGAACACTTGAACATCGTTTACCGTCGGCACGACGGAAATATTGGCTGGATCGATTCCGCCAATATCAAAGGCTGAGATCAGGCGGTGAGCGGCGGTATCGCCGCCGCTCGTTGCATTTGATCCCGGCGACAGAAGGAAAAAGAAATGGCATTGGCAGATTTGCTCCATCAGGATGCGATCATTCCCGCCCTCAGAGTAAATTCCAAGAAACAGTTGCTTCAGGAATTGGCCGCAAGAGCCGCCAGGATCACCGGGCTCTCCGAACGGGAGATCTTCGACGTCATCCTGCAGCGCGAACGCCTTGGCTCGACCGGCGTCGGCAACGGCATCGCCATTCCCCACGGCAAGCTGGTCAACATCCATTCGATCGTCGGCATCTTCGCCCGGCTGGAGCAGCCGGTCGATTTCGAAGCCCTGGACGACCAGCCTGTCGACCTCGTCTTCCTGCTGCTGGCGCCGGAAGGTGCCGGTGCCGATCATCTGAAGGCCCTGTCGCGGATCGCCCGCGTGCTGCGCGATCACGATCTGGTCGCCAAGCTGCGCGCCACGGATTCCGCTTCGGCAATCTACGCTTTCCTCAATGAGGAACAGACGTCGAACGCTGCCTGAGCGTCATTTATGTCTGAAATGCAAAAGGCGCCGGCTCATCCCGGCGCCTTTTGCATGATAATGCGTGTCGCCGGGAAGTGTGCAGCGGTTCCCGGATAACGACATGCATAAAAACAAAGAGCTAAAGCGCGTCGCATGAATCAAGTTAGCCGTGACGCGCTTTAGGGAACTGATGCTCAGAACTCTTCCCAGCTATCCTGCGCCACGGCAGCCGAGCCACGCGATGGAGCTGCCACGCGGCGGACCGCGGGGGTGGCACGAGGCGAAGCGGCCGGGGCAGTCGGCGCCCGCATCTGCTGGGCAACCGAGGTCAGTGCTGCGGCATTGCCTGAGCCTGCGACCCTGAAACGGGTAGCAAGCGCCTTCAGCGTCTGTGCCTCGTCGTTGAGGGCGACGCTGGCGGCGGTGGCTTCCTCCACCATCGCCGCGTTCTGCTGCGTCACCTGGTCCATCTGGTTCATGGCCTGGTTGATTTCCTTCAGGCCGACGGCCTGTTCGCTGGCCGATGCCGAGATCTGGCGGATGAGATCATTGATGCTCATCACCTGTTCGGCGATCTTGTGCAGCGTGCCGCCGGCCCGCCCGACCAGATCGACACCTTCCTTGACCTGGACGGCCGAGGTGTTGATCAGCGTCTTGATTTCCTTGGCGGCATTGGCCGAACGCTGCGCAAGTTCGCGCACCTCCTGGGCGACGACGGCAAAGCCCTTGCCGGCTTCCCCGGCACGCGCCGCCTCGACACCGGCGTTCAGCGCCAGCAGGTTGGTCTGGAAGGCGATCTCGTCGATGACGCCGATGATCCTCGAAACTTCCGTCGATGACTGCTCGATCCCTTGCATCGAGGCGATCGCCTTCTGCACCACTTCGCCGGACTTTTCGGCGTCCTGGCAGGCGAGGTTGACGCTGTCTGCGGCCGTGCGGGCGTTGTCGGCGCTGGAATCGACCTGTGCGGTGAGTTCGTTGAGTGCGGCCGCCGTCTCCTCAAGGCTTGCCGCCTGCTGTTCGGTGCGCTTGGCGAGGTCGGAAGCGCTGTCGCTGATTTCGCCGGTGCCCAAGCCGATATTGGCGACGCTGAGGTTCATCGTGTTGATGGTCTCTTCGAGGCTCGCAAGGGCGGCGTTGAAGTCCTGTTTCAGCTTGCCATATTCGCCGGGGAAATCGTCGGTAATGCGGTGACTGAGATTGCCCTGCGACAGCGCCGAAAGGCCGTCGCCGACGATCGAGACGATATGGCGCTGAAGCGATACCGATTGCTGGCGTTCCGATTCCGAACGGCCGCGCTCGGTCTCCGCCGCCTGCCGCTCTCTGGCGGCCTCGTCTTCGAGGCGACGGCTGTCGGCGAGCGTGAAGCGGAAGCCTTCGAGCGCCTTGGCGACCGAACCGATTTCGTCGGTACGGTCCTGGGCGGCGACCGGTTCGTCATACTTGCCGTCGCCCAGCGCTTCGACGCTGGCAACCAGCCCGCCGAGCGGTCGCTGCACCAGCGAGCGAACGGCGAAATAGAGTGCCAGCATCACTGCGCCGAGCACGATCAGGCCGTTGACGATCATCATGGTGGTCTGATCCTGCACCGGTGCGTTGATCGCCGTATGCGGGACATCGACGAGCACGACCCAGGTGGCGTTGACGCCGGGAACCGCGAACGGATAGACGACGCGGTCGAAAGGATCGAGGCCGTCATAGGCGAGGTTTCTGACGAGGCCCGGCTGTTTGCTTGACAGCGCCGATTTGACGGTGTCGGCGCCTTCGCCGTCATACTGCTTGGTCATCAGGTCGGGGATCGGCGCGACGATCCAGTTGCCGGTCTGCGACAGCAGCGTGACGCGGCCGGAGCCGAACGGATGCAGCGCCTGCAGCTTATCGGTCAGCGATTTCAGCGAGATGTCGACGCCGCCGACACCGATCATCTTGCCACCCGACATCACGGGATAGGCGATCGAGGTCAACAGCGTCGGAACGTCGGTACCTTCGGCCATATAGGGCGTGGTGATCGCGCCCTTGCCGCTGTCGGCGGCGAGCTTCCACCATTCGGCGGTATAATCATTGTCGAAAGTCGAATATTGGATGCCGCCATCCTTGGTTTTCGACCAGTAAGGCGTGAAGGCGCCGTTCTTGTTCGTGCCTTCGTCATTGTTGTTGGCGATCTCGGTGGTCTTGCCGTCGAGCGCGCCGAGCTGCTCGCAGAACCAGCTGCCGAAGGCGAAGGCGTTCTGCTCGAGATTGGCCTTCAGCACGTTGATCATGCCCTTGCGATCGAGCGCCTTGCCTTCATGGCCGCGGCCGATGACGCCGGACATAGTGCGTGCGGCGCTGGCGAGTTCGCCGACATTGGCGGCGATTTCATTTGCGATCGATTTCGCCTCGAGGTTCGCCTGATCCATCGTCAGCGTCTGGACGCGGTCCCGGGTCTGGCCGATGAGGAAAAAGTTCGAAACGACAAGGACAAGCGCGATGGCGATGCCGGTGATGACGATGAGCTTCGCGGCAAGCGATTTCATGCGGAATATGGACATGGGAATCCTCGGGCAAGGATGCGCCGAACGGGCATTTTCCGGCGCAGGAGCAAAGGCATCGCCCCGTCATGGAGCCGCCGCCTGCAGCGCCGTGCATCTGTTAAAGACGCGCAAAGGACGCCGCAGCATTTTGAATTATGCAATGGACGGCCGGATCAAAGGCATGCGTCACCGGCGACCAGGAGCAACATCGCTGGGGATCTGTTAAATTTGAATGAAATTTGGGCCGTGCGCCGCGGTAAAAAGGCAGGAATTCCCCTTAAAATTAAGGGCCCTGCCGGCGGCTTCGCAAAGAGACGCAGCTTATATCCTGGCTGCGACGTCCTCACCCCAAGGGATCGAAGGCTGCGCCCCGGATTTGAGGCAGGCGAGTGAACCGGCAACGGCCGCACGGCGCAGCGCCGAGGCAAAATCCAGGCCCTCGTCGAGGCTCGCCGCGAAATAACCGCAGAAAGTGTCGCCGGCGCCGACCGTATCGACGGGTTCGATCTTCAGACCCTGCGCCCTTAAGATCGCTCCGTCGCGAATGGCGATGACACCGTCGCCGCCAAGCGTCACGATCAGCGTCTGGCCGGTTTCGGCGTGCAGGCGCATCAGGGCTGCCTCGCGCGCCGGCGCGTCCATGCCGTCCTGTCCGGCGAGCCGCTCGAACTCGGTCTCATTGGCAATGACGATATCGGCAAGCCGGCCGAGGCGCGGCGCATCGGGAATCAAGGGCGCAAGGTTGAGGATACTGGTGACGCCCTTGGCGCGGGCGGCCGACAGGGCGCGTTCGACGGCATCAGCCGGCACTTCGAACTGCAGCATCAAGATATCGCCTTCCTTCATGCCGCCGATCGCCGTCTCGGCATCGTCAGCGGTGACCACGCCGTTGGCACCGGGAACGACGGCAATCATGTTTTCACCGTCGCCGCCGACAAGGATCAGCGCCGTGCCGGTGGGACCGTCGACATGCTTGACCAGAGAAAGATCGGTTCCCGCATCATCGAGCAGGGCAAGGGCATCGGCGGCGAAGCTATCCTTGCCGACAGCGCCTGCCATATGCACGTAGCGGCCGGAGCGCCGCGCGGCCAGCGCCTGGTTGGCGCCCTTGCCGCCGGCGGCGGTGGCAAAACCGTTGCCGGCCACCGTCTCGCCGGGCTTCGGCAGACGCTCGGTGGTGGCGATGAGATCCATGTTGATGGACCCGAAAACTGTAATCATCAGGGGTGTCCCGTCCTTTGGCGCATGCGGGCGAGACACTGCCCGAAGCGGTCACTCCTCGTCAACCACCCTGAGCTTGAGAAGCCCGGTGCGGCTTTCCACCGATTTGGCTGCGGGTTCGGTGTCGCGGCCCGGTTTGCTGTCGCCGCCGGCCTCGAATTCCAGCGCTTCGATCTTGGCGCCTCGCTTGGTCAGTTTGTCGGCCGAGGTGACGACCATGTCGATATCCTTCTGCGCCATGGCGAAATGGCCCTGCAGCTTGCGCACCCGCTCGTCGAGGCGGCCGAGGTCGTCCATTAGGATCGCCACTTCGCCTTGGATCAGATGTGCCTGCGCCCGCATGCGCTGATCCTTGAGCACGGCCTGGATGACCTGGATCGACAGCATCAGCAGCGATGGCGAGACGATGACGATGCGCGCGCGGTGCGCTTTCTGCACCACCGGCTCGAAGTTTTCGTGGATCTCGGCGAAGATCGATTCCGACGGCACGAAGAGAAAGGCCGTATCCTGGGTTTCCCCCTGGATCAGATATTTCTCGGAAATGTCCCTGATATGGATCTCCATGTCGCGGCGGAACTGCTGGCCGGCGATCTTGCCCGCCTCCGGGCTGCCGGCGTCGCGGATCGCGTTCCAGGCCTCGAGCGGAAATTTCGCATCGATCACCAGCGGCGGCGCACCGTTCGGCATGCGGATCGTGCAGTCGGGCCGCGAGCCGTTGGAGAGCGTTTGCTGGAAGGCATAGGCGCCCATCGGCAGGCCGTCGGCGACAATGGTTTCCATTCGCGACTGGCCGAAGGCGCCGCGCGTCTGCTTGTTGGAAAGAATGGCCTGCAGCCCGACGACATCCTTGGCGAGCGTCTGAATATTGTTCTGCGCCGCATCGATCACCGCCAGCCGCTCCTGCAGCCGCTGCAAATTCTCATGCGTCGATTTGGTCTGCTCGGTGATCGTCGAGTTGACGCGCTGCGACATGCCGTCGAGGCGTTGGCTGATCGCCTGGTTCAGCTCGCTCTGCCGCGCGCCGAACACCTCGGTCATCACAGCGATCCGGCCCTGCATCTCCGCCTGGATCTTCAAAAGCTCGGCCATGCGCGCCTCGCTTTCAGCGGCACGAAAGCTTGCCTCCTCCGCCTGCTCGCGGCGAAGGCTTGCGCCGCGCAGCAGCAGCACGATCACCAGCAGGACAAGAGCCAGCAGAACCCCGCCGGCAAGCGCCAGCATGGCCGGGCTGATGGAGGCAAGCGACAAACTGAACGAATCGGAACTAGCGGTCATGCCGTAACCATAACAGAAGAGGTGGCAATATATAGATCAAAACGTGAACGGACATAGCGCCCCCAATGTCCTCGCAGGCCGAGGCTCTTGCTGGCCAAAAGGGTCGTTCCGGTACCGCTGCCGGCCAGCGGCCAGCGGCGAATATGGCGAAATTCCGGGCGGGGATGCAAAAAAGCGTCTTCCCTGCCTGCCGGATAATTCCATAGTCGGAAAAGATGGGTTATGGGAACGCCATGACCATCAAGCCACTCATCATTCTTCCCGATCCTATTCTCCGCCAGGCCTCGAAGCCGATCGAGCGGGTCGATGCCGACCTGCAGCGTCTTGCCGACGATATGCTGGAAACCATGTACGACGCGCCGGGCATCGGCCTTGCGGCGATCCAGATCGGCGTGCCGCGCCGCATGCTCGTCATCGACGTGTCGCGCGAAGGCGAGGAAAAGCAGCCGCAGGTCTTCATCAACCCGGAGATCGTCAAATCTTCCGACGAACGCTCGGTCTACGAAGAAGGCTGCCTGTCTATCCCGGATTATTATGCCGAGGTCGAACGCCCCGCCGTCGTCTCGGTCAAATATCTCGACCGGAACGGCAAGGAACAGACGGTGGAAGCCGATGGCCTGCTCGCCACCTGCCTGCAGCACGAGATCGACCATCTGAACGGCGTGCTGTTCATCGATTATATCTCGCGGCTGAAGCGGGAGATGGTGATCAAGAAATTCACCAAGGCGGCGAAGTCGAAGGCGCTCTGAGCGTCGCGTTGAAATTTCGCCGGCGAGGCGCTATGATATCACTGATATCATAATGGAGGTGCCGATGGGTGACCTGCTTATTCGCGATGTTCCGGATGCAATGAAGCGGCAGCTTCAGGAAAGCGCGCAGCGCAATGGCCGCAGCCTTTCGGAAGAGGCGATCGAAATCATCCGCCGGCAGATTGCTGTCGGGCGTTCGGGGGCTTCCGCCGGACAGCGCTTTCGCTCGCTGATGAGCGATGAAAGATTGAGCGATGAGGAGGTGGAAACCATCGCCGCATCGCGCCACGAACCCGACCGCGAACCGCCGCGCTTCGACACATGATCGTCCTCGATACGAATGTGATTTCCGAAATGCAGGGGAGAACCCACAGCGAGCGGATATTGAACTGGCTTGATGGCTATGACGTCGAGACGCTTTTCCTGACGACGATTGCCGTCGCCGAAATGCGCTATGGTCTTAAACTTCTTGATGACGGCAGGCGGAAGGCAACGTTGATATCCGACTTTAATAAGATCGAGTCGGAATTTTCAGGCCGTATCCTCGGTTTTTCCCTGAGCGCGGCCAATCGCTACGGCCTCTTGGCGGCACAGCGCAAGAGGGCGGGGCGGCCGATGGAGACCAAGGATGCGATGATCGCCGCCATCTGCCTTGCAAACGGCGCCACGCTCGCCACCCGCAACACCAGAGATTTCGAGGGGCTTGATCTCAAGCTCGTAAACCCGTTTGAAGACGGCTGATCCTCAATTGGCGAGATAGAATGTCTCTTAGCATCATTTTCATGGGAACACCGGAGTTCTCCGTTCCGACCCTGCGCCTGCTGGTCGATGCCGGACACAGGATCATCGCCGTCTACACGCAGCCGCCGCGGCCGGGCGGGCGGCGCGGGCTCGATCTGCAGAAATCGCCGGTGCATCGGGCGGCCGAACTGCTCGGCCTGCCGGTTTTCACGCCGGTCAATTTCAAAGATCCCGAGGAGCGCGAGAGGTTTGCCGCTCTCAAGGCCGATGTCGCCGTCGTCGTCGCCTACGGATTGCTGCTGCCGGAGGCGGTTTTGAACGGCACCCGCGACGGCTGCTATAACGGCCACGCCTCGCTGCTGCCGCGCTGGCGGGGTGCGGCGCCCATCCAGCGGGCGATCATGGCGGGTGACGCAGAAACCGGCATGATGGTGATGAAGATGGACAAGGGCCTCGATACCGGCGCCGTGGCGCTCACCCGCACAGTCGAGATCGGCCCGAACATGACGGCAGGCGAGCTGCACGACCGGTTGATGCAGGTCGGCGCCAAGGCGATGGCGGAAGCCATGGTGAAGCTGGAGATGAACGACCTGCCGCTGACGCCGCAGCCGGAAGATGGTGTGCTCTATGCCGCCAAGATCGACAAGGCCGAAACCCGCATCGATTTTGCCAGGGATGCCCTAGATGTGCACAATCATATCCGCGGTCTGGCGCCATTTCCCGGCGCCTGGTTCGAGCTCGAGATCGGTGGCAAGCCTGAGCGCGTGAAGGTACTCGGCTCGGAGCTGGCTGAAGGCGAGGGGCCTGCCGGGCAATTGCTGAGCGACGATCTCGTGGTCGCCTGCGCCTCGGGTGCTGTGCGGCTGACCAGGCTGCAGAAGGCAGGCGGCAAGCCGCTGGCCGCAGCCGATTTCCTCAGGGGCACGCCGCTTGCCGCCGGCACGAGGCTTTCCTGATGCCGCGCTTCCGCATGACCGTCGAATATGACGGCGGCCCCTATGTCGGCTGGCAGCGGCAGGAGAACGGCCCCTCGGTGCAGGGCGCGATCGAAGCCGCAGTGCTGTCGCTGACCGGCGAGACCGTCTCGATCCGCGGCGCCGGCCGCACCGATTCGGGCGTCCACGCCATGGGCCAGGTGATCCATGCCGATCTGTCGAAGGCATGGTCGCCGTACCAGCTGCAGAATGCCTTGAACGCGCATCTGAGGCTTGCCGGCGAGCGTGTTTCCATTCTCGATGTCGAGGCGGTTGCGGAATTCTTCGATGCCCGTTTCTCGGCGTTGCGCCGCCATTATCTCTACCGGATCGTCAGCCGACGGGCGCCGCTGGCGCTGGAAGCCGGCAAGGCCTGGTGGGTACCGAAGGCGCTCGACCACGAGGTCATGCACGCCGCCGCCCAGAGGCTGGTCGGCCGCCACGATTTCTCCACCTTCCGCGCCGCTCATTGCCAGGCAAACAGCCCGGTGCGCACGCTCGATCGGCTGGATGTGACGCGCAGCGGCGAGCTGATCGAGATCCGCGCCACGGCGCAGAGTTTTCTCCACAACCAGATCCGCTCCTTCGCCGGCACGCTGAAGCTCGCCGGCGAAGGTAAATGGACGCCTGACGATGTCGAGGCCGCCCTTGCAGCGCGCGACCGCAAGGCCTGCGGCCCGGTGGCGCCGCCCGACGGGCTCTATTTCCTGCAGGTGGATTATCCGGAGGTGATCGTCGACCGGCGCAGGCCGGCCAGCGAGACCGATGACGATCCATCGTAAGCTTGGTCAGACCGGATAGATGCCGAGGAAGTGCTGCAGATATTCCGAAAGGATCATCGACGGCACCAGCAGCACCAGCGTCATTGCCCCGACCATCAGCGGATGACCGTGGCAGATCATCCGCAGAATGCGCGCCAGCACGAAGACCTGAGCCAGCATGAAAGCAAGCAGCAGCAGCGAGACAAGGCCGACGGAGCCGGGAAGGAAGACAACCATCGCCAGCAGCAGCCCGTTGATATAGGAGAGCGGCACGCCGAGCCAGTTGACGCTGACGACGACGGGGGCGAAACGCTCGCCCATGCGGAAGGCAAGCAGCAGCAGCCCGGCAAAAACCAGCGGCACGAACCAGTTGGCGAGCTCGACGAAGCCGAGCCTGAGATAGAAGGCAAAGCCGACATCGGCTTCCGGCGGCATCGACCGCAGAAAGACCTGCCGCCACCAGAGCCAGGAAATGCCCATCGGCGGCAGGCACCAGGCGATCGCCCAGAACGAGCGGTTGACGCCGCGCTCGGACAAATCGAGGTAGCGGAAGCCGCGCGGATCCAGCCGGATCAGCAGCCAGAGGCCGGCCAAATAGTATTGGACTTCCCTAAGCCCCGGCATTGGCGAACCAGTGGGCAATGAAGGTCTCGTAGATCGCCGTCAGCATCTCCAGATCGGAAACGGCGACGCGCTCGTCGACCATGTGCATCGTCTGGCCGACGAGGCCGAACTCGACGACCGGGCAATAATCCTTGATGAAACGCGCATCCGAGGTGCCGCCGGTGGTCGAAAGCGCCGGCGAGCGGCCGGTGACACTTTCGACGGCTGAAGAGAGCGAGGCGATCAGGGCATTGTTGCGGGTGAGGAAGACATGGCTCGGCCGGTCGGCCCAGACGATATCGTATTTCACCGGTTCGCGGCCCGGCCGCAGCCGACCATCCCCGGCGGCGGCGTCGAGGCGCCGCAGGATTTCGGCGCGCAGCGTCTCGGCCGTCCAGCTGTCGTTGAAGCGGATGTTGAAGCTGGCCGAGGCCTTGGCCGGAATGACGTTGGTCGCCGGATTGCCGACATCGACCGTGGTCACCTCAAGGTTTGAGGGCTGAAAATCGTCGGTGCCGCCGTCGAAGGGCGGATCCATCAGCGCCTGCGTCAGCTGCAGCATGCCGCGCACCGGATTGTCGGCAAGATGCGGATAGGCGGCGTGGCCCTGGACGCCATGCACGGTGATCTTGCCCGACAGCGAGCCGCGCCGGCCGATCTTGATCATGTCGCCGAGCCTGTCCGGATTGGTGGGCTCGCCGACCAGGCAGGCATCCCAGCGTTCGCCGCGTTCGGCCGCCCACTGCAGGAGCTTGGTTGTGCCGTTGATCGCCGGGCCTTCTTCGTCGCCGGTGATCAGCAAGGAAATCGAGCCCTTGGGCGGCCCGCTCTTTTCGATATGGCGGGCGACGGCGGCGACGAAGCAGGCAATGCCGCCCTTCATGTCGACGGCGCCGCGACCGAAGAGTTCGCCCTTCGATATCTCGGCGGCGAAGGGCGGATGCGTCCAGGCGGCCTCGTCGCCGACCGGCACGACATCGGTATGGCCGGCAAACATCAGATGCGGGCCGTCCTTGCCAAGCCGGGCATAGAGGTTTTCAATATCGGCGGTTCCCGCTTCGCTCGCTTTCACCTTGTCGACAGTGAAGCCGAGCGGCGCAAGCATGGCGTCGAGCGCCGACAGCGCGCCGCCTTCGGCCGGTGTCACCGAGGGGCAGCGAATCAGCGTCTGAAGATTGGCGACGGGATCGGTAGCGGTCATGGCGTCGAACTATCCGGCGGGAATGGCAAAGACATGGCAAGGCGGCGGCCTCGCGCAAAAGACGCCGCCTGTTTACCGGATCAAAGTCCTGGTGTCATCAATCTCTGAGCAGCTCGTTGATGCCGGTCTTGGATCGGGTCTGTTCATCGACGCGCTTGACGATGACGGCGCAATAGAGATGCGGCGCCGGCTTGCCGTTGCCCATGGTCGCATTGCCTGACGGCATCGAGCCGGCGACGACGACGGAATAGGGCGGCACTTCGCCGTAGCTCACTTCGCCGGTGGCGCGGTCGACGATCTTGGTCGACTTGCCGATAAAGACGCCCATGCCGAGCACCGAGCCTTCGCGGACGATACAGCCTTCGACCACTTCCGAACGGGCGCCGATGAAGCAATTGTCTTCGATGATCGTCGGGCCGGCCTGCATCGGCTCCAGCACGCCGCCGATGCCGACGCCGCCGGAGAGATGCACATGCTTGCCGATCTGCGCGCAGGAGCCGACCGTCGCCCAGGTATCGACCATCGTGCCTTCGCCGACATAGGCGCCGAGATTGACGAAGGAGGGCATCAGGATGGCGTTCGGGGCGATATAGGCCGAGCGGCGCACGACGCAGTTCGGCACGGCGCGGAAGCCGGCGGCGCGGAACTGGTTCTCGCCCCAGTTCTCGAATTTCGAGGGCACCTTGTCCCACCAGGTGGAATTACCCGAGCCGCCCTTGACCACGTCCATGTCGTTGAGGCGGAAGGACAGGAGCACGGCCTTCTTCAGCCACTGATTGACCGTCCAGGCGCCGTCGGCGCCGCGCGTTGCGACACGAACCTTGCCGGCATCGAGCAGGTCGAGCGCTGCTTCGACCGCATCGCGAACCTCGCCCTTGGTCGACGTGTTCACATTGTCGCGATTGTCGAAGGCGGCTTCGATGGTCTTTTCGAGGGATGCGAGGTCGGTGGCGCTCATGAGAATTCCTTAAACTTCGATCTTTATCGTGGAGACGGCGGAGTCTCCGGAATGCGGTTGGCAGGGATTTAACCTGCTCTACAGCATGCAGCCGTAGAACGGAATGATTTTTCCAACAAGATCATACTTGGATTCAAGGCGTTATAGCGACATATCCGGCTTTGAAGCCGGCAAGACTGAAAGGCATTTCGACATGGCGAAGGGACGAAACGGCGGGTCGCGGCGCAAGGATGGCGTATGGGACCCGCTGAAGAGCAGCTCGACCGACAGGCAGCGCGCCGAGGCTGTGCCGAAGACGCCGCAGACGATGTCGCCCGCCTACCGCCTTGCCTATGTCGACGAGGATTTCCTCTGCCGTGAGGAGCTGCGGCCGATCCGCCTGCAGCTGGAGCTGCTGAAGACGGAGATGATGCTGACGGAGCGCGGCATCCGCTCGACCGTCGTCATGTTCGGCGGCGCCCGTATTCCCGCCCCCGGCCAGAGCGCCTGGGCTGCCCGCAACGACATCCAGCGCGCCAATCTGGAGGCGGCCTCCGTCTATTATGACGAGGCGCGAAAATTCGCCCGGCTCTGCTCGAAATATTCGGCGACCCTCGGGTTCCAGGAATATGTCATCGTCACCGGCGGCGGTCCCGGCGTCATGGAGGCCGGCAATCGCGGCGCGGCCGACGAGGGCGCACCCTCGATCGGCCTCAACATCGTGCTGCCGCACGAACAGGCGCCGAACGCCTATGTGACGCCGGAACTCAGCTTCAACTTCCACTATTTCGCCATTCGCAAGATGCATTTCATGGTGCGCGCCAAGGCAATCGCCGTCTTTCCCGGCGGCTTCGGAACGCTCGACGAATTCTTCGAATGCCTGACGCTGATCCAGACCGGCCGCATGGAGCGGCTGCCGCTGATCCTCTTCGGCGAAGCCTTCTGGCGCCGCATCGTCAATTTCGATGCCCTGGCCGAATTCGGCACGATCGCGCCCGACGACGTCAAGCTGATCAGCTTCGTCGACACGGCCGAAGCCGCGTGGAAGATCATCCAGGATTTCTATGAGCATCGCGAATAGCGGCTCGGCATCCCGTTGGTAAGACGTGGCTCTTTCCCCGCCGGGCGGGGAAAGAGCGGAGGCGATGGTTCGCCCAACCTTGCAGCCGCGGCCTACAGCAGCGGCCGGTCCGGCATGTCGTCGATCGAGATGACGCCGTCCTTGTTGCGGTCCATCCGCGCAAACAGCTTGTCGAAGGCGGCAACGGCTTCCTGTTTGGAAATCTGGCCGTTCCGGTCGGTATCAACCCGGTGCATCATCATCGAGGCGCGCATGAAGTTGCCGCCATGGCGCATCCAACGGTGCCCGTCATGACCATCATGCCCGCCGTGACCGTCGCGTGGCGGCCGGCCCTGGTCGTCATTGCCTGGCGTCGCTGCTGCGGTATCGGTATCCTTGTTTTCGCTGGCCTCCTGCTTGCGCTGATCTCTCATCGCCTGCATCTGCGTCTTCTGGTATGCGCTGATTTCACCGGGCGTCAGCGAGCCGTCATTATTGGTGTCGATCGCAGCGAAAACCTTGTCGAGGCCGGCGGTCGCTTCTTCTTTGGAGACCTTGCCGTCCTTGTTGGCGTCGAACTGCTTGAGCATCCTGACATAGGTGATTTCGCGGAAGGCGGCAGGCCCCGGACCGTGCATGCCGGGGTGCTGGCGCGGCGCGTCAACGGGTGCGGCATGGCCTGCCCCGGCGGCTGCGCCGAAGATGAGGGTGGAGGAAAGCGCTGCCAGTATCAGCTTGTTGCGGTACATCGTATTTGCCTTTCGTGAGGTGTCCCCTCACGAAGAAAGCTACGGCAGCAGGGCGGAAAGCCCCAGTTAAACATCGGTAAGCTGAATGAAACTTTGGTAATCCGTCAGTCGCCGCCAACCCAGGGGCCAGATCAGCTCCGAGCGGTAATCTTGCCGAGAAAGGCGGCGAGGTCGTCGGTGACGAAATCGATGTGATCCTCTTCGCCGCTGGTCTTTTCCCACCATTCGACGAGCGTGTCTTCCAGATTGCGCGGCACCAACAGCACTGTCTGCATGCCGAGCGCCTTCGGCACCGTCAGATTGCGCGGCAGATCCTCGAACATCGCCGCCTTGCTCGTTTCGACGCATTTTAACGCCGTGAACTTGTCGTAGGTCGCCTGCGCCGGCTTCGGCACATAGTCGGCGGCGACGATATCGAAGATGTCGTCGAAATGCTCGAGAATGCCGAGCGCACCGGCCGTCATTTCCGCATGTTTGACGCTGCCATTGGTAAAGATGAACTTACGCCCGGGCAGCGCCTTGATCGCCGCGGCGAGTTCCGGCTGCGGCGTCAGCGCCGTGTAGTCGATCGCATGCGCCTTTTCGAGGAAGTCGTTCGGGTCGATGCCGTGATGAATCATCAGGCCCTGCAGCGTCGTGCCGTGCTCGAGGTAATATTGCTTCTGCAGCTTGCGCGCCTCTTCCCGCTCCATCTGCAACAAGGCCGCGACATAGGCGGTCATGTTCTTGTCGATCTGCGCGAAGAGATTGACATGATGCGGATAGAGCGTGTTGTCGAGGTCGAAGACCCAGTCTGTGACGTGCGCGAAATCGGCTTTATCAGGCGTGCGGTCGATCTTTGTCATGGCGGTCTTATGGCATGGGCGCGGCCGCAAGGAAATCGACAAGAATAAAATAGACGCCCGATTTTCGGCGGACGGCGCATGCGCGGGATGCTAGAAAGCGGATATGCTTTTCGAACGCCCCGACGACGATACGCTCTATGACGCCTTGATCGCGCGCAGCGCTGATTATGAGGGGCAGGCCTATGTCTGCGTCAAGACGACGGGCATCTTCTGCCGGCTGACCTGCCCGGCGCGCAAGCCGAAGCGGGAAAATACCCTGTTCTTCGAGACGATCGCCGCTTGCATGCATTCCGGCTTTCGTCCCTGCCGGCGCTGCAGGCCGCTGGAACAGCCGGGCAGGGAGCCGATCGTCGACGAACTGCTTGCGGCACTCGACGCTCAGCCGGAGGTTCGCTGGACCGAGGAGCAGATTGTCCGCCGTGGCCATGATCCCTCGACGGTGCGCCGCGCCTTCAAGCGGGCGCTCGGCATGACCTTCCATGACATCGTCCGCTATCGCCGGCTCGGCGAAGCGGCCCGGCAGCTGGCCGACGGCGCGCGCGTCATCGATGCGCAGATCGACGCCGGATACGAGTCTCCGAGCGGCTTTCGCACGGCATTCCAGCGGCTCGTCGGTAAAGCGCCGGCGCTCTCGCAAAACCGCGAATTGCTCGTTGCCGATTGGTTCGCCACCCCGCTCGGGCCGATGATCGCGGTTGCCGACAAGACGCATCTGCACCTTCTCGAATTTCATGATCGTAAGGCGCTGCCGACTGAGCTCGAAGCGCTGCAGAAGCGCGTCCGATCCTCGGTCGCAATCGGCCGCACCCCTGTCATCGACCAGATCGAGGCGGAGATCCGGGATTATTTCGAGGGCCGGCCCACCGTTTTCACGACGCCGCTGGCGCTTGGCGGTACGCCCTTCGAAAAACATGTCTGGGCAAAGCTGATGGAAATCCCTGTCGGTGAGACGCGCGCCTATGGCGATCTTGCCAGGGAGATGGAAAGGCCGGAGGTGGTGCGGGCCGTCGGCCGCGCCAATGGCGCCAACCAGCTTGCCATCATCGTGCCCTGCCATCGTATCCTCGGCGCGGATGGTTCGCTGACCGGCTACGGCGGCGGGCTCTGGCGCAAACAGTGGCTGCTGCGCCATGAAGAGAAAATCAGTACACAGGCGAAGATGGAGGAGACAGCATGAACCAGATTGAGAAGGCCAAGGCATTCGCCGCGCTGCATAAGAAGGGCGATCCGATCGTCCTCTACAATATCTGGGATGCCGGCACGGCGAAGGCGGTGACGGAAGCCGGCGCCAAGGCGCTCGCGACCGGAAGCTGGTCGGTCGCCGCAGCCCACGGGTTTGCCGATGGCGAGAAACTCCCGATGCAGGTACTTGTGGAGACGGCGAAATCCATCACCGCCGTCATCGACCTGCCGCTGTCGGTCGATTTCGAAGGCGCCTATTCGGCGGAGCCCGAGGGGGCGGCGGCCAATGCCGCCAGGCTGGTGGATGTCGGCGCCATCGGCATCAATTTCGAAGATCGGGTGGTTGCCGGCGAGGGGCTCTACCCCGCCGAGAGCCAGGCGGCCCGCATCCGCGCCCTTCGCGCCATGGCCGACGGCAGAGACATCCCCTTCTTCATCAACGCCCGCACCGATCTCTTCCTCGCCGAAGGCGATCTTGCCAAACATGCCGGTCTGGTGGACGAGGCGATCGAGCGCGGCAGGGCCTATGCGGCGGCCGGCGGCAACGGTTTCTTCGTTCCCGGCCTGATCGATCCCGCCTTGATCGAAAAGATCTGCGCTGCATCGTCGCTGCCGGTCAATATCATGATGCGGGCGGGGGCTCCCGATGTGAAAACCCTGGCAAAGCTCGGTGTCGGCCGCATCAGCTATGGACCGGGGCCTTACCGGTCGATGATGGAAAAGCTGAAACAGGAGGCGGCGGCGATTTACAGCACGCTCTGAGGCCGAGATGTGCGCGGGCCGCAGCTCTCAGATGAAAGACTGCGGCCCGAAAATGACATCCCACTCCGCTCAGGAACGGAAGCGCAGATTGCGCCGTGTCAGCTGGTCGACCGAGGTGCAACCCATCAGCTTCATGTCCCGTTCGATCTCGGTGCGCATCGTCTCCAGCGCCCGTTCGACGCCGGGCCGCCCGGCGGCGGCAAGCGGGAAGAGATAATAGCGGCCGAGCCCGACCGCCTTCGCCCCTAGCGACAGCGCTTTAAGAACATGCGTGCCCCGCTGCACGCCGCCATCCATCATCACGTCGATCCGGTCGCCCACCGCGTCGACGATTTCAGCCAGCTGGTCGAAGGCGCTGCGCGAACCGTCGAGCTGGCGGCCGCCATGGTTGGAAAGCACGATGCCGGTGCAGCCGATCTCGACCGCGCGCTTGGCGTCTTCGACCGACATGATGCCCTTCAGGCAGAATTGCCCGCCCCAGGCCTGCACCATGTCAGCCACGTCGTTCCACGACATGGAGGGGTCGAGCATTTCGGTGAAATATCGGCTGATCGACAGGGCGCCGCCGTCCATCTTCACGTGGTTTTCGAGCTGCGGCAGCCGGAACGCCTCATGCGTCATCCAGTCGATCGCCCAGGACGGCTTGATCGCAAACTGCATCATGCCGGCGAGATTGAGCTTGAAGGGAATGGCAAAGCCGGTGCGCTTGTCGCGCTCGCGGTTGCCGCCGGTAATGCTGTCGACCGTCAGCATCATCGCCTGCACGCCGGCATTCTTCGCCCGCGCCATCATCTCGTGGTTGAGGCCGCGGTCCTTGTGGAAATAGAACTGATAGACCTGCGGCCCGGCGCTGATCTGCCGCGCTTCCTCCAGGCTGATCGTGCCGAGCGAGGAGACGCCGAACATCGTGCCGTATTTTCCCGCCGCCGCCGCGACCGCCCGCTCGCCCTGGTGGTGGAAAAGCCGCTGTAGCGCCGTCGGCGAGCAATAGACCGGCATCGCCAGCTTCTGCCCCATGACGGTTACCGACATGTCGACCTCGGCCACCCCGCGCAAGACGTCGGGCACCAGATCGCAAGCTTCGAACGCCGCGCTATTGCGCCGATAGGTCACCTCGTCATCTGCAGCGCCGTCGATATAATCGAAGATCGGCCCGGGAAGCCGCCGTTTGGCCATGCGCCGGAAATCGTGAAAATTATAGCAGTCTGTAAGGCGCATCTGTTTGCTCGACCCGTTAAGTTTCGGGGCGCAACCTAAAGCACGATTCGAAATCTTGCCAAGGCTAGATCGGGCGATTTGCGGCTTCTTCGAGCGGATATCGCAGTCAGGGGCGCGATTCCGCCTGATGTTGCGGCTGATTGCCACCGGAAGCGGATGTGTCGACGCGCTTCAACCCTCGCCGTGGCACGATCATGTGCGGGAGCTTGATCGCCGAACCCAGGCCGATCCCCGCCAGCAGCCGGATGAAATACCAACCGAGGTCCAACTGCCCCGGCTCGATGCCGAGCCGCGCCGATTCCGGAAAGGCGTGATGGTTGCCGTGGAAGCTCTCGCCGAAGGTCACCAGCCCGAAATGCGGCAGGTTGTAACCCTGCACCGCGACGTCATCGACACGCCATCCCTGATGACCGGCCCGGTGGGCGAAATGACCGACCAGCCAGTGTCCGGTCAGCGACACCGATACCCGCACGGCAATGCCCCGTGCCTATCTCTCGGCATCCGGCTTGACCGCCGGCGAGATCGCTGAGCGCTTCAGCATGTCCAAGCCGGCCGTTTCGCAGCATCTTTCCATTCTTGAAACGGCGGGGCTGATCAGACGGGAGAAGCAGGGCCAGTTCATCCACTATTCCCTGATCGAGAATAATTTGGTCAGTACGCTCAATGGCTTCGTGCAGGAGGTCTGCCCGGTCAGCGGGCCGATCAAGAAGGAAAGCCAGGCGCGCGTCCGCGCCAAAGAATTGCCTTGAGCATCGGGGCCGATCCTGTGCCGGCGTGATCGCGAGAAAAGATGGAAGAGGTCGGGCAGGCGCCTCTCACGCATGGGCGCTACTGGCTGCTCTTCCCGATGGAAAAGCTGAAACAGGACTCAAGAGCAGGAGGAGGGGAGACGCGCCCTTCGTTCCGATGAAAGGCGCACCCTCGGTCAGGGAACGATCAGCGTCCCGATGCCGTGCTCGGTGAAGATTTCCAGCAGGACGGAATGGGCGGTCTTGCCGTTCAGGATGACGACGCCCTGGACGCCGGCCTTGATCGCATCGATGCAGGTCTCGACCTTCGGGATCATGCCGCCCGAGATCGTGCCGTCGGCGATCAGCGCATGCGCCTCGGCGACGGAAAGCTCCTTGATCAGTTGACCATTCTTGTCGAGCACGCCGGCCACATCGGTCAGGAACAGCAGCCGGGTGGCGTTGAGCGCGCCGGCAATGGCGCCGGCGAAGGTATCGGCGTTGATATTGTAGGTGGCGCCGTCGCGGCCGGGTGCGACGGGCGCGATCACCGGGATCATCTCCGAGCGGGCGAGCAGATCGAGCAGCGTGCGGTCGACCTCGACCACTTCGCCGACGAAGCCGAGATCGAGCACGCGCTCGATGTTCGAATCCGGATCCTTGACGGTCTTGCGCGCCTTTTCGGCGAAGACCATGTTGCCGTCCTTGCCGCAGAGGCCGATCGCCCATTCGCCGGTCTGGTTGATCAGCGCGACGATTTCTTTGTTGATCGAGCCGGCGAGCACCATCTCGACGATCTCGACCGTCTTCTGGTCGGTGACGCGCAGCCCGCCCTCGAATTTCGATTCGATGCCCATCTTGTTCAGCATGGCGCCGATCTGCGGGCCGCCGCCGTGAACGACGATCGGGTTGACGCCGGATTGCTTCAATAGTGCGATGTCGCTGGCAAAGGCCTTGCCGAGTTCGGGATTGCCCATGGCGTGGCCGCCATATTTCACGACGATCGTCTTGTTTTCATAACGCTGCATGAAGGGCAGCGCCTTGGCCAGAAGCCGTGCCTGCAGTTCGCTTTCGGACTCGTTCATGGGGACCCCGCGGAATTGTTCGCGGCCTTTTATCGCAAGTTTCCGACAGAGGGAATAATCCAGAGGGCAATAGTTTTTCGTATCTGGCGCGGAGCCGGTGGCCTTTAGCGTCCGGCGCACCCAAGCATGAGATGAGGAACGGCATGCAAGGCGATGAGATTGCAGACCTGATCGGCCGCGTCGCGCTCGGCGACCGCCGGGCCTTTGTTGCCCTTTACAATCAGACCGGGCCGAAACTTTTTGCCATCTGCCTGCGTATCTTGAAGGATCGCACGGAAGCCGAAGAAGCCCTGCAGGAAGTTTATATCAGCATCTGGCAAAGGGCCGGAAGCTACCAGGCAGCGACAGGATCGTCGGCAGCGTGGCTTTCGGCGATTGCCCGCAACCGGTCGATCGACGCGTTGCGGTCGCGCAAGCCCGTCGCCGACGAAATCGACAGTGCCTATGATCTTGCCGACGCCGCACCCGACCCGGAAATGCAGACGGTGACGAAGGATGAAGGAAGGCGGATTGACACCTGCATGGAAGAGTTGGAAGCTGATCGTGCGGTCGCGGTGAAACGGGCTTATGTCGAAGGGCTGAGCTATCAGGAACTGGCCGATCAGTTTGGTTCCCGCTGAACACGATGCGGACCTGGCTCAGGCGCAGCCTGTTGAAACTGAGAGAGTGCATGGAACGATGACATCGCCCGACAAAAGCAAGGGAGACCGCTCCCGCGACGAGGTTCTCGCCGGCGAATATGTGCTTGGCGTCCTGTCGCTGCAGGATCGGCGGGTGGTGGAAGAGCGCATGCGCCACGATCGGCCCTTTGCCGCGATCGTCAGCCGCTGGGAAACCAACCTTTCTGCCTTCAATGACGAATATGAAACCGCCTCGCCGAACCGGGAAACCTTCAAGCAGATCGAGGCGCGGCTATTCGGCGATGCTCAAAAACCCGCATCCTTTTCGCAAGGCCTCTGGAATTCGGCAGTCTTCTGGCGCTCGCTGAGCTTTGCCTGCGTCGTCGTCGCCGTCAGCGCCGTCATCTTCGCCTCGGGCGTCGTGCCTGAGCCGCAGGGACCGACACCGCTGGTCGCCTCGCTTTCCGGCCAGAACAGCGCCATCAATCTTCTTGCCTCCTACGAGCTGCAGAGTGGACGGCTGAAGATCGTGCCGGTCGCCGCCGGCAAGCCGGAGGAGAAGTCGCTGGAACTCTGGCTGGTGCCGGGCAGCGGCCTGCCGAAATCGCTCGGCGTCTTCCAGCCGGGCGAGAGCGGCGAACTCGTCATTCCCGCCGATCTGCGCAGCAATCTCGCCGATGGCGCGACGCTTGCCGTCAGCCTCGAACCCTTCGGCGGCTCGCCGACCGGCCAGGCGACCGGTCCGGTGATCGCAAGCGGCGCATTGCGCCGGCCATGATCGGGCGCCGGCCGTAAATCGCGTCGGCCATGAAATCATTTTCTCCTGTCTGAAACTCTTTGGCGCAAGCCGCCGTAGTTCGAAATGTCCGGACGACGCTCAGGCATAAAGCCCGCGGATCGTGTCCGGTGAGGAGAAAATCATGATCAAGTCCGTATTGCGCGGTTTTGCGCTCGCCACCGCCCTGTCCGCCGTCGCCTTTGCCGCCGCCAAGAACCCTGAAGTCGGCGGTGCGCCGATGTTCGCCACCAAGAACATCATCGAAAACGCCGTGAATTCCAAGGATCACACGACGCTGGTCGCCGCCGTCAAGGCAGCCGGCCTGGTCGGCACGCTGGAGGGCAAGGGTCCCTTCACCGTCTTTGCGCCGACCAACGAAGCCTTCGCCGCCCTGCCGAAGGGCACCGTCGACACGCTGCTGAAGCCGGAAAACAAGGCGACGCTCACCAAGGTTCTGACCTGCCATGTCGTTGCTGCCGACGCGATGGCCAAGACGGTTGCCAAGATGATCAAGGATGACGGCGGTGAGCACGACATCAAGACCGTCGGCGGCTGCGTGCTGAAAGCCAAGGAAAGCATGGGCAAGATCACCCTGACCGACGAAAACGGCGGCGTCTCGCACGTGACGATCGCCGACGTCAAACAGTCGAACGGCGTCATTCACGTCGTCGACAAGGTGCTGCTGCCGAAGATGTAAGCCCGCCCATCTTGGCAGGGCCCGGGGCGCTCTTCGGGGCGCCCCGAAAGTAGGCGAGAATGACTTGCCTTGTGATTTCCGACCAGTTTTTTAGCGATGAGGCTATTGGGTCGCTTCGGCTATTGGGAAAACGAGCGAGACACTCACGCCGGCGTCGGGGGACGAGGTGACTTCGACCTTGGCGCGGGCGTTCTGTTTCAGCGACTGTACGATCATTGCGCTTAGTTTACCCGGGTGCGGCCAAGTCACATCTTGAGGAAGCCCGACCCCGTTATCGGCGACGGTGATCCTGCACCCTGTATCGCTGACGACACAACGGAGCGTGATTTCTCCGCCATCACGCCCCACGAAGGCATGTTTGAGCGTATTGGTGAGCAGTTCGTTGATGACCAAGCCGGCGGGCATGGCCACATCGACCGAAACCGGCCAGGTGTCGACCTTCATGTCCAGCCGGATCCCTTCCACGGCGTGAGCCGCCATCACCGAGGCGGCAATCTGGCTCACATAGGTTCCAAGATCGACTGTGGCACCTTTCTCTTCGTCCGACAGCGAGCGATACAGCAGCGCCAGGGCCTCAATTCGCCCGGCAAGCCGTGCAAACCTTTCGCTTTCCTCGCTCTGTTGCGCATTGCGTGCCTCCATCCGGATCAGCGCTGTGATCATCTGAAGGTTGTTCTTCACGCGATGCTGAAGTTCGCGCAGAAGGACATCCTTCTCCGTCAGCAGTTCACCGAAGCTTTGATCGGCCGCCGCCTCATTGCGCGCCGCAAAGGCCACCAATCGGAACAGCGGGGTATCATCATCGTTGACGATGGTATTCGACCAGACATCGATAATGGCAGTGCTCTCGGGTTCGGCCACCAGCGAGAACGCGCCAATATACTCCTCGGCAGAGGTCACGGCGGCCGTGAGCGTCGCTCCTCCCGAAATGGCGGTGGAATTCAATTCGATCTCGGACCAGGTCTTTCCCTCGACCTGCTTTGCGCTCAGCGCCGTCAGCCGTTCGAATTCGAGATTGACATAGATCAGCGCCTCGCGGTCGCCGAGTTCGGAGACGGCCACGGCAAAAGGGACGTGATCGAGAAAGTGTCGAAACCGATCGTCATCAAGGGCTTCGGCCAGATGGGGCAGGTTGCCGACGCCTTCCGGCGACAGCGGCTGGTCTTTGCTATCGGTCATCTCATTACTCGCGCACGCGGACTGCTCTTGCACCGCCTGGGATGGAGGGTTGCTTCAAATACTGCGGGGACGCAAGTGCAATCGCCGCTGATCCGCTTACGCAAGCAGTTTCATGATGCGATGATAACGATCCGAACCCGTGGGGCCAAACCCGGCAAGGCTATGCCCGGTCATAGGTAAACGAGGTCAGCAGCGTCGTCACGAAATTGCTCGCCCGTTCCTTGACCAGGACCTCCGTCCATTCATCCGTGCCGCGCAGCCGCAAGTCCGTGTAGATGCTGTCCACCGCTGCCTCTTCGATACGCTTGATGTGCGTCCTGAACGAAGCCTCGCCGCCACCATGATACATGTCCCTGATAACCATTCGGAGAATCTCCTGAATGGCGATCTGCCAAGCCGTATTGATCGACTGGAGTTCCTTGATATCGTCCGCCATTCAAGCTTCCTTCAGGATGAGTTCACGGTGAGCGCAGTGTGAGGTCAGCCGGCCCGGGTGCGTTTTGCAACGAGCGCGGCCGTTGTTGTTGCCCGGTCGTTGCGTTCCCTGGAAAGCCGCGCCTCGCGAAGCCGCAAGGTCTTTGCCTGTTGCGATTGGACGTCGGATTCGAGTTCCTCGGCCGCCTTGTTCTTTGCAAAGAACTGGCTCTGGACGTTGCCGAAGGCAATCTCCGCCCGCTGGCGGGATTTGCTGTATGTCTCTGTCATGTCGGGTCCGATACTGAGAGTTCGATGGGCGAGCGAAAACAAAAAGGCCAGGCAGTTCGCCTGGCCTTGCATGGATAACGTGCTTCCGGCAGTGCCAGTACATCCGTGGTCAAAGGAAAGCAGATATCGAGTTAAGCGTTCTGGAGATTGCAAGCGGACATCTTGCCCGACTTGTTGTCACGCTCGAGATCGAAGCCGATCTTCTGGCCTTCGACGAGTTCGCGCATTCCGGCGCGCTCGACGGCGGAGATGTGAACGAAGGCGTCAGCGCCGCCATTGTCAGGCTGAATGAAGCCGAAGCCCTTGGTGGAATTGAACCATTTAACGGTGCCAGTGGTCATGATGAACCCTTTCATAGCAATATTGAAGAACCGCAGCGCCAGGGCGATACGGATGGTGATAGCGATTTTTGAAAGGAAGTTCGTTCAGGCCGCGGTGCTAATCGCGCGATAACCAAGCCAGCAAGCAAAATTCGATAGTTGTCATGTAGCGCAACGGACCCGCGTCGTCAACCGTTAGTTTTTCATCGATGGTCGATTCAACTTTCGGATGCGTCGGTAGCCTTTGCACCAAATGGGGACTCGGCCGACTGAAAAGCCGCGGATCCGAAAATGTGGGAAGGAGCTTCGGAACTGGCCGGATTCGCGCGTCGCCGAACATTGCCGCAGCTATCGGCGAGCGCTGAACCATCTAGCGCCGCTCTATTTCCAGCGGGCGACGCCGACGGTTTCGCCGATCGCCTGGCGCAGATCGTCCAGCCCGTCGCCCTTTTCCGACGAGGTGGACAGCACGCCGGGATAAGCGGCCGGGCGCTTGCGGATCTTTTCCGCGGTCTCGGCAAGCAGCTTCGGCACGGCCGGCGCCTTGATCTTGTCGGTCTTGGTCAGCACGATCTGATAGGAGACGGCCGCCTTGTCGAGCAGATCGAGCACGTCGTCGTCGTTCTTCTTGATGCCGTGTCGGCTGTCGATCAGCACATAGACGCGCTTCAGCGTCGCGCGGCCCCGCAGATAGTCGAAAACCAGCTTGGTCCACTTGTCGACCTGCTCCTTCGGCGCCTGCGCATAACCGTAGCCGGGCATGTCGACGATCGCCATCGGCGGCATGTCGCCGCTTTCGCCGGAATAGCCATCCGGAACGAAATAATTGAGCTCCTGGGTTCGCCCCGGCGTGTTCGACGTGCGCGCCAGCCCCTTCTGGCCGACCAGCGCATTGATAAGCGACGACTTGCCGACATTGGAACGGCCGGCAAAGGCCACTTCCAGGGGCCCTTCCGGCGGCAGGAAATTGAGCGAGGGTACGCCGCGGATGAAGATCCATGGGTGGCCGAAGAGCGGCTTTTCGGTTTCGGGCATGCGGGCTCTGCAATCTCCGGGTTCTGTCTCTTCACCGGGCTTCGTGGTTTTGAGGGGAGATGTCAAGCTTTGAGGCGGTTAACAGAGCCCATTGCGGTTCCCTGCGGCCGACGGCTCTGCGTCTCATCGCGCGCCTAGGCTGACAAGGTAGGCGCACAGCATATCGGCCATCGCCTCCGAATAGGCTTCCATGTCTTCGCTTTTCCGCGGTCTTTCGGAGAAATCCTTTCCGACGGTCGTCAGGGTTGTCATCATAACGTCGCCGGCGAGCACGCGGGCTGCCTCAGGGAGGGCGGGAAGCACCTCCCTCAGGAACGCCTCGATCACCGGATCGCCAGCCTGTCGCGCCTCCCGGGCCTCCGGCGCATCCCTGTAGAGCGGAGCGGCGTCGCCGAGCGCCACACGGACGGCGGCCTCTTCGCACTCCGAGCGAATAAAAGCCTGAACCAATCTGCGCACCCGGCGAAGCGGCGGCTCCGATCGGTCGTTGAGGATCTCACTCAGAAGACCGGTGGTATCGCGCCACTCGTCGCTCTGCAGCCGAAACAGGATCGCCGCCTTGTTCGGAAAATATTGGTAGAGCGACCCAATGCTGACGCCTGCTTTCTCAGCCACGCGCGCGGTGGTGAAGCGGTGCGCGCCTTGCTGCGCCAAAACCTGAACAGCAGCCTGCAGAATGGCCGAAACGAGCTCGTTCGACCGCGCCTGTTTGGGCTGTTTTCGTGAGGAAATTTCAGGGCTTGGGCGATCGGCCATTTCCAGGCTCCCGGATGCGATTAGCGAATGCGACGAATTAATCGTATTTTTTCGATCGGCACAACAACGCTCTCGACAAAGGATTTGCCATGACCACGTTAACGACCTCACCGCTCGCGCCGCTGCTCGAGCATTTGTTCGAACAGGCCGACAAGGCGACGAGCCCCGGCCTGGCGGCACTGTCGCGGGAGGAGCGGGATCGCCTCTTCCACAGCAAGACGGAATACCGCAATTTCTACGGCCTGATAAAGGACCTGTGGCTGCCCGTGTCGCGCCGGACCGGCGAGTTGCTCTATATGCTGGCACGCGCCAGTGGAGCACGTGAGATCGTCGAGTTCGGCACGTCGTTCGGTATTTCCACGCTCTATCTCGCCGCCGCATTGCGCGATAACGGCGGCGGCCGGCTGATCACCACCGAGTTCGAGCCCGACAAGATCTCCAGAGCACGGCAGAACCTTGCGGCGGCCGGGCTTGCCGATCTCGTCGAGTTTCGGCAGGGCGATGCGCTTGAAACCCTCGTCGCCGATCTTCCCGGCAGCATAGATCTGGTCCTGATGGACGGTGCAAAGTCGCTCTATCTGGAGATTTTGTACATCTTGGAAGGCCGCCTCCGGCAGGGAGCGATTGTCATCGCCGACGATGCCGACGCCTGCCCGGAATACCTCGGCCACGTGCGCGCGCCTGGCCGCGGTTACATGTCGACGCCGTTTTCCGAAGATATCGAGCTTTCCATGCGCGCTTGTTGAAGCCGCGTCGGCGCAGGGTGATTGCTCATCGATACGAACAGAAAAGCCCCGTCGGAGCGGGGCTTTGCTGTAGCACATTAACCTGCGGCAATAGGCAGCTGCGTCATTTCGACGGCGCCGTTTTTCGTCGGAACAGGCCCTTCAGATTGTCGAACAGCTCGACCTTGACGCCCTGGCGCTTCATGATCACCGACTGCTGGATCACCGAGAGCGTGTTGTTCCAGGCCCAGTAGATGACCAGGCCGGCCGGGAAACTTGCCAGCATGAACATGAACACCAGCGGCATCCAGTTGAAGATCATCGCCTGCGTCGGATCGGGCGGGGTCGGGTTCATGCGCATCTGCAGGAACATGGTGACACCCATGATCAGCGGCCAGACGCCGAGATGCAGAATGGTCGGCGCTTCGAAGGGCAGCAGGCCGAACAGATTGACGATCGTCGTCGGATCGGGGGCCGAAAGGTCCTTGATCCAGCCGAAGAACGGCGCGTGCCGCATCTCGATGGTGATGTAGATCACCTTGTAGAGCGAGAAGAAGATCGGGATCTGCAGCGCCACTGGCCAGCAGCCGGCGATCGGGTTGATCTTCTCTTCCTTGTAGAGCTGCATGGTCGCCTGCTGCAGCCCCATGCGGTCATCGGCGAATTTCGCCTTCAGCTCCTCCATCTTCGGCTGCATGCGCTTCATGTTCGCCATCGAAGCATATTGCTTGCTGGCGAGCGGGAAAAACAGCGCCTTGACGACGATGGTGGTGCACAGGATCGCCACGCCGAAATTGCCGAAGAAGCGATAGAAAAAGTCCATCAGCTTGAACATCGGCTTGGTGATGAAATAGAACCAGCCCCAGTCGATCAGCCGGTCGAACTTCGGGATCGAATAGCTGGTCTCGTAGCCGTCGATGACGGGCACTTCCTTGGCGCCGGCGAAGACGAGGTTCTTGAGCTCGATCGACTGGCCGGGCGCAACGGTGAAGGCATCGTCCTTGTAGTCGGCCTGATAGCGCGGCTGGCCATCGGCAAAATGCGAGAAGCGTGCTTCATAGGCCGAGGTCTGCGGCGGAATGATCGTCGCGGCCCAGTATTTGTCGGTAATGCCGAGCCATCCGCCGGTGGATTTCGGCGGCATGACGGCTTCCTTCTCGGCGGCGGTATATTTGGTTTCGACGAGCCCGTCATCGCCGATGACGCCGATGAATCCTTCATGCAGCACGTAGACGGAGGGCGTCGTCGGCTTGTTGTAACGCGTCACACGGCCGTAGGAAGACAGTGATACGGGAGCCTGGCCGGTATTTTCGACCTTGTCGGCGACGGTGAACATGTAGCGTTCGTCGACGGAAATCGTCCGGGTAAAAGTCAGGCCCTTGTCGTTGGTGTAGGAAAGCGTCACCGGCGTCTTGTCGGTGAGCTTGGCGCCCTCGGGCGCCGTCCAGAGCGTCGAGGCGCCGGGAACGTTGCCCGTGGCGTCGCTGCCGATATAGCCGAGCTCGGTGAAGTAACCACCCTTGGTTTCCGCCGGGCTGAACAGGGTGATGGTCGGGCTCGAGTCGTCGACGGTCTCGTGATAGCCCTTGAGCTTCAGGTCGTCGAGCCGGGCGCCGGCGAGGTTGATCGAGCCGGAAAGCGCAGGCGTATCGATGACGACGCGCGGGTTCTTTGCCAGCGCCTGTTCCAGCGTTGCCGTGGCGACGGCCTGACCGGAAGGGGCGGTCCCACTCGTCGGGGCCGGCGCCGCGCCGTTGGCTGCGGGCTGCTGCACCTGTTCGGTCTTCTGCTGCGCCTTCTGGGCTTCCTGCGCCTTGCGCTGGGCCTCGATGCGCGGATTCATATAGAGAAACTGCCAGCCGAGGACGATCAGCACCGAGAGAGCGATCGCAATGAAGTAATTGCGGTTTTTTTCCATCATACGTTCCTGGGGCGTCCGTCTCCGGAGCGCCGGGGTTTCGGCCTGGTTTCCACGCGAAATTTCAGTTCCGCGGCCAATTCTTTGAAGGACGCCTCAAGCACGTCCCTGCGCGCGACAACCACATAGTCGTGTCCGGGCTGCATTGCAAACCCCGCATGAAGCCGCACCGCCTCTTTCAGGCGGCGGCGCATGCGGTTGCGTTCAACCGCGTTGCCATGTTTTTTGGTGACTGTAAATCCGACGCGGGCTTGGCTGTCGGGTTCCTTCCGGTCGAGGACTTCGAGAAGAAAGAGGCCGCCGCGGCGTTTTTCGCCCTCGCGCACGGCAAGAAACTGCGGGCGGCTTTTCAGCCGCCCGACAGCGTGTTTTTCTTTATTGGTCGTCAATTCGCCCGCCATCTCTTTTCGGGCAACCCGGCCTTAAGCCGAAAGACGCTTGCGGCCCTGCGCGCGGCGGCCGGCGATGACCTTGCGGCCACCCTTGGTAGACATGCGCGCACGGAAGCCGTGGCGACGCTTGCGAACAAGCTTGGATGGTTGGTAGGTACGCTTCATTTATTTAAACACCGCGGAGTGCGGCCCTTCTTGAATTTGCATAATGCAAGGAGCGTTATTTTTCGAACGGGCGGGCCATAAAAGGCTGAGTGACCGGACGTGCGGCGGCTTATAGGGATGAAGCCGGTGAAAGTCAATTATACCGGATAATTTCGCTGCAAGCACCAGCTCGGCAAGTATTTTCGCACTCCGGTATTAATAAATTCGATCTGCGCCGACTGGTTGTGATTTGTCGGCGCGGCAGACCGATCGCCCGGTTTTCAGGGCTTTGTGCGTCCCGGCCAGGGTCCACATGGATAATTTCCCCAGCCATAATCGTAAATAATGGAAATCTAACTTTAATAAATTTCGCCGATATTCAGGTCATCGGCTGGAATTTGCTTTCCAGGCAGTGGCGTACCTCAGGAGACAGCATTGAAGATCCGCGGCAAAATTAATCTGTTGGTATGCGTGATGGGCGCGGTGGCGCTTCTGATCGGCGCAACTGCGCTTTCGGCCATGCACGAATATAATCGCAACCTGACGGCTTACGAGCAGGCTGCCGCCCGCGCCTATGCCGGCGAACGCCTCAACCGCTTCGTCACGGCCGTGGTCATGGAAGCGCGCGGCATCTATGCGGCCAAGTCGATCAAGGACACGCCGAACTTCGCCAAGGGCCTGCTGGCCGGCCTCGACGAGATCGACAAGGTTATCGCGGGCTGGGCGCCGCTGGTTCCGGACGACGAGAAGGGCGATTTCGCCAAGCTCGTCGCCCGCGCTGCGGAATTCCGCACCTTCCGTATGGAGACTGCCCGTCTCGGCACCGAAGTCGGCCCCGAGGCCGCCAGCGCCCAGGGCAACAATGACGCCAACCGCGCCAACCGCAAGGCGTTCCAAGCCGAAATCGACGCGGTCGTCGCCACCGACAAGGCAGCGCTCGAAACCGTCAATACCGAGATCGAAAGCTTCCGCACCTGGGTACTGATGCTCGTCCTCAGCATCACCGGCATCGGCATCGCGGTCGGCATCGGCATGGGCTTCTATATCGGCACCAGCCATCTGAGCCGCCCGATCAAGCGCGTCACCCGGGCGATCAATGAGGTCGCCAGCGGCAATTTCGAAGCCGAGGTTCCCTTTGCCGGACGCCAGGACGAAATCGGCGAGATGGCCGCCGCCGTTGCGGTCTTCAAGGCGAATGGCCTAGCCGTCAAGCGCCTGAACGCCCAGGAGGCGGCGATGCGCGCCAAGAGCGACGACCTGCAGTCGAGCATGTCCGTCGTCGTCGCCGCGGCTGCGGCCGGCGACTTCGGCCACCGCATCGACAAGGACTATGAGGACGAGAACCTCAACCAGTTCGCTGGCAACATCAACACGCTGCTGTCGAGCGTCGATGCCGGCATCGGCGAAACCCGCCGCGTCATCGCAAGCCTTGCCGAAGGCGATCTGACCCAGACGATGCGCGGCAGCTTCCAGGGCGCCTTCGCCGAGTTGCAGCAGAACGTCAACAATACCTTCGTCACCCTGCAGGCGACCATGCGCGAAGTGCGCGAGACGACGGAGGCGATGAACGGCAACACCGCCGAGCTGCGCAATGCCAGCGACGACCTGTCGAAACGCACCGAGCAGCAGGCGGCCGCCCTCGAACAGACATCGGCAGCGCTCGACCAGATTACTGCCGTCGTCCAGAACTCCACCGAGCGGGCGCATGAAGCAACCGTCATGGTCTCCGAAGCCAAGGACAAGTCTGGCGCTTCCGGGGTCGTCGTGCGCAACGCCGTCGAAGCCATGGGCCGCATCGAGCAGGCCTCGCGCGAAATCAGCCAAATCATCAATGTCATTGACGAGATCGCCTTCCAGACCAACCTGCTGGCGCTGAACGCCGGCGTCGAGGCGGCACGCGCCGGCGAGGCCGGAAAGGGCTTCGCAGTCGTCGCCCAGGAAGTGCGCGAACTCGCCCAGCGTTCGGCAACGGCCGCCAAGGACATCAAGGCGCTGATCACCAAGTCGGGCGACGAGGTCCAGGTCGGCGTCAAACTCGTCCAGGCGACCGGCGAGGCGCTGGCGGAAATCGGCACCCGCGTCATCGCCATCAACGATCATATCCATTCGATCGCCACGGCTGCCACCGAACAGTCGACCGGCCTGAAGGAAGTCAATACCGCCGTCAACCAGATGGACCAGGTGACCCAGCAGAATGCCGCGATGGTCGAAGAGACCTCCGCCGCCACGCACAGGCTTTCGGCCGAGGCCGGCGGGCTGGTCCGCCTCATATCCCGCTTCAGGCTGTCGGATGACGCGCCGGCACCGGTGGCGCTTGTCCGCAACGAGCCGCAAAGGCCGGTCGCCTCGCCCGCCCGCCGGGCGATCGCCAAGGTCGCCCGCGCCTTCGGCGGCAATACGGCCGCCGCCGATCAGAGCTGGGAAGAGTTCTGATCTGTTATCGATCATGCGCTTTGAAACGCCGCCTCCGGGCGGCGTTTCTTTGTGACGACATGACGCTGCTCGCAAAGATTTGAAAGCGGAGCCTTTTGGTCTAATATAAAGCTCCAACGGTGAAGGCGGCTGGAAGGCTGCCGATCGGGCGAGACAAAAATGCCGGTACAAGATCAGGGCGACAATCCTTCGGCCGAAACCCCCGCGACCGGCGAGACCGCAAGGGCGCCGTGCCCGTCTGCCGGTATGTTCGGCGGACTGTCGGGCAAGCTGCTCTGGCTGACTGTCTTCTTTATCATGCTCGCTGAAATCCTGATCTTCTTCCCCTCGGTCGCCAGCATGCGCATACGCTGGCTGGAGGACAGGCTGAACACGGCCGCTGCCGCCGCCATCGTCATCGATGGGCTGCAGCCGGTCGAGCTGCCGCGCGCGCTGCAGAAGGAGACGCTCGAGGCCACCGGCACCAAGGCGATCGTGCTGCGCAAGGATGGCACCTCGCGGCTCCTGGCGACGACCGATATGCCGACCTCCGTCGATGAAGCCTATGATCTCACCGACGTGCCGCCGGCAACGGCGATGCGCGATGCGCTCGACACCTTGATCTTCGGCGGCAGCCGGATGATCCGCGTCTACGGCCCGGTCGGCGACACCAATACCGGCGTCGAGGTGGTGATGAAGGACAGGCAGCTGCGCACCGCGATGTTTGCCTATTCCCGCAACGTTCTCCTGCTATCGGTGCTGATTTCGCTCTTCACCGCGACGCTGATCTTCTTTGCGATCAACCGCATCCTGATCGGCCCGATCCGCCGGCTGACCGGCAGCATGCAGCAATTCTCCTCCGATCCGGAAAACCCCGCGCATATTTATATCGGCGAGGGCGGCCGCGACGAACTGGCGGTTGCCGGCCGCAACCTCACCTCGATGCAGATGGAGCTGCAGAAGACGCTGAAGCAGCAGAAGAACCTCGCCGCTCTCGGCCTCGCCGTTTCCAAGATCAATCACGACATGCGCAATATCCTGGCCTCGGCGCAGCTGATGTCGGACCGGCTGGTCGATGTCGACGATCCGATGGTCAAGAGCTTCGCCCCGAAGCTCCTGCGCACCATCGACCGCGCCGTCGGCTATACCACCGAGGTGCTGTCCTACGGCAAGGCGAGCGAATCCGCCCCGCGCCGCCGCCATATCCCGCTTTTGGAACTCACCCAGGACGTCAAGGACATGCTGGCGATCGATCCGCAAAGCGGCATCGAATTCACCGAGCAGATCGGCGCCGATCTCAAGGTCGATGCCGATGGCGAGCAGCTGTTCCGGGTCATCCACAATCTCTGCCGCAACGCGCTGCAGGCGCTGACGGCGCCGGGCGAGGCTGCCCCGGGCGCCGTCAGGCGCATCACCGTCGCCGCCCAGCGCGTCGGCAGCGTCGTCAGCATCACTGTGGATGATACCGGCCCCGGCATGCCGCTGAAGGCGCGCCAGAACCTGTTTGCCGCCTTCCGCGGCTCCGCCCGCTCCGGCGGCACCGGCCTCGGCCTGACGATCGCCCGCGAGCTGGTGCTCGCCCATGGCGGCACGATCGCGCTGGTGGAAAAACCGACGGTGGGAACCCAGTTCCGCATCGAGATTCCCGATCGCCCGGTTTCGCTGGAGGATTACCGCAGCCGGACGCACCTTGAGAAGTGACCGGATTTCGAAAGCCGCGGCCGCAAATTATGAAACGCGTGATTTTTTCCGAAATGCTCTTGCATTGTCCCGAAGGACGCTTTAGAGGATCGCCCACGCAAGCGGCACCGCCGCAATTGCACGCACCCGTAGCTCAGCTGGATAGAGCACCAGACTACGAATCTGGGGGTCAGGAGTTCGAATCTCTTCGGGTGCGCCACTTCCTTTTTAGCAGCTTTAATTGCACTCAGTGCCGGATGGGCAACGTCATCTGACGTGGCTCTCTGATATTGTGCGTAACTGACCAGCATTTTTTCCTATGGTCCCATCGGAGGAACTGTGTCCGGTGGCAGTTGCCTGCGGAGGAAATTTGCCGTGACAATTTCAGAATTATTGACGGTCTCCAACCGACATCAGTTTCCCTTGCCGGATTTTCAGAACGGCGATGAAATAAGGTTTCCCGGCGCTTTGGTGTCGGCATTGCTTGATCGGTTCACAAAATCAGGAGACGCCGTCTTCGATCCCTTTGTCGGCTTAGCCCGAATCTCTCAAAGTAAGGGGTGCATCGGGGCTGCGAATCTGAGAAACTGCTTTTGCTACAA